>NZ_JBEYSO010000039.1:0-53500 GCF_040642675.1 Micromonospora sp. NPDC047738
AACCACCAACATCACACCGGACCGGCCCCCACCAGCCCGGCGATGCCCCCTGCACAAGACCCGCCCTGGTCAGGCTCATTTTCCGGTCAGACGCTCGCCGTGCCGCATTTGTCAGGGCTACGCCTATCTCCACTCACCCGCTGGCGCGGCCGTGCTTTTCCTGGGATGGGCGCTGGGCGTTGTGGTGTACGAGATCGGTCAGTCGCGTCAGATGCCGCTGAACGCGCGATTCGTGCTGGGCGGGTCGATCGTCGCGTGGATGCTGTGCGGGTTGGGTCTGCACCGCTTCGCTCTCGGTCGCATGCCCCGGCGCCGGTTCATCGTCGGCCTGGTGGGAATCGCGCTGGCCATCGTGGTGACGCTGGTGGTCACCGAACCTGGCCTGCTGCTCGGGCTCACCTCGGCGATTCTCGTCGGGTACGCGATCGTGGTCAGCCCGCAGATCGTCAAGGCCACTAAAGGCTATCGATGAGCTTTCCTGCGGTATCGGTGGCCGCCCGTCCGAACGAGTGCCGGCTCAGCCCTGTTCGACCCATTGCGCCCAAGGGGGCTAGTCGCAACGCCGGTCAGTTAGGCGGTGAGGGCTTCGGTCACCAGACCAGGCATCGCCGGCGGCCGGCTGTCCGACTCCGGCTGATGAGGGCACGGCGGCTTCACCTGATGGGCGACACGATCAGCAGCCGACCGGGCCAGCGCGCCGTCCGTGACCAGATGCGCCGAACTGACGACGCTTCCGGCGTTCACGTCGCTTCCGCTTCCGGGCGGTGTGCGGACGGCTAGGATTTCACGGGAGCGACCGGCGACCCGGAGGCGGTGCAGAGCGTGCGCCGGCGGGCCGCGACTTCATCCCTGCGGCGTGAGGTTACCGCTGTCCGAGGGTTCCGACGATTGCTGCAGCCCATCGGAAGGAGCATCATGAGCGAGCCGACGACCAATGCGCTGCCGATCGTGCTGATCCACGGGCTGTGGATGACCGCCCGAAGCTGGGACCGCTGGGTGGAGCACTACCGGGCGAAGGGCCATGAGGTCTTCGTGCCGACGTACCCGGGATTCGAGATCGAGGTAGAGGCGTTGCGGGAAAGACCCGAGGTCATCGCCGAGGCCTCCGTTCCCGCAACGCTCGACCATCTCAGCGAGGTGGTCGAGAGCCTGGACCGTCCGCCGATCATCATGGGCCACTCCTTCGGGGGGACCTTCACCCAACTCTTAGTGAACCGCGGGTTGGGCGCCGCCGCGGTGGTGATCGACTCGGCGCCACCCGAGGGCGTGCGGGTGAACCCGCCTGCCCAGACCAAGTCCCTGTTCCCAATCCTCAAGAATCCGGCCAACCGGCACCGCGCGGTGGGCTTCACCAAGGAGCAGTTCCACTATGCCTTCGCCAACACGGTCAGCCGGGAGGAATCCGACGCCGCGTACGACCGCCTCCACATCCCGGCGCCCGGCAGCTGGGTCTGGACCTATGGCCTGACAGCCAACTGGAGGCCGGGCCACCAGGAGACCTGGGTCGACTACGACCTGGACGACCGGGCTCCGCTGTTGTTCATCATTGGCGGCAAAGACCACCTGATGCCGCCCTCGGTGATCCGCTCGAACGCGAAGAAATACCGCAACTCCGAGGCGACGACTGAGACCTACGAGTTTCCGGACCGCTCACACTTCACCGGCGTCGAGCCTGGCTGGGAGCAGGTGGCCGACTACGCGCTCGAGTGGGCGACGAGCCACGCGCGAACGTGACAGAGCTGACCAACCGCAGACAGCGGCAAGTTGTGGTCCGTCCGGCAAGCGCCGTACCCGCACCTGGGCGGGGATGCCAACTATTGCCGGTGCCTCACGCTCAGGCTTGGCGGCGATTCCTTCGTGGCCTCACGGTGCGTGACTTGGGCCTTGCCCGCTTCGCCCAGAGCCCCAACGCCGCCCCCGCAAGACCCTCGGCTTCATGACACCATCCGAGAAGCTCGCCGAGCTCCTTGCGCACCCCTTGAACCCGCGGGTCAAGCATCAGCCGGGACGGGACAGAGCGCTTCCTGTGATTGTGATCCGACAACTGATCCGCGACACTCGTCCGCCACCTGAGGTGCGATAGATCCAGCGACCTAATAGGGCCTCGCATGTGCCTGACCGTGGTCCGCTTACCAGCCCCGTGGTTAGTCGATTCTAGGCGGGGTACGCACTCGGGCAGGCGTGTGTAGACCCTGAGCGTTCTTGTCGACCCCTGGAGGGGAAGAACGGTGTCACACGAGTACCGCAAGAGCCCCGAGGCAGTTTCTCGGCTGTCGCCGGAGCAATACCGAGTCACTCAGGAAGCGGGGACGGAGCCAGCCTTCGACAACGCCTACTGGGACAACGAGGAGCCGGGGATCTACGTCGATGTCGTGTCGGGTGAACCGCTGTTCGCTTCCGTCAATAAGTACGACAGCGGCACCGGCTGGCCGACCTTCACCAGGCCGATCGAATCGGAGAACGTGGTCGAGGTCCGAGAGTCGAGCCACGCCATGTTCGGCACCGAGGTCCGGTCGGCGCACGGGGACAGCCACGTGGGCCACGTGTTCGACGACGGTCCCCCAGAAACGGGCGGACTTCGTTACTGCATGAACTCGGCGGCGCTCCGGTTCATCCCACGCGACGACCTCGAGCGTGAAGGCTACGGCGAGTACCGCAGAATTTTCGAGCACCCGGACGGGGAGCGACGATGACCGAGACGACTGCGAAGGCGCTCCTGGCCGGCGGCTGCTTCTGGGGCATGGAAGACCTCATCCGGAAACACCCGGGCGTAGTCGACACCAGGGTCGGATACACCGGCGGAGACGTGCCGAACGCGACGTATCGGAACCATGGATCTCACGCCGAGGCGGTCGAGGTCGTCTTCGACCCCGCGAAACTGGCCTACCGAGAGCTTCTCGAGTTCTTCTTCCAGGCCCACGACCCGACAACGAAGAATCGCCAGGGCAACGACGTGGGAACCAGCTACCGGTCGGCCATCTTCTATTGCGACGAGCAGCAGCGAAAGGTCGCCGAAGAGACGATCGCCGACGTCGACGCCTCCGGCCTGTGGCCGGGCAAGGTGGTCACCGAGGTCACCCCCGCTGGCCCCTTCTGGGAGGCCGAGCCGGAACACCAGGACTACCTGGAGCGAAATCCCGGGGGTTACACGTGCCACTACGTCCGGCCGAACTGGAAGCTTCCCCCTCGCAACGAGAACGCGAGTTAGCGCGCGGGTAGGTGTAGACGCCCCTGCCGGGAAGCTGCCGACGGGTGGATCTACCAGGCAGAACAGGTTGGTCACCGGGGAGCGAGACCTAGATCATTCCGTACCTGTTCCGGATCTTTTGACACGGCCTGACTGCCCGCTTACAAGCTCTGTGCAGCACGTCCGCGCTGATCCCGGCGGTCGAGAGGCCGAGGTAGGGTGCATCGCTGCGCGTCGGTTGACGCGGCTCGTGGAGTCCTTCCCGTGTTCGCCCGATCCGGGCCCATGGTTTACGCGCTGCCGCCTAAAATCGGGTAAAGCCGACATCACGGGCGCGAGCTGCTGTACCTCTCTCGCAGCTCTTCGGCGGTTCTGCGGTACCGGCCGGCCCGGCCGGCATGCCCGACGGGGACGAATCGGAAAGGACAGCGGCATGAGCTACATCACCGCCAAGGACGGCACCGAGATCTATTACAAGGACTGGGGTGCGGGCCCCGTTGTCACTTTCTCCCATGGCTGGCCGCTGAACGCGGACGCGTGGGACGGCCAGATGCTCTTCCTCATGCAGAACGGTTTCCGGGTCGTCGCGCACGACCGCCGTGGTCACGGCCGGTCAAGCCAGGCCTCCGGCGGAAACGACATGAACGGCTACGCAGACGACCTCGCGGCGGTCATCGAGGCGCTCGACCTCACCGACGTCACACTGATCGGGCACTCGACCGGCGGTGGTGAGGTCGCGCGCTACATCGGCCGCCACGGGACGAGACGGGTCGCCAAAGCCGTCCTTATCTCCGCCGTGCCGCCGATCATGGTGCAGACGCCGGACAACCCCGAGGGCCTACCCATCGCCGTCTTCGACGAGATGCGCGCCAACCTGATGAAGGACCGATCGCAGTTCTACCAGGATCTGGCGCAGATGTTCTACGGCGCCAACCGGCAGGGGGCGAAGGTCTCGAAGGGGATCCTCGACCAGTTCTGGCTGTGGAGCATGCAGGCCGGCCTGTTGAACGCTTACGAGAGCATCAAGGCCTTCTCCGAGACCGACTTCCGCGACGATCTCGCCAAGTTCGACATCCCCACCCTGGTGCTGCACGGCGAGGACGACCAGATAGTCCCGGTCAAAGACTCGGCGAGGAAGACCGCCCAGCTCATCGCGAACGCCAAGGACATCTACTACCCGGGCGCGCCGCACGGCATCACGTCCACCCTCCAGGACCAGGTCAACAGTGATCTGCTCGCGTTCCTGAGGAGTTGACCGAGGCGACATAGCCGTTGGGTTCCCGAGCTGGCCAGACCAGGCCCCGCCCCCTCGACGCCTCGCTTACAAGGAAGATGCCCCTGGCATCGACGGACATGGTCATGAGTCAGCTATGAGTCAGCGAACGCGTCGCGGATGCGTTGATCTCGTCCGTCCGACCGGTGGGTGTAGAGGTTGAGCGTGGTCGACGGCTTTCGTGGCCCATCACGGCCTGGACGTCTGTCGGCAATGAGGACGAGGGCGTGAGGGACAAGCCGCGGTGACTCAGGCAGGTGGTTTGGTCGCAGCGTCACTCGCCTGTACTGGCCTGGATGCCGGCCGATGTGTCCGCAGAGGCGATGACGTCCATGCCAGATCACGAAGTGCTGCGGCTCCTGGTCGAGATGCCACCGCAGTGGGCGGCGCCGCTCGCCGCCAAGCTACCCCTCGAGCGTCAGCAGAGCATTGTGACCATGATGCCTCTTGATCCAGCCGCATCGTTGCTGACCGCAATGACGACGGAGCAGGCGGCATCCGTGCTGGGCTTTCTGATCGTCCGGGCAACCGCCTTCGCGGTGGCAGTTCTGGCCTACCTCCCACCCCTCAGCGCGGCGGCCGCGTTGCCGTGTTTGTAGTTGCCGGTGATGCGCGCCATCAACGCCTGAGGATCTTCGCTGTTGACGTCGACCAGGAACCGGGCCGCGGCGGCGCCGCGAAGCACAGTGGCAGGGCGGCCGTGATGTTGCAGTTCCACGTCGCGGTTCTTGCGGAGGCGATAGGTGAATTCCTCAGGTGCACCGTACCGACGTCGGGAACCGATCCGTCAGCCGCTGGCCGCCTCCTTCGATCTGATGCCGGTCGACGTCTCCGGCTCTGGACGCTTCCCACGGTTACTCATTCCAGGATTCCATGAACGAAGCGGTCCGGGCGCACCGCGGTGACGGTGCCGGGGGTGTCGTTGAGAAGCCCGTCGAGGTCGCTGATCGGCAGGCAGCCGGGTGCCGGGTCCGGGTGTTGCAGGGCGAGGACGACCGCGTCGTGGGGAATGGTGTCGGTTACGGTGCGGGGGTCGCATCGGTGTCCGATGTACGCCCACCGGTAGCCGATGAGCTCATCGAGCCGGACGGGTGCGCCGCCCGCGACGCTGACGCGCGGGTTGGGCAGGACGTGACCAGCCTGTGGCAGCGGTCCGGCGAGGCTGCGCGGCAGCCGTCGCGGTGGCACGGGCCGGCTACCCAGGCGCGCGCGCAGCCCGGGCACGGCCGCCGCCGTGCGGACCAGCCCACGGATCAGTCGTGACGCCGCGCGGTTGCGGGTCTGCACCAGGCGGCCGATGCCTAATGCCATCGCGGTGGTACGCCTGACGTCTGCCCGGCGTTCGCGCTCGTAGCCGTCGAGCAGGTCGGCACCGCTGGCACCGCCGACGACATCGGCGAGGCGCCAGGCCAGGGCACCAACGTCACGGATTCCCATGCTGAGACCGAGGCCGGCGAATGGTGGGATGGCGTGGGCGGCGTCACCGGCGAGCAGGATCCGTCCGGCGCGCCACCGGTCGGCCATCCTGGCATGGAAGGTGAACACGGCCGCCCGTTGGATCTCCAGTGCTGCGGGATCCACCCAGGCAGCGACCAGGGACCGCACCACCTCAGGCATGGTCATGGTGTCCGGGTCCTCGCCAGGCAGCACCATCCACTCCCACCGCCACCGGCCACGCTGAGACATCGCCACGGCGGGTCGCGCGGGGTCAAGCACGAAGGCAAAGGTCGCGGCACCGTCCGTCGCACCGCCCACGCCGCGATTGCCGCTGGCGTCCGGACGCGTCGCGGCATCGACGACCAGCCAGGGCTGCGCGAACGTTTTACCAGGAAAACCGATGCCGGCAGCGACGCGGACAGCGCTGGCGGCACCGTCGCAGCCGACCAGCCACCGCGCTGTCAGACGCCGACCATCATCGAGCACCGCGGTGACGCGCTCGCCGTCCGGTTCCACGGTACGCACGCTGCG
Source organism: Micromonospora sp. NPDC047738 (assembly GCF_040642675.1). Lineage (NCBI taxonomy): Bacteria > Bacillati > Actinomycetota > Actinomycetes > Micromonosporales > Micromonosporaceae > Micromonospora > Micromonospora sp. NPDC047738. The sequence continues at coordinate 6,429 of NZ_JBEYSO010000039.1, forward strand.
CCCCGCCACTACCTCGACGCAGCCCGTGCCGGCAATGACCGTACGCAGATCCTCCTCCAGCACGGGCTGGTCGATGCGGGCGACCTGCGGCTGGCCGAAAGCCCGAGCCGTCTGATCGATCATGATCAGTGGCTGACGATCCGGGCCGACGGCACCGTTGCGAGCCAGCGGCGTCGCCCATTTCTCCAGCGGCGGCATGCCAGGCAGTGCGGTCAGGAGCCGGATCGCCTCGACGTCGAGCACGGCGGCCCGTGGCTTCGGATACGGCCGCTCGTTGGGCTCGACCACCACCGTCGGCACTCCCCGTGCACCGAGCATCGCCGCCAGGACACCACCGACCGGCCCCAGGCCCGCCACGACGACGTGTACGTCCGGATCATCCCTCGTTTCCATGCATACCCCCGTCGTCATCCGGTGCCCGCAGGCGCGTTTCCTGAACGTGCCGCCGACAAACAGCCGGCACAGCCGATGCCCTCTACGGGGCCCTGTGGGCGCCTCGCGGCGTTCGTTGAGCCACGCAGTCGACGCCGAAGACAACTCCCGATCAGCGTCGACCGGTCCACACCTCACGCTCGGCATGGTCGGGGTCGTTGACGATGGTGATCGCCTCGTCGATCAGCGCGGTGGACCGGTTGGGCAGGTTGTATCGGGGCCAGCACGGGTTGCCGTCGGCAACGAAGCTGACCCAGGTGCTGTGGGCAGTGTCGGCGACGATCTGTGGTGGTTGGGGGCCGATGAGGGCGTGGATGGATTCATCGTCGAGGAGGTCGAACACGTACGGGATCTCCACCCCGTGGGCGGCGCCGAGGCGGCCGGAGAAGCTCGGCGACCCGTGGTCGAAGCGGTACATCCAGGTGTCGGACGTGCCGAACTCGAGGCGTGCCTCGGCGACCCGGATCGCCGGAATGCGAATGAAACAGTCGGTGGTCACCGCGGCGAGCAGGTCCCCGTTTTTCGCTTTCGGACGGGCTGCCCGGTAGAGCTCGACCGTCCCCTCGGGTGCGCCGAGGGCGCCCACGAGTGCGGAGAGGGTGGCCTCGTCGGCCTTGTCGATCCTGTCGATGAAGCCGTTGGGGACGAGGCCGATCCGGGTGTCGTCCCGGTTCCACCCGGCCAGGAGCCGCACGCCGCTGCTGGCACCGTTTCTCAACGCGTCGAGCGGGTGGTCGGAGAGGGTGTGGCCGTCAACGACTGGGGCGAAGGGGAGGCTTCCCCACTCGGCCGGATCCGAGGCGGTCGGGTCTTCCTCGACGAGGGCGGACGCCGCCCGCGCGAGCCGTCCGGCGGGTACCTTGCTGAAGGCTTCGCGGGTCGGGGCAACTCTGAGCGACTTAGCCAGCCTCGAGGTGACGCCTGCGGCGGCCTGGGCCGTAAGTGTCTGGGCGGCCGCCCCGCTTTGGATGATTGCGTGGCGGAACAGGCCTTGGGCGCGGGGCATGGCCATGAGGGTGGTGATGCTCATGGCGCCGGCGGACTGGCCGGCGACGGTCACCTTCCGCGGGTCGCCGCCGAAGGCGGCGATGTTGTCCTGGACCCACTCGAGTGCGGCGATCTGGTCCAGCAGCCCCAGGTTGGCGGTGCCGTCATCGAGGTAGAGAAAGCCCTCCGCGCCGAGCCGGTAGTTGATGGTGACGCACACGACCCCACTGTCGGCGAAGGAGGTCCCGCGGTACGGGGTGGCGGATCCGGACCCCTTCGTGAACGTGCCGCCGTGAATCCAGACCAGTACTGGCAAGCCGGATCCGCGGGGATCTGGGGTCCACACGTTGAGGTTGAGGCATTCCTTGCCGGGGATCACTACTTCCGGGAACAGCGGTGGGCTCTTCGGACGGGGGTAGTATTTCGGGCAGGTCGGCCCGTACTTGGTTGCGTTGCGCAGGCCGTTCCATGGCACGGGCGGCCTTGGAGGCCGCATGCGGTACGCCCCGGAGGGCGGGGCGGCGTACGGGATCCCGAGGAACGCTGCCACGTTCCGGTCCGTGCGACCCCGCAGCCAACCACTCGCCACCCGAACCTTCAGCGCGCTGTCCACGGTCACCGAATCGACCAGCCCGGCAGCGGACGCGGCCGGCGTGGGGGCCAGCAGGCCACCGCCGGCGACGGTGCCGAATCCGGCTGCCAACGACGAGAGCAGGAAGGTACGACGCTGCATCGGTGTCATTCCTGGTCACTCCTGGTCAGTCCGATCGGTCCACCAGTGGCAGGCAGGATCCGGGCCAGTGCCCGGACCTTCGAATGTGACAGTGGTCGCGTCATGACTTCTCCTGTCGCTTGGAGCTCCGCGGCCTCCGCAATTGGGCCTTGCCGGAGACGATGTCGAGCATCACAAGCTCGAGGCGAGGGTGTCTTGGACAAATGTTCCGCTTTGTGGTCAGCATCTACACTGGCCATGTGCTGTCGGCCGGGACACCACCGGACTGGGCGAGCGTGGACATCGCGGTTCCACGCCCGTCACGTCGGCTGCCGGGGATCAACATGGCCGGGTTCTGCGCACGTGCCCCCGCATCCGCGGACATCGCGATGGTCGCGCACCCATCCGTCACCCTGCTTGTCGACCTGAGCGAGGGAGAAGGGCTGCTCGTCGACACTCATGGCCAGCGCGTGCGCGGCAGTGTCGTCGTCGGGCTCCTCCCCGGCGACCTTCGGGCATCTGGTCGAGGGGGCGGCGAGTGCCTCCAGATCCGGCTGGAGCCGGTCACGGCGGCTGTGGTGCTCGGCTCATCGGCCGAGCTCAGCGGGACGGTGGTATCCCTCGAGGATGTCTGGGGCCGGGACGCCGGACGAGCCGAGGACAGGCTGCGCGCTGCCGCGTCGTGGGACGACCGGTTCGCGATCGTGGCGGAGTTCCTCGGACGACGGCTGGGCGCCCGCCCATCGGTCGATCCGGAGGTCGCCTACATCTGGCGGCAGACGCTCACCAGCCGGGGGCGGGTGCGGGTCGACGGCCTCGCGGACGAGGTCGGCTGGAGCCGCAAGCGCCTGTGGTCCCGTTTCCGGTCCCAGCTCGGCATCACACCCAAACGCGCCGCCCGACTGGTGCGGTTCGACCATGCCGCCCGCCTTCTCGCGGCGGGTCACCCCCCCGCCTGCGTTGCCACCGAGAGCGGCTACGTCGACCAGTCCCACCTCCACCGCGAGGTCAAGGCGTTCGCCGGGCTCACGCCCACAGCCGTGGCCGTCGCGCCGTGGCTCGCGATTGACCACGTCGCGTGGCCAGCCTTATCACCAACCCGAGCCCTGTGACGGGTGGCGAAACCATCCCCGACCTTGGTTGAACGGCTTGCCCCGCAGGGTGGGGGCAGTCCGATGTCGTCCGCGAACTCTTACCTGGGGCGCAGATCCGGACCTCCGCGAAGACCACGGCAGCGGGCTGTCGCCCCTCGAATGGGCCGTTCGAAGCGGCCATGCCGAGACGGAAGCGTTGCTCAATACCGCATCAACCAGGTGAGTAACGAGGACGCTGCGAGCCCATGCGACTGCAGCGCTTTGGCCCCAAGTGCGTTGGCTGCTGGGATGGTAGCCCTACCGACGCCCGATCGGCCATGAGCGGGATGTCGTTGGTGAGCAACCGATCGTCCGTGGGCTGCTGGGTCGCGCTTAGATTTTGTGCTACGGCCGGTTTGGTCCGGGCTTGAACAGCCGATCGATGTGATCGATGAGGATACGCAGTGCGGCTGCACCGTCTCGTTGCCCGCCGAGCACGCTTGAGCCGAGGCCGTTGGTGAGGGCGAGGAGTCCGGCGGCGGTCGTCTCCGGGTCCAGGATGGTGTCGATCTGGTCGGCCTGCTGCGCGGCGGTCAGTTGCCCGGCGAGCAGTCGTTCGACCTTGTCCGGGTAGGCGGCGCCGTGCCGGGTGGCGAGGTCGGGGTCGGTGAAGACCAAGGTGTAGTAGCCGGTGTAGGCCCTCGTCAGGTCGAGGCTCTCGGCGTCGGTGGGCAGGATCGCGGTGAGCGTGCCGTAGACGACGTTGCGGGGGTCACTGGTCCCAGGGCGCGGATGTGGCGCTCTACCCGGGTGGCCAACCGTTCGCCGAGATAGGCCAAGGCGGTGAGTAGCAGCTCTTCCTTGGTGTGGAAGTAGTACTGCACCAGGCGGAGGGAGACGCCGGCTTCGGCGGCCACCTCACGCATGCTGGCGGACTGCAGGCCGCGGGCGCTGGCGATGCGCAACAGCGCCTCCCCGATCTGCGTGTCAGACCGTGCGTCTACGTACCGCTGGGACCGTCACGGTCGGTCCCTGAGCTGCGGGAATGTGGTCCGGACTTTGCCAAGCATGGTCCACGCAGGTCAAGGCCACTTCCCGGGTTCGGGAGGTGGCCTTTCTGCTTGCGTACGGCAGCGAAGTACAGCAGCGGTTAGTGGGCGGGTGACGACCAGGCGAGGGGGTGTCTGCCTGTGCTGTTACTTTGCCGGCCGTGAATGATCAGTTGACGTGGATCGACCGGATCATCGACGTGACCGGATGGCGCCACGAGCCTGAGGTCGGTGCCGGCTGGGGGCAGGTGGAGGCGGAGCTCGGCGTCGCGCTGCCAGGCGACTTCAAGGAGTTGTGCCGGCGGTTCGTGCCGGGCCTATTTATGGTGCACCTTGACTTACTGCGACCGACAACCGACCACGACTCGACGTCGCTGCTCGGGTGGTGGGACTCCATGCGGCGTTCGGTGAGTGAGCATGACGACTCCGCAGCGGGCCTGTACGCCCCGTACGAGCTGTACGAGCCCGACACGGGGTCTGGGCTGATCGAGTGGGGTCACGACTCGGCCGGAGGCGGGTACTACTGGCTTGCGGACCGCTCCGTGGAGCCTGAGCGGTGGCCTGTGCTGGCCCGGCACGACCCTCCAAACCCGTGGCACCGGTTCGACATGTCGACGACGGAGTTCGTCTACCGGATGCTCGCGGACCCGGAGTTGGAGTCATTCTCGATGGTCACGCCGGCGTGGCGGCCGTTCTACCTCCCGTACTGGCAGCCTTTTCCCACTACTGCCGAGGAGTGGGACGCTCTCGCCGACCCGAACCGCGAGAACTGAACCAGTCCCTGTCTTTGCCCGTCCAGGTCAGATGCCGGGAGTCGCCGAGGCGCTGTCGACCCACCCGGTCGCAGGCTTGGTTCGGGCTGGCTACAGAGCGATTCGATTGTCGACCGATCGCTGAACCGGACTGGTGTACTCGCTGAGGCTGAAGCGGCGATGCCCATCGGTGGGATGCACGGTGACGGCGATAGTGCTCTCGTCTTCGAATCGCAGCGCGAAGGCGGGATCGAGGTCACACAGGAATGCAAAGGCATCGCGGTCCTCGTCGCTGTCGCTGACGGGGCGACCGTAGGCCTCCCAGCCGGCGCCAGCGGCGGCAATCACGACGGCCACCTCGACGCTGCCGAGCAGGGTGGATGAGTTCGTCCACCAGTCCAGCCAGCAGCGGCCCTCGAAGCGGTCCATGCCGTCATCTTTTTAGGACGAGGCCCGGCCGGCTGTCGGCCGGCTGTCGGCTGCCGGCGATGTCGGGTCTCAGGACATCCGTGATGGCATGAAGGAGCGGGGCCTCGCTCCTCGTGGCTCTCGAGCGGGATGCTCGGGGTGCTCACGTCTCACGACGAAGGAGGCCCCTCATGCAGGCAGAGTACGACGGCAGGCAGATCGTGCAGCCGGGATGGCGGGGCTCGCCGTGGTCGAGGTGTCGACATCGGCAGGTGTTCCGCCATGCTGGGCCATCTCGGGGCCCTGGCCTACGAATTGCCTGTGGCCGCGCGGTCAATCCGGTCTGGCGTTGTCGTCGTCCTGGTCGTAGCCTCGACCGATGCCCGCTTGGTCGAGGATTCCGCGAGAGTCGGGCTTGTCGTACTCTCGACCAATGCCCGCTCGGTCGAGGCTTCCGCGAAAGGCGAAGCTGTGGTTCTGGGCGATCTATACAACACTCGGCGCAGTGATGTCGATCGGAATGGGCTACTCAATGTGGGGCGATCTCAACGGCGGGAAAGCGACTGCAACGGTGGCTACCGTCTATTCGCAAACTGCCTATACCGTCAAGTACGTAACCGAAGATGGCATGCATTGCCTGACGCCGCATAAATGGGACCCTCGTCCCGAACCCGTCAAGCCTTCAGACACCTTCGAGGTCTGGTATTCGAAGATCTTGCCTTGTGACAACGTGCGACGTGCGGACGCAGACCCCTCGTGGTTCGCTGATTTCCTGACCTTGGCGGTTTTCATGACCGCAGGCCTCACCGCATTTGTTCTGGTCAAACGCCAACCGAAAACCTGAGCTGTCGCTCTGCGTGTCCAATAAACGCGACTCTCAAAAGCGTCACCGTGACCGTGAGCCGCAAGCCAGGCGGTAACGAGCGTCAGCGGGGCCGACCGGCGCCGAACTCGGGAAGCTCAACGACGGTCCGGCCGCAGGTCATGGACCGACGTTGTCGCCTGGGGTCATTCCATCAAGGAGTCGCCAACCAATCCATTTGACCCCAACGGCCAGGCAAAGCCGGCACGAGCGGGATCCTCGGGGCGCCTTCGAGTTCGAACACGTCTACCGGCAGCTGGCCGTTGGCCTCGGCGAACGTGGCGGCCTGCCGGGTGCGGCCCTTGATCACATTGGATGGCAGATGCTGCCCGCCGGGGATCGAGGCCCGCACCTGATCCCACTCGGCTGGGGTGCGCTTGCGCGGATCGGCCGGCCACGTCGCCAGGACCCCGCCGGTGACCTCGGCGCGCCACTTCACCGAACGAAGAGCACGCCCCGCCTGCTCCTGCGCCATCCGCACGACCCGATCATTGACCGTCACACCCCCAGGCGGGGCGACCGTCCACCCGAGGCGCCGCAGTGCGGTCCACGCGTGCGACGGCAATCGCCGCCCACCCGCATCCACCCCGGATGCCAGCACCTGCACATCCACGCTGTTCCAGTGCTCGCCGATCAGCGCGGCCACCATGCCCGCCACCAGATCGGCACACCAACCGACCCGCCGCGCCAACACCGCCCGAGACAGGACCTCACCGGTTGCCTCGTCCACGCCGGTGCGCAGCACAGCGCGGGCACACGCGGTGCGGGCCGCCTCACCCTCGGCCAGCCGCAGCTTCCCGCTCACCGACTCAACGCCTCAACACCGATCCACAAAAACCGGCTCTCACCGCCGACCCACACCACCAGAACCCTCCCCGAGCCAACCCAAACGTGATACGCCACGGGGTGAACACCGACACGCTTCCCGGCCCTGGAAAGCCGAGAACGTTCCACACAGGCCAATCTATGATCACTGATCATCGATAATCAAATCGGTTAGCCTGCGACGGCCAGGAGCGTCACCAGCCCGACAACGGTTGGCGCCGTCGGCCTTGTGCCGAGTGGTAGGACTGCTCAGACCAACTCGCCGCGTTTCCTGCTCAGGTAGGCGCGCTCGGCGCTGTTTTGGGTGGCGGCGATCGCGGCGTCGTACGCCTGTTTTGCCTCGGCGCTGCGGCCGAGTCTGCGGAGCAGGTCGGCGCGGGTGGCGTGCCATGCGTGGTAGCCGGTGAGGGGTAGCCGGTCGACCAGGGCGAGGGCGACGTTCGGGCCGTCCAGCTCGGCGACCGCGACTGCGCGGTTGAGTGCGACGATCGGTGAGGGGTCGAGCTGGGTCAGCTGGTCGTACAGCGCGAGGACCTGTGACCAGTCAGTGTCCGGTGCCGTGGGGGCGTCGGTGTGGACGGCGTTGATCGCGGCGAGTATCTGGTAGCGGCCGGGTCGGTTGATCGTGAGGCACTCGCGGACCAGGTCGTGGCCCTCGTTGATCAGGGCGCGGTTCCAGCCGGTGCGGTCCTGCTCATCGAGCGGGACCAGCTGCCCATTGCGCACGCGGGCCTCACGTCGGGCCTCGGTGAGCACCAGCAGCGCGAGTAGACCGGCCACCTCCGGCTCGTCGGGGAGCAGTTGGCGGAGGATCCGTGTCAGTCGGATGGCCTCGCTGGTGAGTTCGGCGCGAATCGGGTCGCCATCGCTGGTGGCGAGGTAGCCCTCGTTGAAGACGAGGAACAGCACTGCCAGTACGCCGCCGAGCCGCTCGGGGAGGTCGGCGGCCTCGGGCACCCGGTAGGGCACCTTCGCCGACGAGATCTTCTTCTTCGCCCGGGTGATCCGCTGCGCCATCGTGGTTTCGGGCACGAGAAACGCCTGCGCGATCTCGGCCACGGTCAGTCCACCGAGCAGTCGGAGCGTCAGCGCGATCCGCGCTTCCGGTGCCAGCGCTGGGTGGCAGCAGGTGAAGAGCAGCCGCAACCGGTCGTCCTCGACTGGGCCGGTGGGCTCGTGGGGTGTGTCGTCGTGGTACATGGTGGCCGCCTGATGCTTGGCGTCGCGTTGTTTCTCCCGGCGGATCCGGTCGATCGCGCGGTTGCCCGCGACGGTGGTGAGCCAGCCGCCGGGGTTGGGAGGTACGCCGGATTCCGGCCAATTCTCCAGCGCGGCTACGAGCGCCTCGCCCGCCGCTTCCTCCGCGATGTCGATGTCACCGAAGCGGCGGACGAGCGAGGCGATCAGGCGGCCGTACTCCTCGCGGAAGACCCGCTCGACGGCCGCCGTTGCGGGCTGCATCGATAGTCGCCGGTCGCGCTGGCTCAGGCGAGGCCGTCGAACGGACGGACCTCGATCTTGGCCCGGCACGCCTTGGACCCCTCGGCCGCGAGCTTGAGCGCCACGTCGAGGTCGGGTGCGTCAATGACCCAGAAGCCCCCGAGGGCCTCCTTGGTTTCGAGGTAGGGGCCGTCGGTGATCACCGGCGTGTCGCCCTGGCCGTCCACGACGGTCGCCGTCAACGCCGGCGCAAGCCCACCGGCGAAGACCCAGTAGCCTTCGGCGTGCAGCTTGTCATTGAAAGCGCCGGTCGCGGCGAACGCCTCCTCCATCTCCTCCTTGGAGCCGTAGTTGCCGAACTCGTCCATCTCGGCGGGGCCGTGCACGGCCAGCAGGTAGTGCGTCATCCCACTTCTCCTCAGTTCCGGCGGTCCCGATGACCGCCTTCCACCTCACCACGAACGGCGTCCTGCCGATACGACAACCCGCCCCGGAAACCTCGCGATCGTGTTCTTCGTCGGCCAACCGAACGTCCTGCGCCAAGCACAGGACGTTCGTGTGCTCAGCCGCGTCTTCATCCAGGGCGTACCCGGCGGGACTGGCTGCGCCGGCGCCAGGGCCCGAACCTGCGCTCGACCCGTCCCGACGCTGCGTCACCGCGCAGCCATCCGTAGAACTTTTTTCTCGCGACCTGTCGAATCCGGGCCCGCCCGTTCGTGGAGGGGGTGTGAGCGGGTCGCACCGGGCGACCTGCCGAGGAAACGGAGCCCGACATGTCCACCACCACCCAGGTCCCCACCCGCATGACCCCCAGCACGCCGGCCCCGACTGCCGAGCGACAGCCGGTATGGAAGCACGGCGTCGCCGCAGCCGTCATCGCCTCGGTCACCACGACCGTCCTCGCGGCAGTCGCGTCGGCCGCCGGGATCTCGTTCGCCGACAGCACCGGCGCGAGCATCCCGATCGCCGGGTTCACGCAGCTGACGCTGCTCTTCTCGCTCGCCGGCGTCGGCATCGCCGCCGTCATGGCACGCAAGGCACGCCGGCCGCGGCGCACGTTCGTGCGGACAACGGTCACCCTGACCGCGCTGTCCATCGTCCCGGACCTCACGTTCGGATTCGACGCCGGCTCCGCAGCAACCCTGATCACGCTGCACATCGTCGCCGCCGCGATCGTGGTGCCGACCCTGGCGGGGCGGCTCGCCCCCACACGCTGACCCGGCTCGAACCGTGCCACTGCCCTTTCGCCGGGCGGGCGTCATCAGTCCCATCCCGCTCCGCCGTCGACGGCCGGGTGACGAGTTCACGGTGCCACCGCAGCAGGGGGGCCGGGGTGACGAGGAGGCCGACCAGCGCGGGCGGGGCAGCCGCGACAGCGCCGCCAGGATCACCCGGTCGGCCGGTTGCAGATCGGGGCGGGTTACCTGTCGGCGCAGGACCGCCACCTGATGGCGGAGCACGAGGATCTTCACATCCTTCAACCCGCCATCGGAGGCGATCTGGGACAACATCTGCAGGATCAGGCGAAGCAGCAGGTACAGCAACGACGCGCTCATGCCGACGAACATGCCGGCTGCCGGGCTCGAGCTTGCACACAGGACTGCACTTCAGACGGCCGAATCGAATATTCGAGCCGCAGAGGTCGGCGCGCCAAGACCTCCGTGACCACGAGGATGCCTGTTGATGACACGGAGAGTCGTTAATGATAAGCGAACAGTGTCTGGCGATCGAAGGCCATGGTCAGCTCACTGCCTGCGGAGCCAGACGCATGAGGTCGGGGAGGCGAAGTCGAGGTCTTCGAGGTCGGGTCCCTTGGACCATGCCGGCAAGCGTGTAGCGAGTACCTGGCCTTGGCGATTCGCCGCAGCTGCACCACGCCGATCTCGTCCAGGCCCGCCACGCCGTGGTGTCCGAGGCCACCGATCCGAACACCTCCTGCTGATGGCGCAGCACGTCGATATCCGCGATCACGTCCCCGCCGTCAGCGATCATCACGGCGAGGTCCACCAGCACGCGACCCCGATCATGCACCGGCCACCAGCCGGCCCGGGCCAGCCCCGCCGACAACGCCCCGGTCAACCCGGCCCGATCAGCCAGCAACCGCAACAGCGTCGCACCGGCGTGCGACACCACACCCGAACCACCTGCGGGTGACCCGCAGATCCCTCGACCACTCCGTAAGCTGCACCTCGGAAGTGCCTCCCCCGAAGAGAACCTGTAGATGTCGCAATCACAGGTTTCCCTTGCAGGGCAGGCACTTCCGCTGATCTACAGGCCGACGAACACCACATCCCGGCGATCACCATGAATCACCCGGGCTAGCAAGTTAGCCAGCCGCCGTCGACGGCGAGTACGTGCCCGCAGACATAGTCGGAGGCCGGCGCGGCGAGGAACACGGCCGCGCCGACCAGGTCCTCGGGTGTGCCCCAGCGGCTGGCCGGGATGCGGGCCCGGATCTGCGGTTCCCGGTCGGCGTCGGCGCGCAGCGCGGCCGTGTTGTCGGTGGCGATGTAGCCGGGCGCGAGCGCGTTGACCTGCACGCCGTACGGCGCCCACTCGTTGGCGAGGGCCTTGGTCATACCGACCACGGCATGCTTGCTCGCGGTGTAGCCGGCGACGTTCAGGCCACCCTGGAACGACAGCATCGAGGCGATCGTGATGATCTTGCCGGAGCGGCGGGCCAGCATCCGCGCCCCGACGGCGCGCGTGACGATGAACGCCGCGTCGAGGTTGACGGTGAGCACCGCCCTCCAGTCAGCTTCCTGAGCCTCCACCGCCGGGCCGCGCCGGATGATGCCGGCGTTGTTGACCAGGATGTCGATGGGTGCCGCGTCGGCAAGAGCGTGCGCCTCTTCGGCGAGGCCATCCAGATCAGACAGGTCCCGGACCCACCGGCGTGTCCGGCGGCCGGCGGCACGTACCGCCGCTTCGACATCCTCAAGGTCGCCACGGTGCCCGTGCAGGATCACGTCGGCGCCGGCTTCGGCGAGCCCGACCGCGATCGCCCGGCCGATGCCGGTGCGTGCTCCGGTCACCAGTGCGGTGCGACCGGACAGATCGAACAGGGTTCCGGCCGTCATCGCAGCGTGTCGATCGGTGCCGGCACGACATCGGTGTAGGCGGTGTTCTCGCCACCCATCGCCCACACGAATGCGTAGCTGGCAGTACCGAACCCACAGTGGATGGACCAGGGTGGCGAGATGACGGCCTGCCGGTCAGCGACGACGAGGTTGCGGGTCTGTGTCGGTTCCCCCATCAGGTGTACGACGCGGTGCTCGGGGTCGAGGCCGAAGTACAGGTACACCTCGGTTCGCCGCTCATGCGTGTGCGCGGGCATCGTGTTCCACATGCTGCCGTCAGCGAGCTCGGTGACGCCCAGGACGAGCTGGCAACTGCGGATGCCCTCATCGTGGATGAACTTGTAGATGGTGCGCTCGTTGGACGTCCGCTGCTCGCCCAGGGAAACCGGGGTTGCGTCGGCGAGGTTGGCCAGGGTGGTCGGGTGGCTCGCGTGCGCCGGAGTGGAAACCAGATAGAAGGCCGCGTCGCCGTTGCCGGCGAAGGTGACCTCACGGGCACCGCGGCCGACGTAGAGCACGGCCTTCGGCACGAGTTCGAACTCGGTGCCGTCCACGTTGACGACGCCCGGAGCTGTGCCGACGTTGACCACACCGGCCTCGCGTCGTTGCAGGAAGTAGTCGGCCTTCAACGTCTCCGGAGCGTCGAGCCGGACGGGTGAGCCGGGGCCGGGGGATACGCCGCCGATCACGAGGCGGTCGTGGTGGCTGTACACGGTCTCCACTCGGTCGGCCGGGAACAGGTCCTCCACCAGGTAGTGGGCGCGCAGCGCCTCGGTGTCGAACCCCGGCACCTGCTCCGGGCTGGTGGCGTGTCGGGTACGCATGTTTCCTCTCAGGTGGGTTGGTCGGTGAGCGCGTCGGCGTAGGCCCGCAGCGCGAGTCCTTGCCCCCACGGCTGGATTCGGTCGGTGCGGATCACCGAGTAGCCGAACGGGATGAGCTGCAGCACGGTGCCGGCACTGGTGCGAGCGAGGGTGCCGTCTGGCTCGACGTACGTGTGGACGCCGGCGAGGGCCTGCCACGCCGCCCGTCTCGTCGTGTCCGGTGCGATGCCGAGTGCGGCGGCGCGGAACATCGCGGCGGCGATCCCGGCCGCGGCCGAGGTCTCCAGGATGCCGCGGTTCTCTTCCTGACCGTCGACGAGGACGTCCCAGACCCCGTGTGCCGGCTGCAGGTCGGCGAGTGCGAGCAGCTGGCCGGCCAGCACCGGAGTGAGTTCGTCGGCGAGGTCGGCGATCCGGGGCTGGTCCAGCTGCCTGGCCGCCTCGAGGAACTCCACGGTGGCCAGCGCGGTCCACGCGTTGGCGCGACCCCAGAAGCACCAGATCGTCTCGCCGTGGTGCGAGCCGTGGGCGTACAGGCCGGTGTCCGGATGCCGCAGGACTGCGGCGTGGGCGAGCAGCTGCTCGCCGGCCTCCGCGACGAGCTCCGGTCGGCCGGCGGCCAGCCCGTAGCGGATGAGGAACATCCCGGCCATGAACACGGTGTCCGCCCACACTCCGCCGGGCCAGTGTTCGATGGCGCCGTTGCCGGCCCGGGTCAGCCCTGCTCCGTCCCGCACCCATGCGAGGAGCTGCTCGCAACCGGCACGATAACGGGGATCGCCGGTGGCCGCCCACAGGTCCGCGCACGCCGCGCCGGGCGCCACGTCGTTGACGTGTCCGATGTTGACACCACGGGCCAAGTGCTCGTCCACAAAAGAGACGACGGACGGGGGTGGCGGCTCCCCGCAGGCTGCGGCGAATCGCAGGGCGCCGTGCAGGACCACGCCCTCGCCCCAGGACCAGCGGGACAGCCCCATCGCAGCGGTCCGTTCGGCGATCCGGCGGCCGGTCGCGGCGAGTGCCGGCGGCGTCAGCTCGGCGACCTCGGCGGGCGGGCGAGGTGGCTCCGCGAGTGCCGCCTGGCTCGAATCAATACCGCTCATGGCAGTGGCCTCCCGCGGCGCAGGTCGATGCGGTGCTCGGTGCCGTCGATGGCGATGACCATCTCCTCCTCGCCGTGATGCAGTAGGCAGGCAGGGTTGTCGATCTGCGGCCACGCCTCGGGCTGGTCGTCGGCGTCAAGGTCGGCTGGCCGGCCGGCCACGGTGAACGGGCCGGTCCAGGCAAGGTCGAGTGCCGGTCCCCGGGGTGGGGTGAACCGCACCCGGCCGGTGTCGAATTGGGGCGTGGCAAGGGATGCCAGAAACTGCTGGAAACTGCCGTCGGTCGCCCGGCGCCCGACGACGCAGACCCAGGCGGTGCCGTCACCGGCCGGCAGCAGCTCTTGCCAGGCGTCCGGACCCGACTCCACCGGTGCGGCGCCGCCGTCGGTGGCGAGCGCGACGTAGCCGTCGCCGAGCCGCCCGGCGATCCACACGCCGTGGCGCGCCCATTCGTCGAGATGGGCGATCGGGAACCAGGCGTGTGTACGGCTTGTCGGGTCACCGTCCGGGAAGGAGTACAGCGCGAGGACCGTGTCGCGGAACTGCCGGACCCGGGGCAGGATCCGGTTGCCGGCCCAGGCGTTGGGCCGGGACGACGGTGAGGACGAGGCATTAGGTGGGTGCGTGACGAAGATCTGCGTCTCCGGGCCGAGCGTGGCGCCCCAGATGTGTTCCTGCAGGCCCGGCAGCCCGACCCGGTAGTCCTGGACGCTGGCGAGCATCACGTCGGGTGTGCGGTAGATGAGGGCATCGGAGCCGTACGGCCGTTCGAGCAGGTCATGGGCGAACCGGTACGTGCCGCGGTACGACTGCCGTCCCAGCCAGTCGTCGGCGCGGTGCCGGGCAACCGCCCGGATCGCGTCCGGCAACGCGTACCGCCGCGCGGTGGCCAGGACCGTGACGGGAAGGACGGCGTCGTTGAGCGCGCCGACACCGAAGCACAGCCACGTGATCGGTGCGGTCTCTTCAAGACGCGATGAGCGCAGCGTCTGCACGTACGACCGGCCGTGCGCGGCACCGTGGATGCCGCGCCAGGTGTTGGCGGCAAGGCTGAACAGCACGCGGTCGGCGAGGCCGGCCGCCAGCTCGGCGAGCTCGCGGTCGGCGCTGAACTCCGCGAGTGAGACGAGCGCGAGCGTGTCGATTGCCAGATAGGCGTTCGAGTCGAACTCGCTGAAGCCACCGGCGAGGCGGCGTTCGATCCACTCCCGGGCCAGCGTGCGCCCGTGCTCGGCGTGCTTTGCCCCGCTCCAGCCGGTGTTGGTGAACGTGTCGTCGGGAAACGCTTCACCGGCCAGGGTTTCCGCGGTGTGCCACACCAGTTGGTGGTTCTCCGTGAAGTAGCACATCGCGTCCAGACCGGGCTGGTCGATCCAGTACTTGAAGCCGAGCAGCGCCTGGCGGACCCGATCTCGCAGACCCGCCGCCCATCCCTCGCTCGGTACCCGATGCCACAGGTGCATCAGTCCGACGGCTTCAAAGTCGGCGCAGTCGGCCCGGTTGGTGAGCATGCCGAGCGCGACCTCGAGCGCCTTGTCGGACACCTGGGCACCGGTCACCGTGAACGCGGCCAGGGGGTTGCCGGCATCGGCGGCGTGCTGGAGGACCTCTCGGCGCCAGTCGGCCGGATCGCCGACCGGCTCACCACGGTACCGCGACGGCAGCACTGCGACCGGGAACGTCCGCTGCACGGGTGCCCGTTCGTCGTCGATGCCGATTCGCAGCGACATCGCGGCCGCGGCGAGCATGGAGGCGGAGCCGACCTCGTCGCCGGGCGCCGGTTCAGGCAGCGGCACCACCGCTCGGCCGCCGTCGAGCCGGACCCTGGTCGACTTCTCCGGCGCGGTGCTCCACGAGATGCGCAGCTGAGCGCCGTCGGGGCCGGTCAGCGGCACGGACCGTTCGGTGCTGCCCCAGCGGGTCACGCCGACGGCGTCGAGGATCTGCTCGGCAGCCGCGCTCACGTATTCGTCGGCATCGGCGCTCGGGATCACCACCCGGACCGGAAGTCCACCGACGCGCAACCGAAGCACCTGCCGGCACTCCCGGAAGGCTACCTGCCAGGAGGCGACGACAAGGGTCGATGTGCCCGACGGCAGCCAGATCCGGATGTCACGTTCGACCGGTTCCATGTAGGAGACGGTGCCGGATTCGTCGATCAGCAGGCCGTCGTGGAACAGCATCGTGGGCCCGGTGCTGGCCAGTCGTAGCGTGCGCCACTCGGCCTGGTCCACCTCGACAACGGTGGCTGCCAGTGCGAGCCGGTATTCCGGGGTGAAGCAGAAGGCGCTCCAGTCGACCATGCCGTCCGGGGCGGTGTGTATCCGTTGCCACGTTCCCTGGTGGGCGATTCCAGTCGGTCCGACGTAGCTGACCTGGCCGCCCTCGGTGACCGGTTCCAGCGGCGCGTCCCGGCGCAGCGGGCGCGCACGGTACAGCTGCTGCTTCAGGGTGGTGACGTCCGGTCCGTTGGTGAGCACCCAACGGCCATCCTTTCCCCACGGTGAGCCGGCGGCGTCGAGGTGGCGGTCCAGGTCGTCGGCGGGCTCGCGCCACGCCGGTCCGACCAGCCAGTCGCGAATCGTGCCGCGCTCGTCCAGGCGGTGCACGCTGCGGTTGGTTGTCATGGTGTCCTTACTTGAGGCCGGTGCTGGCGATGCCGCGCGTGATGTGGCGCTGCAGTACGAGGAAGATGATGATGACCGGCAGCATGCTGACTACTGACATCGCGAGGATGTAGTTGAACGGCACGACCAGTTGGCTGTCGAACTGCGCGAGGGCCACCGGCAGCGTGTACTTGTCCTGGTCCTGGCTGATGATGAGCGGCCAGAGGAAGTCGTTCCACCGCCAGATCACTGAGAAGATCGCGAGCACGGCGATCGGAGCGCCGCAGAGCGGCACGACGACTCGCAGGAAGATCCAGAACTCGCCGGCGCCGTCGATCCGGGCCGCCTCGATGAGTTCGTCGGGGATGCTGAGCATGTACTGCCGCAGCAGGAAGACCCCAGTCGGTGTGGCCGCCGGCGGGATGATCAGGCCCCACAGCGAGTTGACGAGGTGCAGGTCGGCCGCCACCTGGTAGACCGGGATGAGGATGATCTGCAGCGGGATCATGATGGTGCCGAGCGTCACCAGGAACAGGATGTTGCGGCCGCGGAAGTTGTACTTCGCCAGCCCGTAGGCGGCCATGGTGTTGATGACCAACGTCAGCACGGTCGCGCTGACAGTGACCAGTACGCTGTTTTTCAGATACGTCGTGAAGTTGAAGGTGGCGAGGGCCTCGGTGTAATTGGTCGGCGCGAACGAGTCCGGCAGCAGCGTCGGTGGGTGCTGCGCCAGCTCGGTCTGCGTCTTGAACGACGAGAGCATCGCCCACACGACCGGGGCGAGCACGAGGATCGACAGCGCCACGAGCAGCGCGTACATCAGCACCTGGCGGGTTGCCGGCGGCCGGCGGCCGTCGATGGAGGTCCATTGGGCCTTGTCCCGAGCCGCTGCACGGGTGGCGGTATCGGTCGCGGAATCGGTGGCGGTCATGAGGCTGCCTTCCGCTGGTTGTAGAGGAAGTTGAGCAGGGTGACGCCGAAGATGGTGCAGAACAGCACCACCGATCCCGCGGCGGCCAGACCGTAGCGGATGGGTGACTGGAACGCGTTCTGGTAGACGTACTGGACCATGAGCGTCGTGGCGCCGACCGGCCCGCCGCCGGTGAGTGTCCAGAGGAAGTCGAACGCCTGGAAGCCGGCGATCGTGCTGAGCACGACGACGACCATGGTGGTGGGTCGCAGGAGGGGCAGCGTCACCCGGCGCAGCCGCTGCCATGAGGACGCGCCGTCGATCATCGCGGCCTCGTGATATGCGGGGTCGATGCCTTGCAGCCCGGCCAACATGATCATGGTGTAGAAGCCGACGTGGGTCCACAGCCCGACGAAGATGACCACGCCCATCGCGAGGTTGCCGTTCACCAGCCAGCCGACCTCGCTGAGTCCCAGCCCGCGCAGGACGGTGTTGGCCAGCCCGTTGCCCCGTTCGAAGATCCAGCCCCAGACCAGTCCGACGACCACCGGGGACAGCAGCACCGGCAGGAAGAACACCGCCCGGAACACGCCCCGCCCGCGCAGGGGCTTGTCCAGCAGCATGGCCAGGGCGATGGACGCGATGGTGCACAGCAGCACGAAAAACACCGCGAAGGTGGCCGTAGCACGTGCGGCGGCCCAGAATTCGGCGTCGTTAACCAGTTCGGCGTAGTTCTGGGTGCCGACGTACCGGAACGTGCGGCCGTTCGTGCTGTCGTACAGGCTGATATTGAAGTTGTTGAGCGCTGGGTAGATGATGAAGACGGTGAAGATCGCCATGTTGGGCAGCACAAAGAGGTACGGTGCCCACCGCTGGTTCCACGGCTTGACCGGGCGCCTGCTCATGTCGCGCCTCGCTTTCCGGGGTCCGGGGCACCGCGACCGCTGCCGGTCGCGGTGCCGTTCGGGACGTCAGTTCCGGTCACTTCTGGGCCGCCTGCAGGGCCTTGTCGGCCGCGGCGTGGATCGCGTCGGCCGCCGCGTCCGGTGTCTCCTGGCCGGCGAGCACCTTCGCCAGCTCGGTGACGGTGGCCTTGGCCGTCGCGCTGAACGCCGGGTTGTACGTGCTCGCGTAGGTGTCCGGCGGGGTCTGCTTGACGTCGGCGAGGAACACGTTCATGTCGGCGCTGCGGGTCGGGTAATCGATGCCCGATTCGATGAGGTCCTTGCGGGTGGGCAGGAACGCCGCCTGCTGGCACATCTTGCGCTGCGACTCGGCCGAATTCATCCAGGCGATGAACTGCGCCGCCAACTGCTGGTGCTTGCTCTTGTTGAACGACACCATGAACTTGCCGCCCGGGAAGCCGCCGCACCGGGCCTGGCACGGGTTGGGTGCGGCCTGCCAGGTGAACTTCGCGGACTTGTCGAACGCGCTCACCTGCCAGTTGCCGCTGATGTACACCGGCACCTGCTGGGCCAGGAAGATCTCGTTGGCGGCCTTGTACTTCGAGCCGGCCTGCAGCCATAGGTCCTTCGGCATCGCACCGGACGCGTTGAGGTCGGCGAACTGCTTGATCGCCGCAGTCGCGCTGGCCTTGTCCAACGCAACCTTGTTGTCCTGGGTGAAGAACGTTGTGCCGAACTGGCTGAGCATGGTGGAGAACCGGTGACCGGAGACGTCCATCGCGATGGCGTACTCGGTCTTCTTGGCCGCCTGCACCTGCTTGGCGGCGGCGATCATCTCGGTCCAGGTCCACGGCTTCTTCGGGTCCGGTAGCGCGACACCGGCCGCCTTGAACAGGTCGACGTTGATGAGCGGACCGTTCATCGTCAGGTCGCTCGGCACCGCGAGCAACTCGCCGTTCGTGCCGGACACGTAGGACTTCGCCCCGTCGATGAACTTGCCGTCGAGGGCATCCTTCTGAAACTTGTTGAGGTCGAGCAGGTCCGATCGGAACGGTTCGATGTCGTTGAGCCGCGCCACATCGGGCACGTTGTCGCCGGAGAGTCTGGCCTGCAGTTGCTGTTCGAGGTTGGCAAACGGCACGATCTGCAAGTTGACCTGCGCACCGGTCTGCTTCTCGAACTCGCTGATCAGGTTCCTCGTGGCCTGCTCGTCGGGACCGTCGGTGAAGTACACGTAGGTGAGTTTCTTGTCTTCGGCCTGGTTGGCGGTGCCATTGCCGGAGTCACTGCCAGGTGCGCAAGCGGTGAGCGATGCGGCAACGATCATGGCGGCCGCCGCGAAGATCGCAGCGTGACGTTGCATCTGGGGTCTACCTCCTGAATGGGACGGTGTCTGGTGCTGCGTGGAACCCGAGCCGCCGGGAGACCGACAGCGCCACTTCCGTCACTCGCACCGGGATGACGTCGCGTTTCTCGGCAATCCGGTCGCGCGGCCCAGCGACGCTGATCGCGCAGACCGGCCGTCCGTGATCGTCGCGGATCGCGGCACCGAAACACATGACGTCTGGTTCGTTCTCTCCGTTGTCCACCGCGTAGCCGCGCACACGCGCCTCGTCGAGTTCGGCACGCAGGCGGGCCCGGTCGGTGATGGTGGTGGGGGTCAGTGAAACGAGCGAGAGTTGGTCGACGACCGCGTCGGCCTCGTCGATCGGCAGAGCGGCCAGATACGCCTTTCCCAGTGACGTGGCGTGTAGTGGCCGGCGCACACCGAGCAGGCGGCGCACGGCGATCAGGTTGTCGGTGACGTCCTCGTGCGCGATGTACACCATCTGTGGGCCGTCGCGCACGGCCATGAGGGCGGCCTCGGACAGCTCCGACGACAGGTCGCGCAGGTACGCCTGAGCGGCGACGAACGGATCGAAACTCGCCAGTGCGGCCATGCCGAGCTTCACCACCTGCTCACCCAGCTGGATCCGGTCGGCTGACCCATCCCAGTCCAGGTAACCGCGCTGGCGAAGCAGCCCGAGAATCCGGTACGTGGCGCTGCGCGACAGTCCCAGTTCCTCGATGATCTCGTTGGCGGCCACCGGGCCGCCGGCGGAGAGCATCTCCAGGATGGCCAAGCCGCGCTCCAACGTGCCGGCGCGCCTGTCCAGGTCCGGGTCGACTCCCGATGGTTGATTGTTTGATGTCACGTACGCCGCCTCTAGGCCCGATGAGCGAGACAATGTACCGATGGGTGGGAGGACCGTAGCTACGGGCGTAACGAGCTGTCAATAGTTCGGCAATGTCGAACTACCGGTACGCTACCGCTGTGGGCGAGACGATTCAGTCAGTGGAGCGTGCCGCAGCGATCCTGCGGCTGCTCGCGTCGGGCGGGCGCCAGCTGGGCGTCGTGGAGTTGGCCCGCGCGATGGATCTACCGAAGGGCACGCTGCACGGCATCTTGCGCACCCTCGTGCACGTGGGCTTCGTCGAACAGGACGATGCCACCGGCAAATACCGGCTCGGTGGCACGCTCCTGCACCTTGGCACCAGCTACTTGGACGTCAACGAGCTTCGTTCCCGCTCGACGAACTGGGCGGACGCCTTGGCGGGCCGAAGCGGCGAAAGCGTCTGGATCGGCACGATGCATGAGGGCGAGGTGCTGGTCATCCATCACGTGTTCAGGCCGGACGATTCCCTGCAAACGCTGCAGATCGGGACGCTGCTGCCCATCCATGCCACGGCGGTCGGCAAGGTACTTCTCGCCTTCGACCCGTACCGGGAGATCGCCACGCCGCTGTCCGTCTTCACCAAGGCGACGATCGTCGACGCCGGCGTCCTGGACGCCGAGCTCGAACAGATCCGCAGCCGTGGTTGGGCCGCGGAGTTCGAGGAGTTCGAGGAGGGGGAGGTCGGCATCGCGGCTCCGATCAAGGACCAACGCGGCGTGGTCGTCGGTGCCATCGGCATCCGCGGTGCGATCGAGCGGCTGACCAGCGGTGGTGAGCTCCGGATGACCTCGTTGTCCTACGTGCGGGACGCCGCGCGGGCGATCTCGCGCGACTTCGCCCGCTGACGGATCGCGCTCCTGCACCTTGTGGCGTCAGGCGACAACGGCTTACTATCCGGAAGCTGTTCGGCAATGCCGAACACCGATGACGGTGAGGACGCGCGTGTCAGCTGAGAAGTTCATCGCGGCGATCGATCAGGGAACGACCTCGAGCCGGTGCATCGTGTTCGACCACCGGGGAAACATCATCTCCGTCGCGCAGCGCGAACACCGGCAGATCTATCCCCGGCCAGGCTGGGTCGAGCACAACGCGGAGGAAATCTGGCAGGCGGTCCGCAGCGTGATGGCCGACGCCATCAGCGGGGCCGGCCTGCGGCCAGGCGAGATCGTCGCGCTAGGCATCACCAATCAGCGGGAAACGACCGTGCTGTGGGACCGCCGGACAGGGCGCCCGGTGGCACCGGCAATCGTCTGGCAGGACACCCGCACCGACACGTTGTTGCGCGAGCTGGTTGACCATGCCGAACTATTCCGGGAGCGCGCCGGCCTCCCGCTGGCCACGTACTTCTCCGGTCCGAAGATCCGTTGGCTGCTCGACGAGATACCCGGCCTGCGTGAGCGGGCCGAGCGCGGCGACGTGCTGTTCGGCACCATGGACAGCTGGCTGATCTGGAACCTCACGGGACGGCACGTCACCGATGTCACCAACGCCAGCCGCACCATGCTGATGAACCTGCACAGCCTGCAATGGGACGACGAACTGCTGCGAGTGACCGGAGTCCCGCGCGCGATGCTGCCGGAGATCCGCCCGTCGGCCGAGGTCTACGGGCACACCGCCGACGGCGTGCCGGTGGCCTCCGCACTCGGGGATCAGCAGGCGGCGCTGTTCGGTCAGACCTGCTTCGAGCCGGGCGAAGCCAAGAGCACCTATGGCTCGGGCAGCTTCCTGCTGATGAACACCGGAAACGAACCAGTGTGGTCGAAGCACGGCCTGCTCACCACTGTCGGCTACCAGATCGGCGATCAGCCCGCGACATATGCCCTTGAGGGTGCAATCGCGGTGACCGGGTCGCTGGTGCAATGGCTACGAGACAACTTCGGCTTGATCTCCACAGCTTCCGAGGTCGAAACCCTGGCCCGCACTGTCAGTGACAACGGTGGCTGCTATTTCGTTCCCGCGTTCTCAGGACTGTTCGCCCCCCATTGGCGCAGCGACGCGCGCGGAGTCATCGCCGGGCTGACCGCATTCGTCACGAAAGGACACCTCGCCCGGGCGGTGCTGGAGGCGACAGCGTTCCAGACCTACGACGTCGTCGAAGCGATGAACGCCGACTCCGGCGTCGCGATCACGACCCTACGGGCCGACGGCGGGATGACCACCAACAACCTGCTCATGCAGAACCTCGCCGACATCCTATCGGTGCCCGTCGTACGTCCGGTGGTCGCCGAAACGACGTGCCTGGGTGCCGCATACGCCGCCGGCCTTGCGGTGGACTACTGGCCCGACATCGACAGCCTGCGTGCCAACTGGCACAAAGCCGGCCAGTGGCTGCCGGCCATTGACGAAGGGGTACGCCGCCGCGAACTGCACAACTGGCGCAAGGCCGTGCGGCGGACCCTTGAATGGATCGAAGCCTAGCCCCCGCCTGAGCCCGAACACCGACCCGCCGCGCCGTCGGCCAACAGCTCCGCAGGAGAATTACGATGCCCATCGCCACGACCGCCGGACGGATACAGACTCGCGCCGAACTATCCCAGAGCACCTACGACCTGCTCGTCATCGGAGGGGGCATTCTCGGCACAGCCGTCACCTGGATGGCGGCGCAGTCCGGGATACGGGTAGCGATGGTCGACGCAGGTGACTTCGCCGGTGCAACCTCGAGCGCCTCGAGCAAGCTGGTCCACGGCGGCCTGCGCTACCTGCAGACCGGCAACCTCAAACTGGTCGCCGAGAACCACCGCGAACGCCGCGTCCTCGCCTCGGACATCGCCCCCCACCTCGTCAAACCGCTGAGCTTCGTGGTGCCCATCTACCGTGGCGGCCCACACGGTGCGGCGAAGCTCGGCGCCGGCGTATTCCTGTACTCGGCCTTGTCGGCGTTCGGCGACGGCCTCGGTCGTGTCATCACACCTCGGCAGGCCGCCGACCGGGTGCCGGCATTGCGCACCACCGGCCTCAAAGCAGCGGCTGTCTACGGCGACCACCAGATGAACGACAGCCGGGTTGCCATCATGACCGTGCGAGCAGCGGTCGCTTCCGGCGCCGACGTCCTCAACCACGCCGAGGTCGTCGGTCTACGCACCACCTCGGGCCGCGTCACCGGTGCCGACGTGCGCGACCGCGTCGACGGCGTCGAATTCGGGATCAACGCCCGGCTCGTACTCAACGCGACTGGCCCATGGGTCGACCACCTGCGCCGGATGGAGAACCCATCTGTCGCCCCAAGCGTCCGGCTGTCCAAGGGCGCGCACCTGGTCCTTCGCCGGGTCGACCCGTGGCAGGCGGCGCTTACGGTACCAATCGACAAATATCGCGTCTCGTTCGCGATCCCATGGGAAGACCACCTCCTGCTGGGCACCACCGACGAGCCATACGACAACGACCCGGCTACCGTCGCGGTCACCGACGCGGACATCAGCCAGATCCTCGACGAAGCGGGCCACGCGGTCGCCGACTACCAACTCCGGCGCGACGACATCACCTATGCCTTCGCCGGTCTGCGAGTATTGCCCGGGGGGCCGGGCGCCGTCGCCGAAGCCAAACGGGAAACCGTACTGACCCGCGGTCGCGGTGGCATGCTGTCGGTCGCCGGCGGCAAATGGACCACGTACCGCCACATCGGCAAGGCCGTCTTCGATACGCTCACCAAGCTACCCGGCCACCCGCTCGGGAACACCATCGCCCGAGGACCACGGACAGTCCCGCTGCCCGGTGTCGCCAACGCCGATGCCGTCGCTCACCGCCTCCAGGTCGAGCGTGAACAGAGCGCCACCCTCGCCCCTGATATCGCCAGACATCTCGCCTCGCACTATGGATCAATCGCGTTCGACCTCACTCAACTGATCCGCGACGACCCGACACTCGCCGAACGTGTCCACCCCGACGGTCCCGACATCTGGGCGCAGGTGGCCTACGCCCGCGACCGCGAGTGGGCCGTCACCGTCGACGACGTCGTACGCCGACGTACGACACTCACCGTCCGGGGCCTGGACAGCCCGCTGATCCGTGAGCAGATAGAACGCGCCCTGTCATAGACCCAACAACCGCATGACAAGCTCGCCGTGCGTTACCGGACCACCGTGCTCATCACCGCGATCAACGAATGCCTCAGAAGGGTTGTCTCAGCTGGGGGGAGTGTGGATATCTAACGGTGTTTCCGGCCTGACCCATCGGGCGTTGTGCCTGGTGAGGAGGGTGCCGTGATGACTGCGACACTGAACGATGTGACCGGACGGAAGAAGCGGCCTGAGCCGTCGGCGGAGGCGAAGGCCGCCGCGGAGCTGGTCCGGGCGGCCAAGGAGCAGGGCTTGTCGCTGACCGGGCCGGACGGGCTGCTCAAGCAGCTGACCAAGACGGTCCTGGAGACCGCGTTGAACGAGGAGATGACCGAGCACCTCGGCTATGAGAAGCACGATCCGGCCGGTGCCGGTTCGGGTAACATCCGCAACGGCAGCCGGTCGAAGACGGTGCTGACGCTGGCTACCGGTGCTCGTGCAGCCATACCGAGGAACCGGTGGGCGGGCTCGGCGCCCAGGGCCGAGTACCTGGCGTTCCATTGGCCCACGGCATCCTGGTCGCCACGCCCGATACTCCCTCCGACGACCTGATCTCGAGCTTCCTCGCCGCCTCCGACCTGCTGGGCACCGGCTGGTTCGGCGCCCTCGCGGCTGAGGCCGGTCCGGGCAAGACCCGTCGCCGTGGTCGGTGACGGCGCGGTCGGGTTGCTCGCCGTGCTGGCCGCCGACCAGCTCGGCGCGGAACGCATCATCGCCTTGAGCTGCCACGAGCCCCGTCAGAAACTGGCGGCCCAGTACGGCGCGATCCACATCGTCACCGAGCGGGGCGATGAGGGCGTCGCGCGCATCAAGGAGCTCACCGACGGTCTCGCGGCGCACTCGGTCATCGAGGCGGTCGGCACCCAGGAATCAATGATGCAGTCCATCCGCTCCACCCGTCCCGGCGGCCACGTCGGAGTTTCGCCCACGGCGTGCAGCTCCCCGGTGAGGAGCTGTCCTTCTCCCACGTGCACGTGCACGACGGTCCGGCACCGGTGCGCCGTTTCCTGCCTGAGCTGATCTGGAACCGAACCCGGTAGCGACCCTGGGGCGGGTCCGGTCAGGTGGGCTAACGCTGGACGCGGGTGCCGGTCCCTCGGATGAGCGCCTCCACCTCCCTGCGGCTGGCCATCGAGGTGTCGCCCGGTGTGGTCATGGCCAGTGCGCCGTGGGCCGCGCCGTACTCCATGGCAGAGGTCAGGTCACCGAGCTCCAGCAGGCCGTAGATCAGACCGGAGGCGAAGCTGTCGCCGCCGCCCACCCGGTCCATGATTTCCAGCCCGGGGCGGTGGGTCGCCTCGACGAAGCCGGTGTCGGCGGACCAGGCGATGGCCCCCCAGTCGTTGACGGTCGCGGTGCGCACGGTTCGCAGGGTGGTGGCGACGACCCGGAATTTGTCGTACTCCTTGGTGACGTCTTCGATCATCCGCTGGAAGTTGGCCACCTTCAGCTCGGACAGGCTCTCGTCGGTGTCGGGCACCGCAAAGCCCAGGCTGGCGGTGAAGTCCTCCTCGTTGCCGATCATCACGTCGACGTGCCGAGCGAGCCGCCGATTGACTTCCTGGGCGCGGGTCTGCCCGCCGATCGCCTTCCAGAGGCTGGGCCGGTAGTTCAGGTCGTACGAAATGATCGTCCCGTGCCGGCGCGCGGCGATCATCGCCGCCTCGATGGTGTCCGGGGTGGACTCCGACAGCGCGGCGTAGATGCCGCCGGTGTGCAGCCACCGCACCCCGATCTCGCCGAACAGGTGGTCCCAGTCGACGTCGTCCGGTCGCAGTTGGCCGGCGGCGGTGTGACCGCGGTCGGACGTGCCGACGGCCCCGCGTAGGCCGAAGCCGCGCTCGGTGAAGTTGAGCCCGTTACGCACGGAACGCCCGACGCCGTCGTAGGGCATCCAGCTGATGAACGAGGTGTCCACTCCGCCCTGCAGGATCAGGTCCTCGATCAGCCGGCCCACCTCGTTGTCGGCGAGCGCGGTGACGATGGCGGTACGCAGCCCGAAGCAGCGGCGCAGCCCGCGGGCGACGTTGTACTCGCCGCCACCTTCCCAGGCGCGGAAGGTGCGGGCGGTGCGGACCCGCGCCTCGCCCGGGTCGAGACGGAGCATGACCTCACCGAGGGAGACCAGGTCGTAGCGGCACTGCTCAGCGGGGCGTAGATCGAACGGCGGCATGGCCCCTCGTCAGCATTCCCCGGCGGCGGACACGGCCGCGGCGGTCAGGTTGGTGACCTCGTCCCACCTGCCGGCGGAGATCAGGTCGGGGGCGACCATCCAGGTGCCGCCGACCGCGAGGACGGCGGGCTGGGTGAGGTAGTCGCGCAGGTTTGCGGGATTCACGCCGCCGGTCGGAATGAAGCGCACCGAGTGGAAGGGGGCGGCCAGGGCTTTGATCATCGCGACTCCGCCGAGCTGTTCCGCCGGGAAGAACTTCACCGTGTCGAGGCCCGCGTCGAGCGCCATCTGTATCTCGGTCGCCGACGCGACGCCCGGGAAGACGGGGATGCCCAGCGCCTGGCAGTGGTGGACGACGGCAGGACTGAATCCGGGGCTGACGACGAACCGGGCCCCGGCTTCGACGGCCCGGTCCACCTGGGCCCTGGTCAGCACGGTGCCGGCGCCGACCAGGAGGTCGGGGTTGCCGGACATGGCGCCGATGGCGTCGGCGGCCGCGTCGGTGCGGAACGTCACCTCGACACTCCGGGCTCCTCCGGCGATCAGCGCGGCCCCCAGGGGGGCGGCGGCCTGGGCGTCGTGGAGGACGACGACCGGAAGGATCCGGCCGGTGGCGATGGTCCCCACGATGGCGGACCCCGCATGCTGTTCATACTTGTGAACGTCGGTCACATACATGACCCTAGCGGTGCCTCGCGCCATGTCAACCCCGCTACAGTGACGGCGTGATGTCAGGGGAGAGGTTTCAGCCGGTCAAGTCGGCCGACCGCACGCTAGAGGTGCTGGAAGCCCTGGCGGCTTCGGCGCAGCGGCGGTCGCTGGTCGACCTCGCGCGGTCGCTGGACATCCCCAAGAGCAGCCTGCACGGCATCCTGCGCACGATGATGCAGCGCGGCTGGGTCGAGGCCGACGAAACCGGAACCCGGTTCGGACTGGGTGTGCGCGCGCTCCAGGTCGGTGCCGCCTACCTGGAGACCGACGACACGGTCAGCCTGCTGGCCGGCGTGCTCGACGACCTGTCCCAGCAGTTCGGCGAGACCGTCCACCTCGGCCGCCTCGACGGCCCGCATGTCGTCTACATGGCCAAACGGGAATCAGTGCATCCGTTGCGGCTCTACAGCGCGATCGGCCGACGGTTGCCGGCGCACGCCACCGCGCTGGGCAAGGCGCTGCTCGCCGAGCGCACCGACGAGGCCGTCCGCGGGTTGCTGAGCTGGCCGCTGGCGGCCCTGACCCCGCACACGATCACCGACCCCGACGCCCTGCACGCCGACCTGGCGGTCACCCGTGAGCGTGGCTACGCGATCGACAACCAGGAGAACACCGAAGGACTGACGTGCTTCGCGGTGACGGCGCCCCTGCACAGCCCGGCCGTCGACGCCGTGAGCCTGTCCGTACCGATCGCGCGGCTCGACGCCGGACTCGAGGAACGGATCGTCGCAGCGCTAAGCCGCTCGGTCAGCCAACTGCGCGCGGCACGCGGCCTGCTCTCCGGCCACCGGAGCTCGCCCGCTAACTTGATGTAGCGGACCCGGGTCGAGCTGTCGCGCGCAGCCGCGGAATTTGTGACAGGACGCGTGGGGGCGTTGTGTCACTGCCGTGGGTGAGCACTCCCGATGCCTGGATCTGTTGAGTTGGCCGAATCGGCTCGAGCAACCTGAGGGCGTGGTCACTACACTCCGCTACGGTGTTCGCAGTGCACGTAGCTTGTCCGACCCCTTGTGAGCGGGCACTGTCGAGGGCCCAGGCCCGACGGTCTGAGCCGAGCTTGTCGGTGTGCTGGCGGGCCCAGGCCAGCGAAACGGCTGGTATTACTGGGGCATGCAGGAAGAGACCGCACGCTCCGCGATCGACACGTTCATCTCCGCGTTCAACGCCTCGGACGACAGCTATGTGACTGCCCTGCTCTCCCAGGCCCTGACCTCAGACGTGGTCTTCTGGGGGCCGTTGGGCCGCAGCGAAGGAATCGCGGCGGTCGAGCGGTTCGTGCTGGACATCCGACGCCACCCGGCGGGGACCGGCACGATGGTGCGCTGCTCAGCGGTGGACATGCCTGACGAATGGGCCCGGTACCAGTGGGTCTTCACTACGCCGGATGGAGGCCCCCGCCTGGCGGGAACGGACGTCGTCCATCTGCGGCGGAGCCTCATCGACCAGTTCATCGTCTTCGCGGGGGAGATCGAACCGTCCGCCTCCTGAGTCATCCCTCTGTCGCTGTCCTTCTCCGGAACTTGCCCCCTTCGGCGCTCGGGGGCCGCGGTTCGCGGTTGGTCAGGCTGCGGTGTTGAGGGGGCGTCCGCCCCAGCGAATGCCCTTTTCGCTGCGGGTGCGGGCGCGTTCCTTGCGTTGGGCGGCGAGTACGTCGGGGTGGCGGACGTTGGTAGTGCGCCAGCGCACGTAGCGGTGCAGTGCGTGGGTTTGCGCGGGGTGGCTGCGGTGGTGGGAGTTGGCCAGAGTGAACTGCCGCAGCGGGCCGAAGTGGGCCTCGATCGGATTGGCCCAGGAAGCGTAGGTCGGGGTGAAGCACAGCTCGACCTTGTTCTTCTTCGCCCAGCGGCGGATGCCCGCGCCGGTGTGGGCGGAGAGGTTGTCCAGGATGATGTAGATCGGGGGACCGTCGGGTCGGGCGGCGCGGATCGACTTGAGCGCGGCCAGGGTTGGCGGTGCCCTTGCGACGTCGGTTGACGCCCCACAGGCGGTCGTCGCCCACGGAGTAGCAGCCGTGGAAGTAGGTGACGCCATGGGTGCGGCGGTAGGTCGCCGGCAGCCGGTTTGGCTTGCCCTGCTTCGCCCAGCAGGAGCCTCCGGTGGGCCGGATCCCCAGAGGCCCGAACTCGTCGAAGGCGAAGACCCGGTCCGGGAACCGGTCCAGCACCTGCTCAATCCGGTCGAGCTTGGCGTCGCGATCAGGGTCGGGTGACTCCTTCCAGGTCTTGGTGCGCTGGAAGGTGATGCCGCGGCGCCGGAGCAGGCACCGTAAGGCTTACCGATTTGATATCGATGATCAGTGATCATAGATTGGTCTGTGTGTTCGGCGGTCACCATGACGGCCGCCTCGCAACCGCCCCGCCGACACCTCGTGAGCAGCTCATCGGCACGGTCATCCCCGCCCCGCTTCCTCGTCCGCCACCTGCTCCGATGCCGCAGCTGCCCGCAGCCCTCCCAGCTGCGCGGAAACTAACGATGGTAGTCACGAGGAGGCTCCGCAGACCCAAAACGCCGGCTGGATGGCCGTTCGAGGTGGCGGAAGGGCCTGCCTGACGGCTCGGCGTCGCGGGAGCCTATCGGGCTGCGGCCTCCAGCAGCTCAAGCGCCAACTGCTGCAACTGCGGCCCGGCCTTCTCCGGGCTGCCGGTGTCGAACGGCGGGTCTGGGTCGTACTCCACCGCGAGTTGCAACGCCTGCGCGACCCGGTCGCCGGCCAGCTTCGCCGCCAGGTGCAGGGCCATGTCGATGCCTGCGGACACCCCGGCCGCGGTGATGATTTTTCCGGACTCCACGAACCGGCCTGGGGTGTAGATCGCACCGAAGGTGGACTCCAGGTAGGAGCGTGATGCCCAGTACGTCGTTGCTGGCACCCCCTGCAGCAAGCCGGCCGCGCCGAGGATCAAGGCGCCCGTGCACACCGATGTCGTCCAGGTCGTTTGCTCGTGCAGGCGTCGCACCCAGTCCACCGTCTCGGTGTCCTGCATCGCCGCGATGACGCCCCGGTTGCCCGCGCCGGGAACCACCAGCACATCCGCGTGCCGCACCTGGTGCAGCGCCCGGTCGGCGACCAGCCCCAGTACGCCGGTGTCCGTACGCACGGGACCGACTCGTTTCGCCACCGTCACCACCGATGCCTCCGGTGCCCGGCACAACACCTCGTACGGGCCGACGGCGTCCAGTGCCGTAAAGCCGTCGTAGAGCAGGATCGCGATGCGCGGGCCTCGGCCGCCCGTCGTGGCTCCGCCGGGTGCTGCACCGGCCGACGCCGCCAGGCCTGTCGCGGCCAGCCCCGTGCCTACTCCGCCAGCAACGGCTGCTCGCAGGATCGCGCGTCGTCCATCATCCACCCTCATGCCCCTCGGCTCCTCTCTAGATGGCCGTCCATGGGTAGTCGAGCCAGCACGCGGTCCGGTTCCCGGACAACCGGCCTTGTCACCGCCGGTTTGTGTGTTGGACATGCACTGTGCCGGGCGGACCGGCGGCGGCCGTCATCGGAGCGAGGGTGTGGCCTCGGATGACGACAACCCTGGCACTGACCACGCTGGTCGACGGCGGGCCCGGCTTCTGGAGCCGGAACTTCCCCTGCGAGGTCTGCCTGGGTCAGGCAGGGCCCCTCAGCCTTGGATCGTTATTGCAAAAGTTTGGCAACTACGTAATGCTGGCAGCAGTGGGCGGGTGTCCCGGCTCGCGATGATCCGCACCTCGCCGGGGCGCCCGCCCCTGCGCTGTCGCCCGATGGGAAGGAGCCTGCTGGTGGGCGTCTACACGCTGCCCGACATGCCGTACGACTACGGTGCGCTGGAGCCGGCGATGTCCGGCGAGATCCTGGAGCTGCACCACAGCAAGCACCACGCCGCGTACGTGAAGGGCAGCAACGACGCCCTCGACCGGCTGGCCGAGGCGCGAGAGAAGGGTGACTTCGCGGCGCTGGTCGGGTTGGAGAAGACCTTCGCGTTCAACCTGTCCGGGCACGTGCTGCACTCGATCTTCTGGAACAACCTGTCCCCGGACGGCGGCGACCGCCCGGACGGGGAACTGGCCGCCGCGATCGACGAGCACTTCGGCTCGTTCGAGGGCTTCGCCGGGCACCTGTCCGCCGCGACGAAGGGCGTGCAGGGCTCCGGCTGGGGCGTGCTGGCCTGGGAGCCGCTCGGCCGGCGGCTGATCGTGGAGCAGGTGTACGACCACCACGGCAACGTCGGGCAGGCCGCCACCCCGCTGCTGGTCTTCGACGCCTGGGAACACGCCTACTACCTGCAGTACCGCAACGTGCGACCGGACTACGTGGATCGGCTGTGGGACCTGGTGAACTGGGCTGACGTCACCGCCCGCTTCGACGCTGCCCGCGCGGCTTCGCCGAAGCCGTGACCGGCGTGCCGGGCCTGTCCCGGTCACTCTGTTCCATCGGCTCGGCACGAGCGGCCGTGGCCTCCGCATCCACAGGAGCAATCATGGGTAAGCCTCTGTCCACCCGAGTGACGGCGCTGGCCGCCGCCGTCCTGGTCGCAGCCGGCTGCTCGTCGCCGGCGACGCCGACGGACGCCGCGCGCGGTGCCGGAACGCTGGTCGTGGCGACCTCGGGTGAGCCGGACACCCTGAACCCCGTGCTGAACTACGGCGTCGACGGCGGTTCGTTGATCTTCGACGGTCTGGTGGCCCGCGACGCCCGCAACCAACTGGTGCCGGCGCTGGCCCGGGAGCTACCTACCGTCTCCGCCGACGGGAAGACGGTCACGGCGAAGCTGCGCGACCCTGTGCTGTTCCACGACGGCAGCCCGCTGACCGCCCAGGATGTCGTCTTCACCTACCAGGCGGTGCTGGACCCGAAGGTCGACTCCACGCTGCGCTCGGATCTGGACATGCTCGCCTCGGTCGCCGCGCCGGACCCGTCGACCGTGGTGTTCACACTCAAGTACGCCTACGCGCCGTTCCTGCAGCGGTTGGCGCTGGGCATCGTGCCAGCAAAGGCCTTCGCCGGTCAGGACGTCAACACCGCCGAGTTCAACCGCAAACCGGTCGGGACCGGCCCGTACCGGGTGACGTCGTGGACGCCGGGAGACCGGCTCGTGCTCGCGGCCAACGAAAAGTATTGGGGCGGCGAGCCGGCCAACTCCGGGGTCGTGGTGGCGTTCGTCGCCGACGACAACGTGCGTGCGCAGCGGATGCGGGCGGGGGAGTTCGACGCGGCGGAGCTGGCGCCGAAACTGGCCGCCGGGTTCGACAAGCAGGGCGGGTACCGGGTGCAGCGGCTGCCCACAGCCGACTACCGGGGCGTGATGCTGCCGATGGGGAACCCGGTCACCGGCGACGTGGCAGTGCGGCGGGCGCTCAACGCGGCGGTGGATCGCCAGGCGATGGTGACCGGCGTGCTCGGCGGGGCGGGGGAGCCGGCGTTCGGGCCGGTCCCGCCGTCGTCGGAGTTCGCCGAACCGTCCATTGCCGGCAAAGCCTCCGCCGACCTGGCCGCAGCGACCGCCGCCCTCGACGCCGCTGGCTGGAAGCCAGGCCCGGACGGCGTCCGGGTCAAGGGCAACCGGCAGGCCGCGTTCACTCTCATGTATCCCGCCACCGACAGCCTGCGCAAGGAGTTGGCGCTCGCGGTCACCGCCGACGCGAAGAAGGTCGGCATCAAGGTGACGCCCGAAGGGCTGACCTGGGACGCAATGACCCCGCGGATGAAGACCGATGCCCTGGTCATGGGATACGGCACCCCGTACGACCCGGACTTCGTCTCCTACAAGCTGTTCCGGTCCGAGTTCGCCGGCCAGGGCTTCTTCAACCCCGGCTCCTACAAGTCCCCCATCACGGACGCGGCGCTGCAGGCCGGCCGTGACGACGCCGACCCCGCCGCCCGCAAGGCCGCCTACGCCACGTTCCAGAAGCAGCTCGCAGCCGACGTGCCGTGGGTGTTCCTCACCTATCTGCAGCACACCTACGTCGTGAAGGACACTGTGGCCGGGGTGACACCACGCGTCGAACCGCACGAGCACGACGTCGCCAACAGCCTCTGGTGGAACGTCCACACGTGGACGAAGAAGCCGTGACCGCGGCTACCCGGGCCGGCGGGCCGGCGGCCCAGTCGAAAGCTCCAGCCCGCCAGCGTAGGTTGGCGGGTGCCGGCGCGGTGGTCGGCCGCCGGCTGCTGATCGCCGTACCCGTGCTCGCGGCCACCAGCGTGGGGATGTTCGCCCTCGGCGCGGCCTCCCCGATCGACCCCGCCCAGCAGTACGCGGGCGCGGCGGCGTTCACGACCAGCGAGGAGAACCTGGCGCAGATCCGCGCGAACTGGGGAGTCGACGACCCGCTGCCGGTGCAATACGCCCGGTGGGTCGGCAACCTGCTCCGCGGTGACCTGGGCTGGTCGACCAGCCGGCACGAGCCGGTCACCTCGGTGCTGGCCGCCCGCGCCGGCTGGACCCTGCTGCTCGTCGGCGCCGCCCTCGCGTTGGTGCTGGTGACGAGCCTGCTGTTGGGCACCCTCGCCGCATACCGGCGTGGTGGCTGGTTCGACCGGGGTCTGCGCGCCACCGCGTACGCGGTGCAATCGATGCCCGTGTTCTGGATCGGTCTGGCCGCGATCGCCGTGTTCGCCCTCAGCCTGGGCTGGCTGCCCGCCGGTGGACTCACCGACGTTACCGCTACCGGCACGGACCCCGCCGACGTTGCGCGGCACCTGATCCTGCCGGTGGCCGTCCTGGCGATCTCCCAGGCGCCATGGTTCGTACTGTTCATCCGCGACGCGGTCGCCGACAGCCTCCGCGACGATCACGTCCTCGCCGCCCGCGCCCGGGGCCTGCCCGGCCGTACCGTCCTGTTCGGGCACGCGCTGCGTACCGCGCTGCTGCCGTTCCTCACCCTGGTCGGCACCCACCTGCCCGAACTCGTCGGCGGCGCGGTGCTGGTGGAGACCGTGTTCTCCCTGCCCGGCCTCGGCGCGGTCACCGTGCAGGCCGCGCTGGGCGCCGACTTCCCGCTGCTCGCCGCGACCACGCTGGTCACCACCGTCGTGGTGCTGGCCGCGAACCTCGCCACCGACCTCGCCTACACCGCAGCCGACCCACGGGTACGCCTCGATGACTGATCTTGCCCTGCCCGCCCGCCTTCGGGGGCTGAAACCGCGTGCCGGACGGGCCGGCGTCACCGTCGCCACGGCTCTGCTCGTCGGCGCGGTCGCCGCCTGCCTGCTCGCCCCGGTCCTGTGGCCGCTCGACGAGAGCGCCGTGGACCTGGCCCGTACCCGACTCGCGCCCTCCTGGCAGCACCTGGCCGGCACCGACGACCTGGGCCGCGACGTGGCGCTGCGCAGCCTCTACGGGCTGCGCGTCTCCCTGCTCGTCGGCGCGGTCGCCGCGCTCGTGGCCACCGTCATCGGCGGCCTCGTCGGCGCCGTCGCCGGCACCGTCGGCGGGCTGGTCGACCGGGTGCTGATGCGGGTGGTCGACACCATCGCCGCGCTGCCGCACCTGCTGCTCGGCATCTTCATCGTGGCGATGCTGCGCCCCAGCCTCAGCGCGGTGATCCTGTCCATCGGGCTGACCCACTGGCTGTCCACCGCCCGCATCGTCCGATCCGAGCTGCTCAGCCTGCGCACCCGCCCGTTCATCGACGCCGCCGTCTCCGGCGGGGCCAGCCGCGCCCGGGTACTCACCCGGCACCTGCTGCCGCACGTCCTACCCCGGCTGGCCCTGGCGACCACGCTGATGGTGCCGCACGCCGTCTGGCACGAGACCGCCCTGTCCTTCCTCGGCCTCGGCCTGCCCCCGCACCTCGCGTCGATCGGCAACATGATCAACGACGGGCAGCGGTCCCTGCTCACCGGCGCCTGGTGGGCCAGCATTGTCCCCGGCCTCGTCCTCGTGGCCGTCACCCTCGCGCTGGCCACCCTCACCGGCCGATGGCGCGACCGCCTCGACCCTCGCGTCCGAGCGGAGCTGAACCTGTGACCACCAGCGCCCCGGCCATCCCCGACATCACCGACACCGGCCAGCGGTCGGCTCTGCTGGAGGTCGACGGGCTGACCGTCCGTTTCCGGCTCCGTGACGCCGTGGTCCACGCCGTCACCGAGCTGCGCCTGCAGGTGCACCCTGGGGAACTCCTCGCGGTCGTCGGCGAGTCCGGGTGCGGCAAGTCCGTGCTCGCCCACGCCTTGCTCGGACTGCTTCCCGGCAACGCCACCGTCACCGGCCACGCCCTCCTGCACCCACCCACCGGCGAGCCGATCGACCTGATCGGCTGCGGTGAACGGCAGCTATCCCGGTCGGTGCGGGGACGCCAGATCGGGCTGGTGCCGCAGAGTCCTGCCACCGCCCTCACTCCGGTCCGCACCGGGCGGCGGCTGCTGGCGGAAACCCTGCGCGCCCACGGCCACCCCCGACGCGACGCCGCACCAGCCGCCGACCGCCTCGCCGCCGACGTGGGCCTCGATCCGGTCGACCTCGACCGCTACCCGCACGAACTGTCCGGCGGAATGGCACAACGCCTGGCCACCGCGCTCGCCCTCGCCCCGGACCCGCCGCTGCTGCTGGCCGACGAACCCACCACCGGCCTGGACCGGCCGCTGGTCGACCACACCCTTGACCTGTTACGCCGCCGCTGCGACACCGGCGCGGCTGTCGTGCTCATCACCCACGACCTCACCGCCGCCCGCCGAGTCGCCGACACCATCGCTGTCATGTACGCCAGCCGCATCGTCGAACACCGCCGCACCGACGCCCTGTTCACCGCACCGGCCCACCCCTACACCGCCGGCCTGCTCGACGCCCTGCCCGAGCGGGCCTTCCGACCCGTGCCCGGCCACCCGCCGATGCTTACCCACCTCCCGGCTGGCTGCGCCTTCGCCCCACGCTGCGACCGCGCCAGCGACGTGTGCCACGATCCGCCCGGTTCAACCGGAGACGGCACCGGCCGGGTCGCCTGCCACCACCCCCTGGCCGCCGGAGTGCGGGCATGACCGGCCTCGCCGCGCACCAGATCACCGTCAGCTACGGCCGGCAGCGCGTCCTCGACCGCG
The DNA here is from genome assembly GCF_040642675.1 of Micromonospora sp. NPDC047738. Classification (NCBI taxonomy): domain Bacteria; kingdom Bacillati; phylum Actinomycetota; class Actinomycetes; order Micromonosporales; family Micromonosporaceae; genus Micromonospora; species Micromonospora sp. NPDC047738. The sequence goes on from NZ_JBEYSO010000039.1 coordinate 42,559, forward strand.
TCGACCTGCACATCGCTCCCGGGGAGACAGTCGGACTCCGTGGCCCGTCCGGCAGCGGCAAGTCCACCCTCGCCCGGGTCCTCGCCCTCCTGCACGCCTCCGACACCGGGCACGTCACCCTCGACGGTCAGCCCGTCGTCGGTGTCCGGCACCGGCTGCCCGCCGCCCTGCGGACCCGGGTCGCGATCCTGTTCCAGAGCCCCCGCGCCGCCACCGACCCCCGGCTCAACCTCGCCGACCTCATCGCCGAACCACTGCGCGCCACCGGCACCCCCAAGCACGAGGCGTCCACGCGCGCGGCGAAGCTGGCCGACCTCGTCGGCCTCACCCCGGACCTGCTCACCCGGCGTCCGCACGCCGTCAGCGACGGCCAACTGCAACGCGCCTGCCTGGCCCGCGCCCTCGTCCACCAGCCCGCCTACCTCATCTGCGACGAGGCCACCGCCATGCTCGACGCCTCCACCCAGGCCCACCTCGCCGCCGTCATCACCGACTACCAACGCCAGCACGCCGCAGGGGTCCTGCTCATCACCCACGACCCGGCCCTGCTGGCCCGCTGGGCCACCCGGACCGTCGACCTGCCCGTCAACCACTAGACCCGGCTCCGGCGCCATCCAACTACGACCCCGCCAGGTCAGCTGGAGCGACGTTCCCGGCTGTCGGTGATGTCGGCGTCGGCCGTGGCGGTGATGAGGTCGTCACGGGCGCGGGCGACCCGGGACCGGATCGTGCCGACCGGGCAGTCGCAGACCTGTGCGGCTTCGGCGTACGAGAGGCCGAGCACCTGCGTGGCGACGAATGCCTCCCGCCGCTCGGGTGCGAGGTGGCGCAGGAGCTGTCGCAGAATGACCTTGTCCTCGACCGGGAAGCCACGGGCGGCTCGCGAGTGCGTGGCGGCGTGCGAGTCCTCCAGTTGGGCCGGCTGAGGTCGAGCGGCTGCGGCGCGGTGGTGGTCGACGACGACCCGCCGGGCGATCACGAACAGCCAGGTGCGGGCGGACGAGGCGGCGGTGAACCTCGGTAGGCTGCGCAGCGCCCGCAGGTAGGTCTCCTGGGTCAGGTCGTCGGCCTCGTCAGGCCCGGCGAGGTGGGCGATGAGCCGCCATACCTGCTGCTGGGTGGCGCGGATGAACGCAGCCGCCGCGGCCTGGTCGCCTTCGCCGGCGGCAAGGGCCAAGCGGGTCGTCCGTGTGTTGTCGTCCACGTCCGGTCCTCCACGCTGCGGATGTTTCGGGGCTGCCGCCCCGCAGTGGGGGTAGCTCGGTGTCCTGGCGGAGGAAGTTTCGTTGCCTCTGCTTGTATGTTGAGTCGGAGCGGGCAGAACTTTTGCTATCTGCATAAAAAGTTGCCGATGCCTTGATTAAAGCCTCCCCGTCGCGAGGATGCTCTGATGCGTCGTCTCCCTCGGGCTCTTGGACGTGCGGCCTCGGGCCTGCTCGCGTTTGTCCTCGTTTTTGCGGTCGCCGTCCTCGGGTTCGCCTCGCCCGCGGCAGCTCACGGCACCTTGGCGATGTCCACCCCAGCGGAGGGTGCCACGGTGAACGAGCCGTTGGCGGCGGTGAAGCTCTATTTCACGGAGAGGGTCGCCGACAACGCGTACTTCGCGATCACCGCGCCGGGTGGCGGTCGGGTCGACAACGGCTGGAACCATGGATCGCCCGAGCCCCTGGACAAGCCGGTACGGGAGTACTTCCTGGTCGCGGGGAAGTTCGAGCCGCGCGAGTACTCGACGGGGTTCCCGGCGGTGGTGACGCTGGCGCATCTGCCGGCGGTGGGGCAGTACTCGGTGAGCTATCTGTCGGTGGCCTCGGACGGTGAGCCGGTGCGGGGCACGATGAGCTTCCGCTACACGGGGCGGGTGACGGCAGCGGCGCCGGGATGGCGCCCGCCGACCAATCAGCCGGATCCGTCGCTGGTGGCGGCTGCCGACCAGCACGCCTCGTCCGGGCACGGGTCGGGGTCTTCGTCGGCTGCGCCGGCCGCGCTGCCCGTGCCGTCGGCCCCGCCGGCCGCGCCATCGCTGTCGGCGTCCCCGCCCGCGGTGGCCGCTCCTTCGACGGCCCAGGATGACGAGGGCGGCCTCGGTTGGGTGGCGTGGACCGGCTGGGCGGTGGCAGTTGCGGCGGCCGTGGCCGGATTCGTGAGCTGGCGCCGCCGCCCGGCTCCCGTAGGCAGGGCCTCCGGCCGGGACCGCAGCTCGGGCGCGGCCGCTCGCCGGCGGAGCGCCGGCCCCCGCTCCAAGGGCAGCTCGGGCGCGGTCGGTCGCGCCGGCGCCAACGGCACGGCCGCCGCGTCGGGCTCCGGCGGCAAGGGACGACGGGCCGCCGCCCCGGCGACGCGGAAGAACGGGGCGGTTCGCTTCGCCGTGACCGCGCCGCCGGCGGCCGGACAGGAGGCGACATCGGCGAGTGCCGTCGCCACGGCGCGGCCCGTGACCGCAGGCCGGGTGGGGGCTTCCGACATGGCCGACCCAGCCCTGACGCTCGGGCCTTGGTTCAGTAACACGCGTTCCGCATTGCTCGTCGCCGGGTTGGTGGTGGCGTTGCTGGCCGGGTTCGGGATCGGGCGGATCGGTACGGGCGACGCGCGGACCCCCACCGGCGCGCCGACGCTCAGAACAACCGCAGGCGGGCCGCCTGCCGTGCAGCCGGCACTGGTGGCGGGGGACGGGCATCAGCATGCGCCGGGTACCGGGGCGCACTCGCATCCGGGTGACGGCAGCGCGGGCCAGACGCCGGCGACCGGGACGACGGTCAGCGCCGGTGGATACACGCTGCAGCCGATGCGGCGGTCCCAGCCGGCCGGGGTGAGCGTGGACTACCGGTTCCGGATCGTCGGAGCTGACCGGCAGGCGGCGACGCGCTTCACGGTCGTACACGACAAGCCGTTGCACTTGATCGTGGTGGGTCGCGACCTGAGCGGATACCAGCACCTGCACCCCACCATGGCGCCCGACGGCACCTGGAGCGTCCCGTTGAAGCTGGCCCGGACCGGCGGCTACCGCATCTACGCCGACTTCTCCCTGACCGGGACCGACGGCAGCCCCTTGCCGCTGGTCCTGGGCGTCGACCACGACGTGCCGGGCGCGTACACCCCGGCCGCGTTGCCGCCGGCGCAGCCGCAGGCCACGGCCGGGCCGTTCACGGTGTCGATGGACGGCACCCCCACAGTGGGGGTGGCAGCGCCGATGGTCTTCCGGGTCAGCCGCACCGGCACCCCTGGGCCGGTCCAGCTGCAGCGCAATCTGGGCGCGTACGGGCACCTGGTGGTGGTCCGCGAGGGCGATCTGGGCTACCTGCATGTCCACCCCGAGCAGGAACTGGTCGACGGGGCGGTCAAGGTTTGGCTGACGGCACCGAGCATGGGCCGGTATCGGGCGTTCTTCGACTTCCAGGTCGACGGGAAGGTGCACACCGCGCAGTACACGATCAACCTGGCCTGAGCGGACTGATGCCTGCGGCGGCATGCGGTGGGCCGGTGCCACTGACCTGCGAGCAGCCGGTGCCGGTTGTCACCCGGCGTCGGTCAGCAGTGCGCGTTGCGCGAGGAATCCTCAACCGACGTCAATATATTTCGGCGTTCCGGGAACCAGCGAGGACCGGCGGACGACTCTATGACTGATCCAACCGGTGCGTGACCCCCCTCGGCAGCGCCGGTAAGGCCGGTGCCCTCGCACCCTGAACGAGGAGTTCTGCCGTGACCGTGGACAGCGACACCACGATCGACCAGACTTCCGATACTGCGGCGCGGCCTGCGCGGCGGGGGGTGTGGTCGCTGCTGCGCCCCCTGGTCCTGCGTCTTCACTTCTACGCGGGTGTCCTCGTTGCCCCCTTCCTGCTGGTAGCAGCGGTCAGCGGTGGGCTCTACGCGCTGAGCCCGCAGGTGGAGCGGGTGGTCTACGCCGACCTGCTCGAAGCGCCGTCGGTTGCCTCGTCGGCGCGGGTGCCGCTGGCCGAGCAGGTCGCCGCCGCGACGAAGGTGAGCACGGTGCGGGGCCTGGTCGCGGTCCGGCCGGCCCCCGAGGGCGGCACCACACGGGTGCTGTTCGACGACGGCACCATGGCGGAGTCCTACCGGCATGCGGTCTTCGTCGACCCCACGACCGGCGCCGTGTTGGGTCAGGAAAAGGTGTACGGCACCAGCGGCTCCCTGCCGGTGCGCTCCTGGATCGACCAGTTGCACCGGTCGTTGCACCTGGGAGAGGTGGGCCGGCTCTACAGCGAGCTCGCCGCGTCCTGGCTGTGGGTGGTGGCGCTGGGCGGGCTCACGCTGTGGGTGGCCCGGGCCCGTGCTCGCCGGTCGGCACGCGCCCTTCTGGTTCCAGAGTCGGGCGCACGGGGCCGGGTCCGGACCCGTTCCTGGCACGGCGCGCTGGGGGTGTGGCTGGTGCTCGGCTTGCTGGCCTTGTCGGCCACCGGCCTGACCTGGTCGCGCCTTGCCGGGGAGAACGTCACCGAACTGCGGTCTCGCCTGGGCTGGTCCACCCCGGCCCTGGTCACCACGACGGCTTCGGCCCCGGCTGCCGGCGCCACGGGCGGCCACGCCGACCACGGTGCCTCAACCGGCGGGACGCATGGGGTGGACGCCGGCGACATCGACAAGGTGCTCGCCGCCGCGCGGGCGGCCGACATCACCTCCGACCAGGTCGAGATCGGGTTACCCGCCGGGGCGGGGACCACCTGGACTGTCACAGAGGTCCACCGCGCCTTCCCGACCGCTGTGGACGCCGCAGCCGTCGACCCCGCCACCCTGGCCGTCACCGACAGCGTGCGCTTTGCCGACTACCCGTTCATGGCCAAGCTCGCACGCTGGGGCGTCGACATCCACATGGGTGTCCTGTTCGGACTGGCGAACCAGATTGCCCTCGCCGGCCTCGCCATGGGGCAGGTCGTAATGGTGGTGCTCGGCTACCGGATGTGGTGGCAGCGGCGCCCCACCACCGCCGCACGGTGGCGTCCCGGCCCGGCCATTCGGCGTGGTGGCCTGCGGGCGCTGCCGTGGCCCGGGCTGGTGGCCGTGGCCTTGGTTGCCGTCATCTTCGGGGTCTTCCTGCCCCTGCTGGGAATCAGCCTGCTGGCATTCCTGCTCGTCGACCTCGTCCTGGCCGCCTACTTGCGGCGTGCCATCCGGGCCAGGTGACCCGCCGGCAGGCGGAGAACCGATCTCGCGGTGCAAGGCCAGCATCGGCGCCGCCACGCGTAGCCGAACAACCCGCGTGGGACGTCCGCGACTGGACGTCGCACATGGCTCCGCCCGGTTACGGCCGCTGTCCTCGGTCCTGGTCCTGGCCGGCCTGCCGGGCGGCGGCGAGAAAGGCGTTGTAGTGGGTCAGCTCGTCCTCTTCGCCGGTGGCCTCGGCGCGGTCGGCGGCGCGGTCGAGGCGGGCCTGTTCCCGCTGGTCGGCGCGGATCCACTGGCGCACGAGGAGGATCATGACGGCGGCGGCGGGGATCTCGCCGAACGCCCAGGCGATGCCCGCGCCCAGCTTCTGGTCCACCAGTAGGGAAGAGGCCCAGGCGGGGTGGACGGAGATGTACCAGTCCGGGGCGATGACGGTGGTGGTCTGCATGAGCACCAGGCCGAAGAAGCCGTGCGCCATCATCGCGGCCAGGTGGATGAGCACGAGGATGGGGTGGGGGATCCGTCGCCGGCCGGGGTCGACGCCGATGAGCACCCAGAACAGCAGGTAGCCGGAGGCCACGAAGTGGACCAGCATGGCGAGGTGGCCGAGGTGGGAGCGCATCAGCGCGCCGAGCAGGTCGTTGAAATAGAGCCCGAAGAGGCTGCCGGTGTAGATGCCGAGCGCGACCAGCGGGTGGGTGAGCAGTTTGGTGGGCCGGCTGTGCAGGGCGAGCATTAGCCACTCCCGGGCGCCGCGGACCTGCGGGTCGGCCGGGCGGCGCAGGGCGCGCAGCGCGAGGGTGACCGGGGCGCCGCCGACGAGCAGGATCGGCACCAGCATGGACAGCACCATGTGTTGCGCCATGTGGGCGCTGAACAGCACGTACGCGTAGCGCGCCACACCGAGGCCGGTGAACGCGGCGAGGACCAGCAGGCCGGCGAGCCAGCTAGCCGTGCGAGCGATTGGCCAGCGGTGTCCGGCCCGGCGCAACCGCCGTACCCCGGCGAGGTAGGCGGCGGCCGCACCGGCGGTGACGGTGAGGAAGAACAGGTCCGGCAGGGGCTGGCCGAGCAGGTTGCCCGGGGTGGGGGCCGCGGGCATCGAGAAACCGAGCAGTTCGGTCAGCGGCTCGGCGTCGGCGGGGTTGGTCGCCACCGGGGTGGGGCTGCGCGACAGCGCCACAGCCAGCCCCAGGGTGGCGGCGAACACGATCAGTTCCCCGGCGGCCAGCCGCCGGAACGCGCCCGGCTTGCCTGCGTGCAGGGCCGGCAGGGTCCGGGACCGGTGCGCCGCGCCGGCGACACCGAGGATCACCAGCGCGACGAGCTTGCCGGCCACCAGCCATCCGTACCTCGACTGCCACAGCTGGTCGACCGTGCCGAGGCGTACGGCGGCGTTGGCGAGTCCGCTGATTGCGACGGCGGTGAAGCAGCCCAGGGCGAGGCGGCTGTATCGGCCGGCGGTGTCGGCGAGGTGCCGGCTGCGGCGGACGGCCAGCAGCGCGGCGAGGCCGCCGATCCATAGCGCGGCGGCCAGGACGTGCAGGACGAGACTGCTGACAGCGATCTGGTGATTGCCCGCTCCGGCGGCGTGCCCGGTGAATGCTGGTGGTGTCACCGCGATCAGTGCGAGCACCGCCGCCGCGGCGGCGAGCCCACGCGACACGCCCACCCGGGCGAGTATCGCTACGGTCAGGGCCAGCCCGGCCTGCAGCAGCAGAGCCCGCCCCTGCGAGATCGAGGACGCGAAGCTGACCACCACGGCGGTACTGAGCCGCTGCGGTGGGAGGCCGAGCAGGTCCGAGACCGTCAGTACGATCAGCGTCAGGGCGGCGGCCGCCCACCCGAGGGACAGGGCGCCGGCGCGACGTAGCAGCAGCCAGCCGTGCGGGGACACGCTCGGCCCGTTCCCGGGCAGCAGGAACGCCGCTGTGACCAGCATCCCGACGGTCAGCGTGGCGAGCGCGTCACTGAGCAGCCGGACCAGGGGCAACGCCCAGGTCGTGAGCGGTCCGGGGTCCGGCAGGCCGGGGATCGCGACCGCGAGCGCGCCGCCAGCTCGCAGGGCAATCAGGAGTGCCGCTCCCGCCGAGACCGCGGCCGCGATCGGAACCACGACCGAGCTCTTCCGGCCGGTGGAGGGGATCCCTGTTCCTGGCGTCTCGGGGCCCTGTCCGGCCGGCGTCCGAATGGCGCGAGAGCCGTCCGGGACATGGTGTGGGTGAGCCTGGCGCGAACGGGTTTCTGGCATGTCAATGCCCCTGGCAGGTTGAGGGCGGGCGGGAGGCGTACACCCTGCCCGCGCGGTCTTGGTCAGAAGGTGGCGCGGCGTCGACGCCGCAGCACCACGACCCCGGCGACGACGACCGCGACGGCGATTCCGCCGGCCACCAGCAGGATCGGGCCGGAGCCGTCGGAGCGGCGGGACGAGGCCGCCGGGCTGGCCGATGCGGGGGAGGCGGCGGCAGCGGAGGCGGCCACGCCCGGGGCGGCGCTGGCGGTCGGGGCGGCGGTGCTGGCGGCGGGGACGGCCACCGTGAAGGAGTACGAGCCCTGCACGGGGTGCCCGTCAGCGGAGACGACGCGGTAGGCGACGGTGTAGGTGCTGTTGGCCAACGGCTGGCTGATCGTCACCCTGCCCGTGGCTCCGGTAACGGCAGGTTCGCTGGTGGGGACCTTCCGCTGGCTGGCATCGCTGAGCACGATGGTGGTGAAGGCCGGGTCCAGCTTCTGCAGGAACTTCAGGGTGATCTCCGTCGGCGGGGCGGAGAGACGAGCGTCCTGGGCGGGACTGGCCGCTTGTAGCGAGTTGTGGGCGGCGGCGGGTGAGGCTGGCGCCAGCAGCACCGCAAGGGCGGCCAGCACGGCGGCGACGAGGCCGCCGGAGCTTAGGCGGCCGATTCGAGTGGGCATGACTGGTGTTTCTTTCCCTTGGTTGATGGTGGTCAGCCGAGTAGTTGCTGGCCGATCCAGCCGCCCTCGGGGCAGCCGGGTGGGATGGCGAAGACAGCGGAGCCGGTCGGGGTGGTCCACTCGTTGAGCAGGTCCCGTTCGGCCAAGCGTTGCTGAATCGGCAGGAACTGGCGGGTGATGTCCGCCTGGTACGAGGCGAAGATCAGCCCGCTGTCGGCATGGCCGTCAGGAGTGGGGACGCCGTCGTAGTTGTAGGGGCGGCGCAGGATCTTCAGCCGGTCGTCGGTGACGTGCGCGCGGGTGAGGTGCGAGAAGTCGGGGATGACGGTGAGCCCGTCGGGGCCGGTGGCGGCGAAGTCGGGCTCGTCGTGCTCGGCGGTGCCAGTGAGCGGGGCACCGGTGCCCAGGCGCCGGCCGACGGCGAGTTCCCGGTCGGCGCGGCCGAGCAGGTCCCAGGTCTCCAGGTTCATGCTGATCCGGCGGACGACCAGGGTGGTACTGTCCCGCGCCCAGGCCGGCCCGTCGGGCACCCACACGGCGGCCTCCAGCGGCCCGCCCGGCTTGGGGTTGGCGGTGCCGTCCAGTTGGCCGAACAGGTTCCGTTGGGTACGGCCGGGTTCGGTGCCGGCGGCGCGGCGGAAGCCCTGCTGCACCCAACGGACGGTGGCGAACGGGCGGCTGTCCTTGACCAGCACCCGCTGGGCGTGGGCGACGGTGACCGGATCGTCGGCGCAGATCTGCAGCAGCAGGTCCCCACCGGACCAGCGGGCCTGCAGGCGATCGATCCGGAACGGCGGCAGTTCTGCCACCGACGGCGGTCGCCGGTCGTCGAGCCGGGCGGCGGTGTAGAGGCCGGGGCCGAAGCCGAACGTGACGGTCAGCCGCGCCGGCAGCAGGCCGAGTTCGGGTTCGGTGTCGGCCAGCGCCGGGCGGCCCTGGGTGAGCCGGGCGGCGTCGTCGGACAGCAGGCGCAGCATCCGACCCAGCACGGCCCGGTCGGTGCCGGGCTTGAGGGTGAATGCGACGAACGCCGCGTACGACTGCGGGTCGGTGGCGACGCCGGCCTGCCGCGCGCCGTGGAACGGCTCGACCGCGGTGCCGACGGCGGCGACCGGCACCGCGTCGGCGGGCCGACCTTCCGGCTTGTCGGCGCGGACGAGGGTTACGGCGGCGGCGCTGGCGAGCGCACCTGCGGTCAGGGCGCCGCCGGTGAGCAGGCCACGCCTGCTCACCGGGCGGACAGCGGGGCGCTCGGTCATGCCGCTGGCTGGCCGTGGTCGGGGGCGTAGCTCTCCTGGGCGCCGGTGAACGGCTTGGCCACCGCCGTGAACGTCTGGGTCTTCCCATCGGCGAACGTGAGCGTGAAGGTCAGCTCGTCGCCGGCCTTCACCGGCTGCTTCAGGTCCATCAGCATCAGGTGCTCGCCACCGGGCTGCAGCACGGTTCTGCTGTGTGCCTTCACCACAATGCCGCCCTGCTTGGGCTGCATGACCATCTTTCCGTCCTTCATGGTCATCTCGTGCAGCTCCATGGGCGACACGTCGGTCGCCGCAGCGGTGATGGTCACGTCGGTGTCGCCGTCATTGACGAGCGTGCCGAACGCGGCGGTCATGCCCTTGTCGGCGGCCTTCACCCACGGGTCCTGGATGCCGAGCACCCCAGGCGTGGAGCTCGCCGACACCGACGCCGACGGGCCCGGCTGCGCCGACGAAGACGAATCCGACGAGCCGCAGCCGGCGACGCCGACCGCGAGGGAGGCCGCGGCGGCGGCGAGCAGGATGGCTGGGCGTCGGCGCGGGCCGGCGACAGTGGTGCGGGGCATGGATGGTCCCTTCGCTGTTTGATCTGTCGGCTGGTTGGTCGACCGCGACAAATAGAAAGTTCCAGGACAAAAGTGATTGATGTCACCAGCCATGTGCGGCGGGGCCGGTTCAGGCCGCCCGGCGGCCCTGGGCCCGCGCGGAACCGGGGTATGGCGGGACCAGCCGGAGTTGCGCTGGGGCGGGTGGGGGCGCCTCGTCGACGTTCAGGCGCCAGCCCGGGCGGTCGCCCCGCCCCCGCGCCTTCGGCCCTTCGGGCTGCAGGCGCGGCCGAGACAACGCCACCACGATCGCGTACCCGGCGAGGAGGAAGCCGTGGCTGACCAGGCGGGTGGTGTCGACCCGCCCGGCCAGCAGGTCGTTGACCGACAGAAGCACCAGCGTCCCCACGAACGCGCTCAACATCGGCACCAGCCCGGTCGGCCGCGTACGCCGCGCCGCCACGAACAGGAACCCGGCCCCGACCGCCACATTCCACGCCGCCGACTCGTGCCACAGATGCCCCGACCCGAGCACACCCGTGTGGTCGTGACCGCCGGCCGGTCCCCGCCCGACCTGTGCTAGCCCGAGCACCAGTTGCAGTGCGCCGAGGAGGCCCAACAGGCCACGCAGGGTGAGCACGACCCGCTTCCGGAGACCGCGGTGGGAGGGCGCGGGCAGCGCGGCGAGGATCGTGTCGACCAGGTCCGGCCCAGGGACGGTGACAGTCAGCCGGGACCGCCGCGTCACCGCCGCGGCCTGGTCCAGCCAGGCGCGGCAGCCGGCGCACTCGTCAAGGTGCGCCTCAGCCCCGGCCTGCTCGGCGGTGGTCGCCTCACCGTCCAGCTGTGCCGACAGGACCTCACGCCACTGCTCACACCCCATGTATCGGTAGTCGCCGCCGCAGCCCGATTGGTTCCCGCATGCTGTGCGTCCCGGATCACGCCGCAGCAGGTCCGGCCCGGTTCAGCCGTATGTAAGGCGGGAACCCCGGCCGTTCACGGCCGGGAGGAGCGCTGTCACGGGCCGGGACGTTTCTGGTTTTCGATGTACTCCTTGACCACCGCCAGCGGTGCACCGCCGCACGACCCGGCGAAGTACGACGGCGA
>NZ_JBEYSO010000040.1:0-52282 GCF_040642675.1 Micromonospora sp. NPDC047738
TCTCCCAGAGATCATCCGGCGCCCACGTGCGGATCATGGCCTCGTCCACGGGAGCAGATCATGCCCCAGGCCAACGACCATCCAAATGAGACGCGCCCTTAGCAGTCTGTGCTCTCCGGGCGACCGTCGATAAGGACGATGAAGGTCGCGCGGTGGTCCGGTGTGCCGTCGGGCAGGCTGGTCACATCCAGGCGCGTGGCCATCCCGTTGAACGTCTTGCAATACCGCACGTTGCCCTCGCCTGCGTCACCCACCTGGTACTGCCAGCCCGCAGCCTGCACGTCTGGCCCGACGAGGACGGCGAGTTCGTCCGCCGTGTACGCGCGGTCCGCGCTGTATTGACGCCAAACGGTTGCGAACTCCGGCCCTGCCGCCTCTTCCCGTTCTCGGGAACCCGTGCGGTGGTCACAGGCATGCGTCTTGGACGTCTCCTCGAGCAGCCGACCGTTCGGTGGAGCCAGCGAGAATGCGGGGTCCTTCCGGTATGCCGTCACCGCTGCGGCCTGATCACCAGGGGGGAACGTGCAGCCCCACCAGCGGGTCGTCCGGACCGCCATTGCCGTCAGCGTCAGCAGCACGGTGGCCACCAGAACTTGGACGACAATACGTCTGTGCCGTGACGGGAGGGCCGGATCATCGTCGTTCGTCGCCGCTTCGTCGCCGGGCTGGGAAGCGCGGGGGTCGCTTTCGGTCATTGGGGATCTCCGAGGGGAGTCGCCGTCGTGAGGGCTCGGGCTTGCGGGCCTGAATCTAGCGATGTTCTTCGTGGTTGTGCGGGGGACTCGGCGGAGTGTCACGCATCATCTGAAGCCACCGTGTAACGCACCATGCCGCTCGGCTGACACCGGCAGTACAGCAGTGATGTACAGCAACCGTGCCAGCCGAACCGAGCCGAGAGGTGGGGCACCAGGCCGGTTGACCTCGCACCGCACCCCGTCCAGTCGACTCGCCGGCAATCCACGTTGAAGGATCAGCGGCGGCGGGCCACCCCTGCGAAGATGGCGATCATGTCTGAGCTCTTCGGCGAGGTGGCCAGCGACTACGACGAGGCCCGTCCGGGCTACCCACCCGACCTGGTCGAGACGATCCGCGCGTACCACGGCGGGACACCCAGCGCCGTGGTCGAGATCGGCGCCGGGACCGGCCTGGCCACCCGGGCGCTGCTCACCCTGGGCGCACCGATGACCTGCGTGGAGCCGGATCGCCGGATGGCCCAGGTGCTGGCGGCTCACTTCCCCGACGTCGAGGTGGTGACCGCCCCCTTCGAGGAGTGGACCGCGCCGCCCGGCGGGGTGCCGGCGCTGGCCTGCGCGCTGGCCTGGCACTGGCTGGACCCGGCCATCCGTAACCGGCGGGCCCACGACGCACTCGCCCTCGGCGGCACCCTGGCCGTCTTCGCACACCGCTACGACTACGTCGACCCCGACCACGCCGCCGGACTGCGGGCAGCGTTCGAGTCGGCGGACCCGGAGCCGCACCACGACCGTCCGGAGGACTGGTTCCGCGCCGACATCGCGGACAGCGGGCTCTTCACCGACGTCCGGTCGGTGCGCTTCCAACGCGCGGTGCCGCTCGACACGGCGGCGTACCAGCGGTTGGTCAGCACCTTCTCACCCCAACTGCGGCGGCCTCCGGAGCTGCGCGAGCTGGTGCTCGCCGCGGTCGGCGCGGCCGTCGACGGGTTCGGCGGCACGGTGGTGCTGGACCTGCGTACCACCCTGGTCCTCGCCCGCCGCCGGGCCTGACCGCGCCCCGCCCCCGGCCGATTCGCCCCGCCCGGCTCGCGTCAGCCCAAATCGCCTTACCGGGGCCTGCGCGGTTCGCCTGGCCCCGCGTGGCTCGCGTCACAACGCGTCGGCGGCGCCGGTCACCTCGGCGTGCCGCAGCCGCACCGCGGTGCCCCGGCGCAGCGAGTTGGGGATTTCGGCGATCGCGTCGACCCGGGCGACCAGCTCGCGCAGCCGCGCCTCGCTTGCGTCGCCGTCGACCCGTACGTCGTAGCTGACGTCGGTGGAGACGGCCGGGTCGCCGGCGAAGTCGCCGTGCACGGTGACCTCGACCCGGTGCAGGGCGATCCCGGCCGCGCTTGCCTCCCGGAACAGGTCGTTGGAGACGCAGCCGGCGACGGCCAGATAGAGCAGTTGCCCGCCGTTGAAGCCGAGCCCGTCCCCACCGCCGTCCGCCGGGCGGTCCACCACCAGCGTGAATGGCCCCGCCGAGCCGATCGCCGCCGGCCGGCCCGGCAAGCTGCTAGTGCGTACCTCGAAGGTCATGCCGACCACCTCCGCTTCTGACCAGGCCGAGTCAACCATCCCGGCGCACCCCACGCCTCGACGCTTCAGTCCGGACCGGCGTAGCTCTCTCGGATTTGGGGGGCGGGAACGGTCACCGGCAGATGCTCGCCGAGTCCACGCCCGCGCGGCCGCCGGGGCTGGGTAGCCGGTGCGCCCGGAGGATAGGCTGCCCGCCGTGGCAGGTCTGTTGAGGAGTGTGGCGTCCCGGTTCGGCCGGATCACCGGTGGCCGGTCCGTGCCGGCCCCGACCGCTGGGCCGATCCCGGCCCAGGTCGCCCGGCGCCGGCAGGTCGCCGCGCTGCAGCGGCGCGAGCTGTCGTACGCCCCGGAGCTGGACGGGCAGGCCGACCCGGGGGAGATCGTCTGGACCTGGGTCCCGTACGAGGACGATCCCCGGCAGGGCAAGGACCGTCCGGTGCTGGTGGTCGGCCGGCAGAGCCGGACGCTGTTCGGGCTGATGCTGTCCAGCCAGAGCGACCGGGACGGCCAGCGGCACTGGCTGGCCCTGGGCCCGGGGGAGTGGGACCGGGATCAGCGCCCGAGCTGGGTCCGCCTCGATCGGGTGCTCACCATGCGCGAGGACAGCATCCGCCGCGAGGGCGCGGTGCTGGACCGGCGGCGGTTCGACCGGGTGGGCCAGGCGCTTCGTGCCGGTTACGGCTGGCGATAACGGCTCGCCCACCGGTCTGCGGAATGGCATCTTGGCCCGGTGACGAGCGAGACGACGAGTGTGGATGAGCGGCTTGCCCGGTGGGTGGCGGAGGACTTCGGCCTGGCCCTGGTCTCTGCCGTGCCCGTGGGGTATGGCGCGGACCCCACGGCCGAGCTGTGGCGGGCCACCACCGCCGACGGTGGCGACTACGCGGTCAAGCTGAGCGGCGGCGGCACGCCGGCCGGGCTGTTGGTGACAGCGCAGTTGGCCCGCCAGGGCGTACCGGGCATCGTCGCACCGCTCACCACCGCGTCCGGCGAGGTGTGCACCGTCCACGAGGGGCGGCGGTTGTCGGTCGTGCCGTGGGCGTCGGACGAACGGGCCCTCGGCGGCGGCATGCACCCCGCCCACTGGCGTGCGTACGGTGAGGTGCTGGCCGCGACGCATGCGGCCACCGCGACCGACGAGTTGGCCGGGTTGCCCCGGGAGGACCACACGCACGCGGCGATCGGCGCGGCGGTTCGGGAGATGGACCGCCGGCTGCGGGCAGTGGACGACCGGTCGGCCGATCCGTGGACCCGTGCCGTGGCGGCCCACTGGCGGGAGTGGGCCGATGACCTGGCGATCCTGCTCGACCGGGTGGACCGGCTCGGCGCGGAGCTGCGGTCCCGTCCGGCGGACCTGGTGGTCTGCCACGGCGACCCGCACCTGGGGAACCTCCTGCTCGGCCCCGACGGGCGGGTCTGGCTGATCGACTGGGACGACGCGGTGCTCGCTCCGCGCGAGCGGGATCTGATGTTCGTCGTCGGCGGTGTGCTCGCGTTCGCGCCGGTGACTCCCGCGCAGCAGGCGGCCTTCTTCGACGGGTACGGCCCGGTGGAGCTGGATCCGGTCCGGCTGGCCTACCACCTCGGGGTCCGCGCGTTGGACGACATCTGGAGCTGGGCCGGCGACGTGGCGGACGCCGGGCGGTCCGCGGCCGACCGGGTCCGCGCGCTGAAGATCGTGGCGGGCCTGCTGTCGCCGGTGGGCCTGGTCGGCCTGGCCCGTCAGGCGTTGCGGGACCTGGGCCGCTGGGACGGCTGACCCGCCCCCGGCTGGCGGCCGGGTCGCCGGTCAGCACTCGGCGAGGTGGGGTGTCTCCACGAGTTGGCGGGTCGCGCGGCCGCCGCCGAGGCTCTTCGCCTGGTACATCGCCGCGTCGGCCCGGCAGAGCGCGTCGGTGAGCTGGGCGGGACCGTGCACCGGGGCGAGCCCGACCGAGGCGGTCACCCGCACGGTGCGGGTGCCCAGCGGGATCGGCGCGGCGAGCGCCTCGCAGAGCCTGCGGGTGGCGTGCTCGATCCACCGCCGGTCCACCGTCGGGCTGGCGAGCAGGCCGGCGAACTCGTCCCCGCCGAGGCGGGCGACCAGGTTGTCCCCGGCGAATGCGGACAGCCGCTGCGCCGTGCTGATCAGCACCTGGTCGCCGGCGGCGTGCCCGTAGCGGTCGTTGACCTGCTTGAAGTCGTCGAGGTCCAGCACGATCGCCACCAGCGGCTGGCCGGCGGCGTCGGTCAGCAGGGCCGCCGCCAGCCGGAAGAAGGCGCGGCGGTTGGGCAGCCCGGTGAGCGGGTCGTGGCTGGCCGCGTGCCGCTCGGCTTCCAGTTCGGCCTGGAGCAGCTCGAGTTGCGTCTCCGCCCGCAGTGCCCGGCGGCGCAGTTGCCAGGCGGAGACGATGGCGCCGGCGGCGGAGAGACCGGAGGCGATGGTCATCGGATCCGGCACACGCCCTCCTTTACCGCAGCTCTCGGCCTCGCCGGGCGGCACTGGGGCCGACCGCGCCAGGCCCGTGTCTTCCCCGGTCGCAACCGGGGTCCGGGTAACCCAGAGTGAACCTGTGGGTACACCGCACGTGTGGTTATCATGCTTGCTGTCCAATGCAGATGCAATAGCAGATGCACGTGCATCTCACTCCTCAGTCGACAGAACCCGCGTCGCCACCCACCGCTCCTCCCCGCGGCATCGGCTGGCTCTTGCACAGAAAGACGCCCCATGCAGCAGCCTGAGAATGGCGTACCGACCAGTCAGCTGCCGCCGCTGCGCTGGCAGAAGAGTCGCCGGAGCAACCCGAGTGGCAACTGCGTCGAGCTGGCCGAGTTGCCCGGCGGCGCCGGCATCGCCGTGCGCAACTCCCGGCACCCCGAAGGGCCCGCGCTGATCTACACAGTGGACGAGATCGCGGCCTTCGTGCTCGGCGCCCGCGACGGCGACTTCGATGACCTGATCACCCGCCGCGCCGCCGGCTGACCGGCCGGGTCGGCCGTTCGGAGGGGTTCACCTCACTGAGGGGTCATGGCATGCTTACACGTCGGCCGGGCCGGGGCGTCCGGCCGGCGACAGTCGGCATGCGAAGGACGGCCAGGTGACGACGGTACCCGCGGGTGATCCGGCCAGCGGGCCGACGGTGCTGCGCATGCTGCTGGGGGCGCAGCTGCGGCGCCTGCGCGAGGGCGCTGGAGTGAGCCGGGAGAGCGCCGGCTGGGAGATCCGCTCCTCGGAGTCGAAGATCAGCCGGATGGAGCTGGGTCGGGTCGGCTTCAAGGAGCGCGATGTCGCCGATCTGCTCACCCTCTACGGCGTCACCGCCGCCGAGGAGCGGGAGGCGTTGCTCAGGCTGGCCCGGGACGCGAACAGCCCCGGCTGGTGGCACCGCTACGGCGACGTGCTGCCCAGCTGGTTCCAGTCCTACCTGGGGCTGGAGGCGGCCGCCGCGCTGATCCGCACGTACGAGGTGCAGTTCGTGCCGGGTCTGCTCCAGACCCCCGAGTACGCCCGGGCGGTGATCCTGCTGGGCCACCGCGGCGCTCCCGACGAGGAGATCGACCGGCGGGTGAGCCTGCGGACGAAGCGCCAGGAGGTGCTGCGCCGGGACAAGCCGCCCCAGCTCTGGGCGGTGCTCGACGAGGCTGCCCTGCGCCGGCCGATCGGTGGCCCCGAGGTGATGCGCGCGCAGCTCGACGCGCTGATCGCGGCGACCGCCCAACCGCACGTCCAGCTCCAGATCGTGCCCTTCGCCGCAGGTGGGCACGCCGCCGCTAGCGGCGCGTTCAGCATCCTGCGCTTCGGCGACCAGGACCTGCCGGACGTCGTCTACATCGAACAGTTGACCAGCGCGATCTACCTCGACAAGCGCGACGATCTCGACTACTACGCGCTGGCCATGGAGCGGCTCTGCGTGGAGGCCGAGCCGCCGGAGCGTACCCGGGAACTGCTCGTCGAGATCCGGGACGAGTTCTCGGCCTGATCCGGCTGATCCGCCTGCCGGCCGGGGCCGGGGCCCCGGCCAGTCCCTGATGTGCATTGACGCGCGCCGACCCGCGCGGGTAATCTCTGGATCGATACAGTTCTGAATCGATCCAGAAGGGGTGACGGTCCGGTGAAACCGACCCTGCAGGACGTCGCGGACGCCGTGGGCGTGTCCCGGAGCACCGTGTCCAACGCCTACAGCCGCCCCGACCAGCTCTCCACCGCCCTGCGGGCGAAGATCCTCGACGCCGCGCAGCGCCTCGGGTACCCCGGCCCCGACCCGACCGCCCGATCGCTGCGCCGCGGGTTCGTCGGCGCGATCGGCGTCCTCTTCACCTCCCAGCTGTCGTACGCCTTCACCGACCCGTTCGCGGTGCGCTTCCTCGCCGGCGTCAGCGCGGCGGTCGAGCAGCACGGCACCAGCCTGCTGCTCGTCCCGCTGCCGGCCGAGCACACCCGGGTCCGGGCCGCCGTCGAGAACGCCGCCGTCGACGGCTTCTGCGTCTACTGTGTCGGGGACGAGGACTGGGTGCTGGGCGCCATCCGCGACCGGGGACTGCCCTACGTCACCACCGCGTCCCGCGCCGACGCCGGCCCGACCGACCGTTACGTCGGCATCGACGAGCGCGCGGCGGCCCGGTCCGTCGCCGAGCACGTCGCCGCCCTCGGCCACCGCCGCGTGGCCCTCCTCGGCGACGCCGTGCTGCCCGACGCCCCGCCCGGGCCGCTCCGCCTGGCCGACCCGTCCGACGCGCCGCACCCGACGACCCGTGGCCGCCTCACCGGCTTCGCCGACGCGTTCGCCGCCACCGGCGTGCCCTGGCCGGCGATCACCGTCCTCAACGCCAGCAGCAACAGCCGCGCCGCCGGGGCCGCCGCCGTCACTGCCGTCCTGGCCGGCGACGACCCACCCACCGCCGTCCTGGCCTGCTCCGACGTGCTCGCCCTCGGGGTGCTCGACGCGCTCGCCGAGATCGGCCCGCGACTGGCCCACCCCGTCTCGGTCACCGGCTTCGACGACATCGCCGAGGCCGCCACCGCCGGGCTCACCACCGTGCGCCAACCGGCCGAGGAGAAGGGGCGACTCGCCGCCGCGCTGCTGCTGGCCCCGCCGGCCGATCCGGCCGCGGGACACGTACTGCTCCCCACCGAACCCGTCATCCGAACCTCCACCCGTCCCGTCACCAGGAGCTGACCATGGAACAGCCCACCGGTTTCGTCCTCGCAGTCGACGCGGTGACCCGGCACGTCAACTCGGCCCGGCCCGATGCGCCGGTCCGCCCCGACCGGCCGCGCGCGCCCCGCCTGGCCCCCACCCGGCTGGCCGTCGCCGGCGCCCTGCGCCGGCTCGCCGACCGGATGGAACCCCACCCGGCCTCCGTGCCGTCCTGCACGCCCTGACCTCGACGGCTCGCCCGGGGTGCCGGCGCCACCCGGGCGACCGCCGTTTCCGCCCACCAGTGCCTGCTCGGGGCGGAACCGGGCACCGGGTTGGTGGGGCGCGCGGATCGCCAGGCAGACTAGGACCATCATGTCGCCGTTCACATCCACGCTGCGGCTCCACGATCGGTACGTCCTGCGCGAGCGCATCGGGCTCGGCGGGATGTCCGAGGTGTGGCGCGCCGACGACGAGGTGCTGCACCGCCCCGTCGCGGTCAAGGCCCTCGCCACGGAACTCGCCGCCGACCCGCAGCTGCGGGCCACCATCCAGCGCGAGGCGCGCGCTGCGGCCCGCCTCACCCACCCGCACGTCACCCAGGTCTACGACTACGGCGAGGCGACCCTGCCGGACGGTTCGGTGGTGCCGTACCTGGTCATGGAGCTGGTGGAGGGGCGGACCCTCGCCGACCGGCTGGCCGGCGGGCCGCTCGCCTGGCCGGAGGCGGTCCGGCTGGCCGGCCAGGTGGCCGCCGCCCTGGCCGCCGCGCACCGGATCGGCGTGGTGCACCGCGACATCAAGCCCGGCAACGTGATGCTCACCGAGACCGGCGCGAAGGTGCTCGACTTCGGCATCGCCACGCTCGCCGGTCCGCGCCACCCCCTCGCCGGCCAGACCGGCGAGCTGATGATGGGCACCCCCGCGTACTTCGCCCCGGAGCGGATGACGCCCGGCCCGGCGAACCCCGCCAGCGACGTGTACGCCCTCGGCGCGCTGCTCTACCGCACCCTCACCGGGCGGGCTCCGCTGCCCGTGCAGACCTGGGACGACGTGCTCGACGTGCAGGCCCGGCGGCCCCCGGTGCCGCCGCTGCACGTACCGGGGCTGCCGGCCGACGTCGCCGACCTCACCCTGGCCTGCCTCTCCGTCGACCCGGCCCACCGGCCCACCGCCGCCCAGCTCGCCACCCGGTTCGGCGCCGGCCAGCCGGCCGACCCGCCGACCGCGATCCTGCCCACCGTCGTCCGGGCCGAGCACCCGCCGACCCTCATCGACCGCGCGGCCGCGCCGGCCCGCCCGGCCGCGCCGCCGCTGTCGCGTCCGCCCGGCCGGTCGAACCGGCCCATCGGGATGCTGGTCGCGGCCGGGCTGGTGCTCCTGCTCGGCCTGGTCGGCGCGTTGCTGCTCGACAACAACTCCGGCAACCAGCCGGCCGCCGGGCCGAGCATCACCACGCCCACCGACGAGCCCACGCCGGAGTCGTCCGCCCCGGAGCCGACCGCCACCGAGCCGGCCACCACCCAGCCGGTGCCGGCCACCCTCCGTGAGCTCGCCGCACGGTTTGGCGAGCTGGTCGCCCGGGCGGTGGCCAGCCGCGACATCGATCGGAAGACGGCCGAAGACCTGCTCAAGAAGGCCCGGGAGCTGGAGCGGGGCAAGCCGAAGGACCGCGCCGAGCGCATCGAGGACCTGCGCGAACGCATCGATAAGGCGGTCGAGGACGACAAGATCGATGAGCGGACCGCCGCCGACCTCCAGGACCTGCTCGACACGTACGCGCAGGTGCGCGGCGGCAGCCAGGACGAGGGCTAAGCCGGCCGACCGCGCCGGATCACCCCGCCGCCGTCCTCGGGCTGGCGGCCGGCGATGCTGGTCCTCGTGGGCCAGGCCGTCGGCGTCACCGCCCCGCGTCGGCTGTCACCTGTCCGCTCTGCGGGCGCTGCGCCGGCCCGGCCAGGTCGGCGCGGCCGGCGAAGAAGTCCGCCAGCACGGGTGCCAGGTCGGCGTCGGGCACCTGGTGCCACTCCCCGCGCATGCTGCGCCGGTGGCCGTGCGGCAGCGCCGCCACGACGCCGGCGGCCCACTCGCGCAGCCGCGCGTCGCTCTGCTCGCTGTCGACCACCAGAGTCGGCACGGTGACCCGGGCCAGTTCCTCCGCCGGCAGCGCGTCGACGATCGTCAGGTCGTAGACCAGGGTGTGGGCCAGCCGCTCCAGCGCCGGCCACCAGGGGCTCTCCCGCATGCCCTCGGTCATCTCGGCCGGCACGCCGATGCTCGTCTGGAAGTGCGCCACGGCGTCGCCCCGGCGGCCCGCCGCGACCAGCTCGGCGATCTCCGCGGCCAGCCCCGGCTCGCCGGTCGGGGCGCTGGCGAGATCCAGCGGGGGCTCGAGCAGCGCCAGCCGGTCCACCGGCAGCCCTCGCGCGGCCGCCACCAGCGCCAGCACCGCCCCGGACGAGAAGCCGAACAGGCACGCCGGGGCGCCGATCTCCTCGACCAGCGCCCGCAGGTCGTCGACCTCGCGGTCCACGTGGTAGGGCGCGCTGTCCGAGCTTCCGCCCCGGCCCCGCCGGTCGTAGCAGACCACGGTGAACTCGTCGGCCAGCCGGGCGGCCAGGGGACGCATCGGTCCCATCTCACGGAATCCGCCGGCGGCGTCCACCATCACCACGGTCGGCCCGGAGCCGCTGCGTTCGTACGCGATGGTGGTGCCGTCGGCGGACCGGATGGTGCCCTCGACGGGTGCGCGAGTCATCGGCCCTCTCCTCTCCGGGGCCGGCGGCCCCACCGCCTCACCGTAGGTCACCGGTCCGACACGATCGCCCGTGCTCAATGGAGTGTCGCCTGGTCCGCGCCTGCGGGTGGCGGGCCGCGCGGCGGGACGCTCTGCTCCTCCGCAGGCGACCGGCGACGGTTTCGTGGTCGCCGGTCGCGCCGGACCGTAACGTAGTCGGATGATCGGAAACGCACAGCTCCTGCTCGGCCCCCGTGTCAACGCCCCGAGGGCCGCGGAGCCGGCCGGCGACGGGCCCGTCGGCTGGGTCACCGGCCTGGTCGAACGGCTCGGCGGCCCCGGCGCCGGTCTCGCCGTGGCCCTGGAGAACCTCTTCCCGCCCATCCCCAGCGAGGTGATCCTCCCGCTGGCCGGATTCACCGCCAGCCAGGGCCGGATGAGCCTGCTCGGGGCGATCCTCTGGACCACCCTCGGCTCGGTGCTGGGTGCGCTCGCCCTCTACCGCATCGGCGCCGCCCTCGGCCGGGACCGGATGCGCGCCATCGTGGCCCGGCTGCCGCTGGTCAAGCTGGAGGACGTCGACCGTACCGAGGCGTGGTTCCTCCGGCACGGCGTCAAGGCGGTCTTCTTCGGCCGGATGATTCCGATCTTCCGCAGCCTCATCTCCATCCCGGCCGGCGTCGAACGGATGCCCGTGCCGATCTTCCTGCTCTACACCACGCTGGGCAGCCTGATCTGGAACAGCGTCTTCGTACTGGCCGGCTACCTGCTCGGCGAGAACTGGCACGTCGTCGAGACGTACGTCGGGACGCTGCAGAACGTCGTCATCGTGGTCTGCGTGGGCGCGGTCGGCTGGTTCGTGTTCAGCCGGGTACGCCGGGCGCGACGGTCCCGGTCGGTCCCGGTCGAGCCGCCTCGCGGGACCGTGTACCGGGGCGGCTGGTACGTGCCCGAGCAGACGGACGACCGGTAGCCCGCGCCGTCTCGCGGGCGGGCCCGCCCGTGGCCGGCGCCGGGTCGGGCATGTGGCGGTGTCGGCGGGTGCCGGATACCGCCGGTTCCGCGAGGTGGACACGCAGCAATGCGAAAGGACCCCTCCCCCTTCGGAGGGGTCCTTTCGCGTTCGCCCTTCCTGCCGGACCGGAGCTGAGAAGACTTCCGGAGATGAGGATGAAGCTCGGCCTTGCGGCGATGCTGGCGTTGCTGACCGGGGCCTGCACCGATTCGGCGCGAGTGGCTCCGAAACCGCCCACCACCCCACGCGCCGTGGCACCGGCCCCGGCACCGAAGAACCAGCTCACCGTGGTGGCCGCCGGTGATCTGCTGGTGCACCCGCCGCTCACCGAGCAGGCCGCCGCCGACGCGCAGGCAGCAGGCCGTACCGGGCACGACTTCACCCGGGTGCTCAGTGCGATTCGTCCCCGGGTGAGCGCTGCCGACCTCGCCATCTGTCACATGGAGACACCGCTGGCGGATCCGCAGGGCCCATTCACCGGATGGCCGGCCTTCAGCGTGCCGCCGGAGTTGGCCGACGCGGCGGCCTGGGCCGGATTCGACACCTGCTCCACGGCATCCAACCACTCGCTGGACACGGGCATGGAGGGCATCACCCGGACCCTGAACAACCTTGACCGGGTCGGGCTGCGGCACGCCGGCACAGCCCGCAGCGCCGAGGAGGCGGCCCGGACGAACATCCTCGACGTGGCGGGCGTGAAGGTCGCCCAGCTGTCGTACGCGCTGAGCTTCAACGACATCCCACTGCCGGACGGCAAGCCGTGGGCGGCGAACCTCATCGACCGGGACGCCATCCTCGCCGCGGCGCACCGGGCGCGGGCGGCGGGCGCGGAGATCGTCATCCTCTCCATGCACTGGGGGACCGAGTACCAGAACGCGCCGAACGACGACCAGCTGGACCTCGCCCAGGAGTTGCTCGCCTCGCCCGACGTCGATCTGATCATCGGACACCACGTCCACGTGGTACAGCCGTTCGAGAAGATCGGCCGGAAATGGGTCGCCTACGGGATGGGCAACCTGACCGCCCGGTTCGACGACGGCTCCCCGGAGAACACCCAGGACGCCGTGGTGCCCGAGTTCACCTTCACCCGCACCACTTCCGGGGGCTGGGAGGTCACCAATGTGAGCGTGCTGCCGACCTGGATGGAGTACCGCCCGGCGGCTCGCGTGGTCGACCTGGTCGGCGCGGCCAAGGACCCGGCGGTGTCCGCCGGGCAGCGGGCGCACTATGCCGAGATTGAGAAGCGGATCAACGGGTACGTGGGCATGCGCGGCGCCTTCGAAGCGGGACTGCGCCCCCTCTCCTGACGACCCGCCGGCCGGTGCCGGGCGGCCGTGACGGACGTGCCTCCACCCACGGTCGCCCGGCCGCCCACAGTGGTCGCTCACACCAGGCCGTGCGCGAGCATCGCCTCCGCCACCCGACGGAAACCGTTGATGTTCGCGCCGGCCACGTAGTCACCCGGCAGGCCGTAGTCCTGGGCGGTGGCCCAGCAGCGGGCGTGGATGTCCCGCATGGTCTCCCGCAGCCGCTGCTCCGACTGGGCGAACGTCCACGAGTCGCGGCTGGCGTTCTGTTGCATCTCCAGTGCGCTCACCGCCACGCCGCCCGCGTTGGCCGCCTTGCCCGGGGCGAACTTCACCCCCGCCCGGCCCAGGATCCGCACGGCCTCCGGCGTGGTGGGCATGTTCGCCCCCTCCACCACCGCGATGCAGCCGCCGGCCACCAGCGCCGCGGCCTCAGCGCCGCCGATCTCGTTCTGCGTCGCGCACGGCAGCGCCAGGTCGCAGGGCACCTCCCAGACGGTACGACCGGTGACCGCCACCGCGTCCGGCACGTGCTTGACGTAGGTGTCGAGCCGGACCCGGCGCTCCTCCTTCAGCTCCCGCAGCAACTCCAGGTCGATGCCCTGCTCGTCCAGCACGTACCCGTGCGAGTCGGAGCAGGCCACCACCCGGCCGCCGAGCTGGTGCACCTTCTCGATGGCGTAGATCGCCACGTTGCCCGAGCCGGACACCACCACCCGCTTGCCTTCCAGGCTGTCCCCGGCCTGCTTCAGCATCTCCTCGGCGAAGAAGACCGCCCCGTACCCGGTCGCCTCCCGGCGCACCTGCGCGCCCCCGTACGACAGGCCCTTGCCGGTGAGCACCCCCGACTCGTACCGGTTGGTGATCCGCTTGTACTGGCCGAACAGGTAGCCGATCTCCCGACCGCCGACGCCGATGTCGCCGGCCGGCACGTCGGTCTGCGCGCCGATGTGCCGGTACAGCTCCGTCATGAAGCTCTGGCAGAAGCGCATCACCTCCCGGTCCGAGCAGCCCTTCGGGTCGAAGTCCGCGCCGCCCTTGCCACCTCCGATCGGCAGGCCGGTCAGCGCGTTCTTGAAGATCTGCTCGAAGCCGAGGAACTTGACGATGCCCAGGTAGACCGACGGGTGGAAGCGCAGCCCGCCCTTGAACGGGCCCAGCGCGCTGTTGAACTCCACCCGGAAGCCGCGGTTCACCCGGATCCGGCCGCGGTCGTCCTCCCACGGCACCCGGAAGATGACCTGCCGCTCCGGCTCACAGATCCGCTCGATGATCCGTGCGTGCGCGTACTCGGGGTGACGGGCCAGGGCCGGGCCGATGCTCTCCAGCACCTCCCGTACCGCCTGGTGGAACTCGGGTTCACCCGGGTTGCGGCTGACCACGCCCGCGAACACCGTCTCGATGGTCTCCGGCATCACCCGACACGTCCCTTCCGGTCCCGGGCTGCCCCGTCGCCCCACCGGATCGGCCTCGCGCCGACCGCCCCCGGATACGATAATCACCATCGTCCGGTTCACTGATCCCGTGGACGAGTTGATCTGGGACGGCGCGCGAGCCTCCCGTGACTGGCTGGACGGCGCCAACGGGCGCCGGGGACACCGAGCTGACCTGCCGGTGGCACCCTGATCCTCACCGCGGGTTGGTGAATCGGCCGGATGGTGCGGGCGGCTGGCCTCGTGGCCGGCGCGCGTCGGTGACGGCTTCGGCGGCGCGAGCGAGGCGGCGGACGGCCTCGTCCATGAGCTCGGGCGGGGCCGCGGCGTAGGTCAGGCGCAGGTGCGGCGCCGGGGGTTCGGCCGCGTACCACGGGCGGCCGGGGAAGACGATGACGCCTTCGGCGGCAGCCGCGCCGGCCAGTGCGACGTCGTCGGTGCCGTCGGGCAGGCGGACCCACAGGTGCAGGCCGCCACGGGGGATCATCGCTGGGGCGAGCTCCGGCAGGTGCCGGCGCAGCGCCGTCAGCAGCGCCTCACGCCGCGCCCGCAGCGCGGTGCGCAGGGTACGGCGGTGCCGGGCCCAGGACGGGGCGGTGACGAACTCCAGCGTGGCCTGCTGCAGCGGACCGGCCACGAAGAAGTCGTCGAGCAACCGGGCCGAGCGCAGCCGGGCACCGGCCGGGCCGCGGGCACCGATCGCGGCGACCCGCAGCCCGGGAGCGGCGGACTTGGTCAGTGAGCGCAGGTAGACGACATGCCCGTCGGGGTCGTCGGCGGCCAGCGGTGGCGGGCCCTCTCCGTCGATGGTGAGGTCGCGGGCGTAGTCGTCCTCGATCAGGAATGCGCCCGCGTCTCGGACGGCGTCGGCGACCCCGGCCCGGCGGTGAGCTGCCAGGCTCGCACCGGACGGGTTGGCGTGCAGCGGTTGGCAGTAGAACAGTCGCGCGCCGGTGCGGGCGAACGCGGCGGCGAGCTGGTCCGGGCGTACGCCGTCGGCGTCGGCGGGCACCGGCACCACCCGCAGCCCGGCCGCCCGGGCCGTGGCCAGCGCCCCCAGGTACGTCGGAGACTCGACGAGCAGGGTGTCGCCGGGCGCGGCGAGCGCGCGCAACGCCGACGACAGCGCCGCCTGCCCGCCCGGGCAGATCACCATGTCGTCGGCGTGCAGCCCGGTCCCGGCCTCGCGGGCGAACCAGGCGCGCAGGTCCGCGCGTCCCTCGGCCGGTCCGCGCTGCCAGGCTGCGGGCTGCCGGGCGGCGCGGGCGAGCGCGGCGCCGAGCGCCGCGGCCGGCTGCAGATCGGCGTCCAGGTAGCCGCCGGACAGCGGAATCGCTCCCGGCCGCGGTAACGCCAGTAACGCCTGCATCTCCTCCTCGCCCGGTCTGCGGGCGCCGAGCGCCACCGTCTGCCAGGACAGGTCGGGTGCGCGCCGCTCGTCCGGCCGGGCGGCCACGAAGGTGCCCTTCCCCGGTCGCGTCTCGATCAGTCCTTGCGCCACCAGTTGCCGGACCGCCTCGGCGACGGTGACCGGTGAGGCCTGGTGCCGGGCGGTCAACTCGCGCACCGAGGGCAGCCGTGTGCCGGCGGCCGCGGCGGCCGCCAGCCCGCGCAGATCTTGGATAACGCGATCCACTGCGTTACCGTTGTCCATGAAGCGGAAGAGTAGCGCTACTGTGGCCGCCACGGTAACGGCGGAACGGTTCATCGGCCTCACCCTCGGCGCGCTGGGCGTGCTCGCCTTCAGCATGTCGCTGCCCGCCACCCGCGTCGCCGTGGGGCACCTCGACCCGTGGTTCGTGGCCTTCGGCCGGGCCGTCGGCGCGGCGCTACTGGCCTGGGCGTATCTGCGTTTCACCGGCGCGCCGCGGCCCACCCGCCGCCAGTGGCGGCGGCTGTCGATCGTGGCCGTCGGCGTCGTCGTCGGCTTCCCGCTGTTCACCTCGTTGGCACTGACCACCCAGACCGCCGCGCACGGCGCGGTCGTCATCACCGTGCTGCCCGCCATGACCGCCGTGTTCGCGGTACTGCGGGCCGGCGAGCGCCCACCGCCGCTGTTCTGGGTCGCCAGCGGCGGCGGGCTGGTCGCGGTGCTCGCCTTCCTGATGACCAGCGGGGCGGTGCACGGCGCACTGTCGACCGCCGACCTGTTCCTGCTCGCGGCGGTCGTCCTGTGCGGGCTGGGCTACGCCGAGGGCGGCTCGCTCGCCCGGGAACTCGGCGGCGCCCGGACGATCTGCTGGGCGCTGCTGCTCTCGCTGCCGGTCACCCTGGTCATCACGCTCGTCGCCGCCGTGGCGAATCCCCCGCACGCCGACGTCGCCGCCTGGTCGGCGTTCGGCTATCTCACCGCGATCTCCATGTTCCTGGGCTTCTTCGCCTGGTACGCGGGCCTGGCCCGAGGTGGCATCGCCCAGGTCGGCCAGCTCCAACTCGCCCAGCCGGTACTCACCCTGCTCTGGTCCGCGCTGCTGCTCGCCGAAACCGTCACCCCGGCCTCGATCGGGGCGGCGCTGGTCGTGCTGGCCTGCGTCGTACTGACCCAGCGCACCCGCGACAACACACCGGCGTCCGCCGAAAGCGGAGCGACCACCTCCACGCCCCGCCGACCGGCGGCGGGACACGCGGCGCCCACGCCGACGCGTACCGGGCCGGCGGGTCGCCGGGCGCGGTGATCGCCAGCCCGTGCACCCGCTCCGCGTCGGCCCCGCGGAGGCCGTGAACCCGGTGACCGACCCGGCGAGCTGCGCGTAGAGTCGGGCGGTGGACCGTACCGAATCGCTGCCGGCGCAGACCGTCCCACCTGGCGCGGCGCCCACCGACCCGGGCAGCGTGCTGCTGCCCGGGCACGACGTGCCGCTCGGCCGCTACACCACGGTGCGGCGGCTGCTGCCGCAGCGGCAGCGGCGGATGGTGGGCGCCTGGTGCTTCGTCGACCACTTCGGACCGGATGACGTCGCCGAGCGGCCGGGCATGGAGGTGCCGCCGCACCCGCACACCGGGTTGCAGACCGTCACCTGGCTGCTCGACGGAGAAATCCTGCACCGGGACAGTCTGGGCAACGTCCAGCCGATCCGCCCGGAGCAGCTCAATGTGATGACCTCCGGTCACGGCATCGCCCACTCGGAGCGGTCACCGGCGGCGCACCCCCCGGTCATGCACGGCGTCCAGCTCTGGGTGGCGCTGCCCGACCCGGCGCGGGCCGGCGCGGCGGACTTCGCCCACCACGCGGAGCTGCCCCGCTGGCGCGACGGCGACCTCGACGTGACCCTGCTGGTCGGCGAGGTGGGCGGCGAGCGTTCGCCGGCCGTGGTGCACACCCCGCTGGTGGGCGCGCAGCTCGAGGTCCGCGGCCCGGCGCCGGCCACCCTGCCGCTGCGCCGTGACTTCGAGTACGGCCTGCTGGCGATGTCCGGCTCCGCCGAGGTGGACGGGGTGCCGTTCGCGCCGGGGGCGCTGCTCTACCTGGGCTCCGGTCGGGCCGTGCTGACCCTGCGCGCCGCCCCGGGCAGCCGGCTGCTGCTGCTCGGCGGTACGCCGTTCGAGGAGCCGCTGGTCATGTGGTGGAACTTCGTGGGCCGCTCACACGAGGAGGTCGCCGCCGCCCGGGAGGACTGGATGGCGGGCCGCCGGTTCGGCGCCGTCGCCGACGATCCGGCGCCCCCGCTGCCGGCCCCGGCGCTGCCCACCACGCGACTGAAGGCGCGGGACCGCAGCGGCGGTGTGCTCGGCTGAATGCCTGGCCCCGGCGCGGGTAGACCCGGGCATGCCGACCAGTGTGATTTCCAGCATCGAGGACAAGAAGCGGCTGGTCCGCCGGCTCGCCGGGGACGGCCGGGGGTTCGCCGAACGGTACGGGTTCCGGGTCATCAACAACCCGTCCTCCCTTTTCCAGGTGCTCTACCTGTCCGTTCTGCTGGCCCGCCGCGGCGACTTCCGCAAGGCGGTCGACAGTGCGGTGGCGCTCCGGGACAGCGGATGGGACAGCGCCGCCCGGCTGGCCCGGTCGTTGCACGCCGACCGGGTACGCGTGCTGCGCGAGGCGGGCCAGCGCGGCGATGTGGACCAGTTGGCCACCGTGCTCGGTGACCTGGCCCGTGCCGTCGTGGACCGCTACCGGGGCGACCTGCGCCGGTTGCGGACCGCGGCGCAGCAGGATCCGGCCCGGGAACGGCGGTTGCTCCGCGACCTGCCCGGTGTGGACGACGACGTGATCGAGTTGTTCCTGCGCGAGGCCCAGGCGGTGTGGCGCGAGGTGGCGCCGGTGGCCGACAAGCGGGCCCTGGTCGCGGCCCGCCGGCTGGGGCTCGGCCGCTCCGCCGACGACCTGGCCGGGCTGGCCGGCAGCGGTGAGTCGGAGCGGCTGGCCTGGCTGGTGGGTGCACTGGCCCGAGTGGACCTGGAGAAGCGGTACGCGGAGCTGACGAGTTGATCGGGACGTGCGGCGGGACACACTTTCGCGATAGTCACCCGTTCGGCTGATGTTGCATTGTATGATGATCGTGGCAGCGATGCCCGCCCGGTTCGGGCGAAGATCCACCGCTTGATGGTCGCGACCCGGTTCGGGCGCGGACCACCAAGGACAGGTGCTGCGTGGCGCCCCAGGTCGCGGTTCGTGACCCGGGGCGCCCGCCTGTCGGGGGCTCATCGCGCCAGGCTGGCCACCAGGTTGACGGTGGCCGCGATGATGACGGATCCGAAGAGGTACGCGAGCAGCGTGTGGGCGAGCACGGTCCGCCGCATCTCGGTGCTGGACAGGTCGGTGTCCGAGACCTGGAACGTGGCCCCCACCGTGAACGCCAGGTAGGCGAAGTCCGCGTAGCAGGGCGGTTCGGGTTGGTGGAAGTTCACCCCGCCCGGCGTGCCGCTGTAGTACAGCCGGGCGTACCGGGCGGCGAACAAGGTGTGCACCACGAACCAGGAGACCACCACGCTGAGTACGCCCAACCCGGCGTTGGCGTCCAACGGAAGGCCGGAGCGGGCGGCGTGCGCCTTGGTCAGCACCACCCCGACCCCGACCAGGCTGGCCATGCAGGCGACCAGCAGGAGCACGTCCCGGACCGCCCGATTCGGATCCTCGCTCACGGCCAGCCGCGCCGTCCGGGCGGCGTCCAGCCGCCACAGCCGGCCCCAGAGCAGGGCCAGCCAGGCCAGCGCGGCGGCGTCCCAGCCCACCAGCGGGCCGAGTGCCGGCGAGGCCAGCACCCCGAACAGTCCACCGCAGACGACCCCGACCAGCCCCATCACGGCGAGCTGGACCCTGGCCGGGGTGTGCCCGTCCGGGACGCCGCGGCCCGGGCTCCGCACCGGCGGGTGTCAGATGCCGCGTACGTGCTGCGAGACCCGGTTGTGCTTGTCCCGGGCCTGCGCCGCGCGCTGCGACCGGTCGACCTCGGGCGCGGCGTCGATGCCCGCCGAGCGGGCCACCTCATTGCCGTTGGCGTAGTCCACCGGCGGCAGCGCCCGCAGCGCCTGCAACACGTCCGGCGGCGCGCCCTCCCGTTCGGCCTCCCGGATGACGTCGTCCTTGCCGGCCGGATAGTCCAGCGCCGACAGGTAGTCCAGGACGTCCGTGTAACTCGCCATGAGTCGGGCTCCTCGCGCCTCGGTTGCGGTCACGACCGGCGGCGGTTACCCGCCGGGCCGCCGGTCACGCACGGGACGGGCGGAAAATCCCGTCGTTTCCGCGCCCCGGTGGCGGGTAGGCGGCCGATCCGCAGACCGAAGGGGGCACCACCGATGCAATACCTCACCTTCGTCGACCAGGTCGCCCGGCGTACCGGGACGTCCGAGGAGCGGGCGGCGGAGCTGGCCCGGGCCACGTTGGAGACCCTGGCCGAACGGTTGACCGGCGGCGAATTGCTGGATCTCGCCGCGCAGCTGCCGAAGGGGCTCCAGCGGGTGCTCAAGCCCCACCCGAGTGCCGAGGCGGCCGAACGGTTCGGGGCGGCCGAGTTCGTCGCCCGGGTCGCCCGACGGGCCGACATCGACGAGAACGCCGCGCGGGACACCATTCGGGCCGTGTTCACCACCCTGCGCGAGGCGATCACCGGCGGGGAGTTCAACGACGTGGTGGTGCAGCTGCCCCGCGATTTCCGGGACATCGTGGAGCCGGCACTCGCGCCGGCCAGCGCGCGCCGCAGGTGAGGCGCGCCGCTCGGCCGCCCTGAGCGGTCGTGCCCCCGCGCCCGAGGGCTGACGAGGCCGTCCGCTGCGGCGCCGCCCCGGTAGCGGTCAGGCGACCCGGCCGGCGGCGCGCAGGGCGGCGATCCGGTCGGCGTCGAAGCCGGCCTCGGTGAGCAGTTCGTCGGTGTGCTCGCCGGGCCGCGGGGGCGGCCGGCGTATGGCCGTGGGGGTCGCCGAGAAGCGTGGCGCGGGCGCCGGTTGGGTGATCCCGTCGTGGTCGACGAAGACGCCCCGGGCCGCCAGGTGCGGGTGCTCCGGCGCCTCCGTCCAGTCCAGCACCGGCGCGACACAGGCGTCGGATCCGGCGAGCAGCTCCGTCCACTCGTCCCGGGTCCGGGTGCGGAACAGGCGCGCCCACGCCGTACGCAGCGCGGGCCAGTTGGCCGGGTCGGTCCGGTCCGGGGCCTCGTCGCCGGCCAGCGGCAAACCGGTGCGCCGGATCAGCTCGTCGTAGAACCGCGGTTCCAGCGCGCCCACCGCGAGGTACCGCCCGTCGGCGCACTCGTACGTGTCGTAGAAGGGGGCGCCGCCGTCGAGCAGGTTCACCCCGCGCCGGTCCTGCCACCTGCCGGCCGCGCGCAGCGCGTGGATCTGGGTGGCCAGCACCGACACGCCGTCCACGATGGCCGCGTCGACGACCTGGCCGGGCGCGCCTGCCCGGACCGCGTACAAGGCGGCGACGACGCCGAGGGCCAGCATCATCCCGCCGCCGCCGAAGTCGCCGAGCAGGTTCATCGGCGGCACCGGGCGCTCGCCGGCCCGGCCGATGCCGTGCAGCGCGCCGGTCAGCGCCAGGTAGTCGATGTCGTGGCCGGCGGTGTGGGCGAGCGGTCCGTCCTGGCCCCAGCCGGTCATCCGCCCGTACACCAGCCGGGGGTTGACGGCGAGGCAGTCGTCGGGGCCGAGGCCGAGTCGCTCGGTGACCCCGGGCCGGAAACCCTCGAGCAGCGCGTCCGCCCCGGCCACCAGCGCGAGCACCACCTCCCGCCCCTCGGCGGACTTGAGGTCGACGGCGAGCGAGCGGCGGTTGCGGGTGAGCAGGTCGCCGGGCATGCTGCCGAACTCGTCCGGGGCGGTGCGGTCGACGCGGACCACGTCCGCGCCGAGGTCGGCCAGCATCATCGCGGCGAACGGGCCGGGCCCGATGCCGGCCAGCTCGATCACCCGTACGCCGGCGAGCGGGCCCTCATTGGTCATCGCGTCACCATAGGTCCCCGGCGCACTACACACCATGGTCCGCCGCCGCACCCAGCAGTTGACCAGGGCAATCATTCGACCCGGGGGCATCGATGCGGACTTGGCGGGCACGCTGAGGTTGCCCTAACCTGGAGCGCGCGAGGGGAGTACTTCCCACGAACCATTCCGGTCAGTACGGCGTGCCCGGCACGCCTCGGGTGGTTGCCCACGAAGGGTGGGTGAAGGAGACCTCGAACATGACACGGTGTTCGAGGAGATCCCATGACCGAATTGTCGTACCTGTCCGCGGCTGAGCTGTCTACGGTCGGCACCCCCACCCTGTGGGCGGTGACCATCGCCGGCGTGCTCGCCCTGCTGGTGCTCGACTTCCTGGTCACCCGCCGCCCGCACGAGGTGTCGCTCAAGGAGGCCCTCGGCTGGTCGGCCTTCTACGTCGCCCTGCCGCTGGCCTTCGGCGCCTGGGTCTGGTCCCGGTACGGTTCGGAGTTGGGCGTCCAGTACCTGACCGGCTACCTGGTGGAGAAGTCGCTCTCGGTCGACAACCTCTTCGTCTTCATGCTGCTGCTGGCGGCCTTCGCGGTGCCCGCGGTACTGGCCCAGCGGGTCCTGCTCTACGGCATCGCGGGTGCGTTGGTGCTGCGCGCGGTCTTCATCGCCCTCGGCGCCGCCGCCCTGCAGAACCTCGACTTCGCCTTCCTGCTGTTCGCGATCATCCTGATCGCCACCGCGGTCAAGCTGCTCCGCGACGCGCTCTCCGGGCACGAGCAGGAGGTCGACATCAACAAGATGCGGTCGGTGAAGCTGCTCCGCAAGATCATGCCGGTGGTCGAGGAATACCAGGGCACCAGGATGACCGTGCGGCAGCACGGCCGCCGCGCGCTCACCCCGCTCGCCCTCGTGGTGGTCGCGGTGCTCGCCACCGACGTGGTCTTCGCCGTCGACTCGGTGCCCGCCGTCTACGGCATCACCGAGGACCCCTACCTGGTCTTCGCCACCAACGCGTTCGCCCTGCTCGGCCTGCGCGCGCTCTACTTCGTGCTGCACGCGGCGCTGAGCCGCCTGGTGCACCTCAGCTACGGCCTGGCCGTCATCCTCGCCTTCATCGGCGTCAAGCTCGGCCTGCACTGGGCGCACGGCGTCTGGCCGGGGGTGCCGCAGATCCCCACGCTCGCCTCGCTCGGCGTGATCATCGGCGTCCTCGTGGTGGTCACCCTGACCAGCCTGCGCACCACCCGGAACCGGGAAGCGGGCGACGCAAAGGTCGTCGCCGAGCGGCACTGAAACCGCCGGACGGAGCCGCCGCGGTGGTCACCCACCGCGGCCGGTCCGGCCGAACCCCACGCCCCGCCCACCCCTGCGGTGGTACGACTGACGGGTGGGAATCGTGTCGCCGGGCTTCCAGGGCCGGCCCCGCACGGCCGAGCCGGCCCTGCCGCCCGGGCAGTACCTCACCGAGGACTGGCCGGTGCTCTCCGCCGGCCCGACGCCGAAGGTGCCGCTGGACACCTGGGAATTCGTCGTCAGCACCGAGACCGGCGCCGAGTTCCGCTGGTCCTGGTCCGAGCTGATGGGGCTGCCGCAGGAGACGCCGACGGTGGACATCCACTGCGTCACCCGCTGGTCCAAGCTCGGCACCAACTGGCAGGCCGTCTCCCTGGACACCCTGCTCGAGGGCATCGACACCGACGCGCGGTACGCGCTGGCCCACTCGTACGGCGGGTACACCACGAACCTGCCGTTGGACGACCTGCGCGGCGGGCGGGCCTGGGTGGCGCACACGTACGAGGGCGGCCCGCTCCCGGCCGAGCACGGCGGCCCGGCCCGGCTGCTCGTACCGCACCTCTACTTCTGGAAGTCGGCGAAGTGGGTGCGGGGCATCCGGCTGCTCGTCGACGACCAGCCCGGTTTCTGGGAGACCGCGGGCTACCACGACTACGGCGACCCGTGGCGCGAGCAGCGCTACCAGGGCGACTGAGGTGTCCGCGCCCCCGGCCGGCAACCGGGTCGCCGCGCCGCTGACCTGGCGGGTGGCCCGCCTGGCCGAGCGCCGGATCGAGACGCCGACCGCGCAGACCCTGGTCCTGGACGTGCCCGGCTGGCCGGGGCACCTGCCGGGGCAGCACGTCGATGTCCGGCTCACCGCCGCCGACGGCTACCAGGCGGCCCGGTCGTACTCGCTCGCGGAGCCGGCCGACGCCAGCCGGATCGCGCTGACCGTGCAGCGGGTGCCCGACGGGGAGGTGTCGCCGTACCTGATCGACGTGTGGGCCGCGGGCGACCCGGTGGAGGTACGCGGGCCGGTCGGCGGCTGGTTCGTCTGGCGTACCGAGCAGACCGCGCCGGTGCTGCTGGTGGCCGGCGGCTCCGGCGTGGTGCCGCTGATGGCGATGCTTCGGGCCCGCCGCGCCGCCGGCAGCCGGGCGCCCTTCCGGCTGATCTACTCGGTGCGCAGCCCCGCCGACGTCTTCTACGCCGACGAACTGCGCCGCCGCGTCCGCGAGGACCAGGGCCTGGACGTGGCGTACGTGTACACCCGACAGGCGCCGGAGGACTGGCGGGGCGAACCGCACCGGATCAACCTGGCCGACGTCAACACCCACGGCTGGCCGCCTGATCTGGACCCGCTCTGCTACGTCTGCGGTCCCACCGGCTTCGTGGAGACCGTGGCGGACCTGCTGGTGGGCCTGGGCCACCCGACCCGGCGGGTGAAGACCGAACGCTTCGGACCGACCGGGTGACCGAGGAGGGCGCATGACCGACATGTCCTACCTGGACGGCAACATGCTGGACGGGCCGCTGCGGGAGATCTTCGCGGTGGACCTCAGCACCGCCACCGGCCGGTGCGCGCACTGCGGCACGGCCGGCCCGATGGCCGGGCTGCACGTCTTCTCCCACGCCCCCGGCCTGGTCGGCCGCTGCCCGGTCTGCGAGCAGGTGATGCTGCGGCTGGTCCGCGCGCCCGACCGCGCCTGGTTGGACCTGCGCGGGGCCACCGTCCTCGAGCTGCCGATGCCGCTCGACCAGCCCCACCCCGGCCCGCTGTAGCGCCCCCCTCGCGCGGCAGGAACCACCAGATCGCCGATGTCGCGCGATAAGCTCGCCCTCGACACGCCCACCTCGGCGACCTGGAGTCCGATCCGTCGGTCTGCCCGGCCCAGCGGTGGGGAGGCCGGCCGGCCTCCCCACCGGCGGTTCAGCCGGACGTGTCCGCGAGTCGTCGCCAGGCCAGCGCGGTGAGCACCGCCAGCGCGCCGGCGGCGAGCCAGAACGGCGCCAGGAGACTTCCCGTCACCTGCGCGACGAGCCCGCCGGTCACCGTGCCGACGGCGGCCCCGCCCAGGTCGGCGAGGGAGTAGACGCTGTTCACCCGGCCGCGCAGCCGGTCCGGCACGAGCCGCTGCCGCAGCGACACCACGAGCACGCCCCACACCATCGCGTGCACGCCCCAGACGGCGAGGGCCGCCCCGGCCACCCAGGGCTGCCGGGTGGTCGCCAGCACGACCTGGAGCCCGATCTCCATCAGCAGCCCGACACGCAGCAGCGCGGGGGTGCCGAACCGGGCCCGCAGCCGGACCGCCAGGGTGCTCCCGGCGAGCCCGCCCAGCGCGGAGGCGGTCAGCAGCAGGCCGTACCCGACCTCGGTGAGGCCGAGCCGCTGCCGGGCGTACAGCACGAACGCGGCGAACGCCGCGCAGAACGCCACGTTCATCACCGCGATGCAGCCGGCGAGGGTCCGCAGCACCGGTACGGCCCACAGGGCGCGTAGTCCGGCGGCGATGTCCGCCCGCAGCGAGCGCTTCGGGCCGGCGTCCGCGGCCGCCGCGGGTGGGACCGGCCGCCAGCGCAGCAGGGCCAGCAGCAGCGCGGCCAGCCCGAAGGTGGCCGCGTCGAAGCCGAACGGCAGCGCCGCCGCGACCACGAAGAGGTACGCCCCGAGCGGCTTCGAGGCGAACTGGTTGCCGATCACGAAGGTGGCGAAGAGGCGGCTGTTGGCCTGCTCCAGCCGCTCGGGCGGGACCACCGACGGCAGCAGCGCCCCGGCGGCGGTGTCGGCCAGGGTCTCCCCGACGCCGGCGAGGAAGAACGCCAGGCAGATCAGTGGCACGGTGGCCACCCCGGCGAGCACCGCCCCGGCCAGGGCGGCGAGGACCAGGCCCCGGCCGACGTTGACCCCGATGATCAGCCGGCGCCGGTCCAGCCGGTCCACGAGCGCCCCGCTGACCAGGGCGAACAGCAGCCAGGGCAGTTGCGGGGCGAGGGCCGCGGCCACCGCGGCCGGGTGCGGGGTGAGCGAGGCGACCAGCAGCGGGCCGGCGACCAGGGTCACCCCGTCGCCCAGGTTGGAGACGGCGGTGGCGGTCCAGAGGCGGCGGAAGTCGCGGCCGAGCCGGCCGGTGGGAACGGTGACCGTCATGCCGGCCACCGGAGACGGGTACGCGGTCCGGGCACGACGGGATGCCCGGACGGATTGTCCGGAAACACGAGGATCTCCCTCGGAAGCGATGTGGTGGCGTACGCACGCCAGGACGGGGGACCCGCGCGGGGCGGGTCACCTGATCGCTTCGCGGCGAGGGTGGTGCCGAGGGACCGACCCCGGGAACCCGGGGGAGGGCGCGGCGGGGTCGACGGTCCGGCGGGGGAGCGCCGGGTGGGCCGGGCGGCGGGCGCCGCCGGCGGCTCGGGTCAGGACACCATGGTCCCCAGCGGCGAAGCGGAAACCAGCACCGTGCCGAACAGAACCTTCGCCATGCGCGACCTCCCGTCGTCCGGGCCCACGCTAGGCGATCCCGATCCGGCGGGCGACCCCCGATTGGACAGCGGACCGGCCGGTGGCCGAGAGTGAGGCCCCGTGAGATACCTGCGTACCGACGGTCGGGTGGGCATCCGGCGGCCCCGGCCCGCCGACGAGGCCGAGTTCATCGCCGCCGCCCGGCGCAGCCAGGAGCTGCACCACCCGTGGCTGTCCGCCCCCGACGACGCCGAGCGGTACGCCGCGTACCTGCGCAAGATCCGAGGGCGGGACAGCGCCGGCTACCTGTTCTGCGACCGGGCCACCGGGGAGATCGCCGGATACGCCACCATCAGCGGCATCGTCATGGGCGCGCTGCGTGGCGGCTACCTGGGTTACGCCGCCTTCCTGCCGTACGCCGGCACCGGGCACGCCTCAGCCGGCATCCGCCTGGTCATCGCGCACGCCTTCACCGCGCTCGGGCTGCACCGGCTGGAGGCGAACATCCAGCCCGGCAACGAGCCGTCGAAGCGGCTGGCCCGCCGCCTCGGCTTCCGGCTGGAGGGCTTGTCGCCCGACTACCTCTTCATCGACGGCGCCTGGCGGGACCACGAACGGTGGGCGATCACCGCACCGGAGCCCGAGCGGCCCTGACGCGGCGGTGGCGGTCGCCGTCCGGGCGACCGCCACCGCGTTGCCGTCGGCTCAGCGGCCGGGCCCGCGCGCCTGCGGGCGCTGCCCGGTCAGCCGTTGCAACTTCGCCTCCTTGTGCTCCACCCGCCGGCGCTGCCGGGGCGTGAGCCGCGGACGGCCACTCTGCTGGTGGTAGTTGGACACGCGCCGGTCGGTCGGCAGGATGCTCACAGCGGGCCCCCTTCGATGGTCTGGACGGCGAGCGGGACGTCCCGCAGCGCCGGCACCTCCTGGCGCTGCGGCTCCCGGGTCAGGGTCGCGGTGCCGCGGTCCGCCCGGACGTCCAGGTAGGGCGGGCTGTCGCCGGCGGCCTGGTCGGCCAACGCCACGGCGACCGGGGCGCGGCACTGCCGGTCCGGCCGGACCTGGATGGTCTGCCCCGGGCGGACCAGGTAAGAGGCGCGGTTGACCTTGCCGCCGTCGACCGTGAACGTGTTGTGTGCGACCAGGTCGCGGGCCTCGTTGATGGAGCGGGCGAACCCGGCGCGGTGCACCAGCGCGTCCATCCGCTGCTCCAGCTGGCCGGTCAGGTTCTCCGTCGAGTCACCGGGTTGGCTGACGGCCGCCACCAGGGCCCGGGCCAGTTGCCGGTCCCGCAGCTCGTAGCGGGCGCGTACCTGGTGCCGTGCGGTGTCGGCCAACCAGGGGCCCCCAGGCGCGCGTCGCGGCCCGCCGCGTACGCCCACCGGATGCCGCTGCCGCCGCATGCGGTAGCCGTAAGCGGGGTGGATCGGGAACACGTCCTCGGGTGCGGGACGTACCGTGGTCCGGACCGCCATGTCGCTTCCTCCCTCGGCTCTCGCGGTCCCACCACCCTCCGTCGCCATCGGGTGAGGCCACCCCACCCGATCCGGGTGACGCTCAGCTGCCGGGCCTCGGGAAGGCCACTGGGCTGCGGTGCCCGTCCCGGTCCACCGCCCGTACGCCGAAGAAGACGTTGTCCTTGGACAGGTCGATGGTCACCTCGGTGCCGTCACCGACCGGGAGCACCTTCTGCCACTCGGCCGCGGTGGTCTCCCGCCACACCACCTCGTAGCCGGCGAGGTCGGGCTCGGTGCCGCGCTGCCAGCGCAGGGTGGTGTCGTTGGTCAGGTTGGTGGTGACGATGGTGACCCTCTTCGGGGTGCCCGGCGCCTGGGCCAGGGACCAGAGCGTGGCGCCGTTCACCCGGGCCACCCGGGTGATGTAGTCGAAGTCGCAGAACTCCGGCAGATCCCCGTACTGGACGCCGTCGACCGTCCGGACATCCTGGTGCTGATGGGCGAAGTCCTCGTTCGGCTCGGTGAACCGACCGGCCGGCCAGCCCTGGCGCAGGAACGAGATGTGGTCGCTGCCGCGCAGGTAGCGGTCCCGCCGGTAGACGACCCGGACCCGCATCCCGGTCGCCCCGTTCTCCGCGACGTCGCTGACGAACCGGGCGAGCTGGCGGGACGGCGAGTCGTTCTCGCCGCCGACGGACTGCCGCGTGTTCGCCTCGGCCGGGGTCTCGGCGGTCGGCACCCCCTCGGCGAAGAGTCGGACGACTCGCGGGTCGCGGGTGCCGTCGTCGGCGGTGCTGCTGCCGACGATGTCGTTGCTGAACATGCCCTGCACGTCCACGCCCGCCGCCTTCAACTGCCCGGCCAGGTACGTCGAGCCGTACAGGTTCTGCTCCTCGCCGGCCACGGCGGCGAAGACGATGGTGGCCTCGGTGGGACGGGTGGCCATCACCCGGGCCAGCTCCATGACCACCGCCACGCCGGAGGCGTCGTCGTCGGCGCCCGGGGCGTCGCTCACCGCGTCCATCACGTCGGTGGCTCGCGAGTCGTAGTGGCCGGTGATCACGTAGACCCGGTCCGGGCTGGCGTCGCCGCGCAGGGTGGCCACCACGTTGGTGATCCGGGTGGCGGTGGGGATCCGGGAGGCGGGCTGCTGGACGTACGACTGGAGCTCCACCGTCATCCGGCCGCCGGAGGCGGCGGCGTATCCGGAGAGCTGCTGGTGGATCCAGTCCCGGGCGGCGCCGATGCCCCGGACCGGGTCGTCCTGGCTGGAGAGGGTGTGCCGGGTGCCGAAGGCGGCGAGTCGCCGTACGGTGGCCTCGATGCGGTCCCGGTCGACCTCGCGCAGCAGCGCGGACAGATCCCGGCCGGGCGGCTGGGGCACGATCGGGTGGCCGGGGCCGGGCGGCGCGACCGCCTCCTCGGCGACGGCAGGCGTGGCGGCGAACGGTGCGGCGACGGTGGCGGCGGTGGCTGCGGCGGAGGCGGTCAGGAAGGTGCGTCGGGTCGACCTCGTGGGCCGGTCGCCGGCGGTCTCGTGCGATCCCATCCGCGCATCCTCGCCCCTGGCCACGAGGTTTGTCTATATCGTCTGCCCTGGATGCGACGGCCGTTAGGTCACCCCGTACGGGTGAGTGGCCCACACCGCGGCACGGGATTCGGCCGTCGCGGACGGGATGCCCACGTTTGTCGGGCGTGGCGACGGGAACGGCAGTGGACATGACGAAACCTCGTGTGGTGATCGTGGGTGCCGGGTTCGCCGGATACCACGCGGCGAAGACGTTGAGCCGGCTGGCCAGCAGGCGGGCGGAGATCGTCCTGCTGAACACGACCGACTACTTCCTCTACCTGCCGCTGCTGCCCGAGGTGGCCGCCGGGGTGGTCGAACCGACCCGGATCTCCGTGCCGCTCGCCGGCACCCTCGACGGCGTCCGGGTGGTGATCGGCGAGGCGAACCGGGTCGACCTGCACAACCGGTGGGTCGGCTACCGGTCGCCGGAGGGCGACGAGGGGCAGCTCGCGTACGACCGGCTGGTGCTCTCCGTGGGCAGCGTCAACAAGCTGCTGCCGATCCCCGGGGTCACCGAGTACGCGCACGGCTTCCGTGGCCTGCCCGAGGCGCTCTACCTGCACGACCATGTGGTCCGGCAGATCGAGTTGGCTGAGGTGACCGACGACCCGGCCGAGCAGCGGGCCCGGACCACCTTCGTGGTGGTGGGCGCCGGCTACACCGGCACCGAGGTGGCGGCGCACGGGCAGCTCTTCACCGACCGGCTCATCGCCCAGCGGCCGCACCTGAAGGTACGTCCGCGCTGGATGCTGCTCGACGTGGCGCCCCGGGTGCTGCCCGAGCTGGACCAGCGGATGTCGATCACCGCCGACCGGGTGCTGCGCCGGCGGGGCGTCGACGTGCGGATGGGGACCTCGGTCTCCGAGGCCACGCCGGACGGGGTCATGCTCACCGACGGCGAGTACGTCCCGACGTGCAGCCTGGTCTGGTGCGTGGGGGTACGTCCCGACCCGTTCGTCGCCGAGCTGGGGCTGCGTACCGAGCGGGGGCGCCTGGTGGTCGACGAGTACCTCAACGTCCCCGGCTACCCCGAGGTGTTCGCCTGCGGCGACGCGTCCGCCGTGCCCGATCCCAGCCGACCCGGGCAGATCTGCGCCATGACCGCCCAGCACGCGCAGCGGCAGGGCAAGCTCGCGGCGCACAACATCGCCGCCTCCTACGGTCAGGGCGCCCGCAAGCCGTACAAGCACCACGAGTTGGGCTGGGTGGTGGACCTGGGCGGCAAGGACGCGGCGGCGAACCCGCTGAACGTGTCGCTGGCCGGCCTGCCGGCGAAGGCCGTCACTCGCGGCTACCACCTGTTCGCCATGCCGGGCAACCGGGCCCGGGTCGGCGCGGACTGGGTGCTCGACGCCACCCTGCCCCGGCCCGCCGTGCAGCTCGGGCTGGTGCCGGCGAACGCCGTACCGCTGGAGAGCGAGTCGCCCGAGGTGGTTCGCCGCCGCTGAGGCAGGCCGGCGCGGGGTGGCCGCCGGCCGGCGCGGAGGATCGTTCACTCCGGTTGATCTTCTTCCTTGCCCCGCCCGCCGGGCGGGCGCCCGGATGTGTCGTCCCTTCGGGCGCTCCGGCGGCCCCGCCAGGACCGGCCCGAGTCCCCGTTGGCTGGCGCGGGCAGCGTACGCAGCCCCGCGGGGGTGAACTCACGCAGCAGGATCTGCGCGATCCCGGCCGCCGGGATGGC
This sequence comes from Micromonospora sp. NPDC047738, assembly GCF_040642675.1. Taxonomy (NCBI): domain Bacteria; kingdom Bacillati; phylum Actinomycetota; class Actinomycetes; order Micromonosporales; family Micromonosporaceae; genus Micromonospora; species Micromonospora sp. NPDC047738. Next base: position 30,700 of record NZ_JBEYSO010000040.1, read on the forward strand.
CAGCAGGGCACCCACCAGGCCGCCTACCGCGGCGGCGAGCAGCACGCTGACCAGCACGGTCAGTGGGTTGAGCCGGACGGCGCGGGACATGATGACCGGTGCCAGCAGGTGGTTCTCGGCCTGCTGGTAGAGGATGAAGAAGACCAGCACCACCACGCCGGTGGTGGGGGACTTCAGGAAACCGGCACCGGCCGCGAGGATCGCGCCGATCGTCGCGCCGACCAGCGGGATCAGGTCCGCGATGGCGACCAGCAGGGCGATCACCGCGGCGAACGGCACCCCGGTGACGAGGAGCAGCACGAAGGTCATCCCGCCCAGCAGCACGCTGATCAGCAGGTTGCCGCTGAGGTAGCCGGTGACGGTGCGGGAGGACTCCCGGCCGATCCGGCGCAGCCGCTCCGCGTGGCGGTCGCCGGCCAGGGCCAGCGTCGCGGCGATGACTTTCGGCGCCTCCAGCACCATCAGGTACGAGAGCACCACCACGGCGGCGATCCCGGCGCCGATCTGGGCCGCCCCCCGGAGCACCCCGATGGCCGGTTGGCCGAGCCGGGACGCGTACTGCTCGAACTGACCGGCGTGCGCGTTGGCGTACTGGCGGAGGTGGAGCCGGTCCAGCAGGTGGCCGATCGGCCCCTGCCCGGCCCTCGCCTCGCGGAGCAACTCCGGCGCCCGCTCGGCGAACCGGGCCACCTCGTGCACCAGCGGCAGCACGATCGCCGCCGTCAGCCCGGCGAGCAGCACAAAGGCGGCCACGAAGACCATCAGGGTGGCCAGCGCCCGGCGCCGGACGAGCCGGCGCTGCAGCCAGTCGACCACCGGCTTGAGGGCGACCGCGAAGAACGCCGCGACGAGCATCCAGGTGAGCACCACCCTGGTCGCCCAGACGAACCCCAGCGCGATCAGGGTGGCGAGCAGCAGACCGATGACGATCAGCGTGCGCCGGACGGTGGACCGGTCGTCGGCGTTGCTCATCCGGCGCGCCTACCCCTGCGCGGGGCGCGGAAACCCGGCGGGTCAGTGGTCGGCGAGGTCGGCGTCGGTGGCCGGGCGGGTGCCGGCGAGGAACGCGTCCAGCGTCGCCCCGTGCAGCACGCCGCCGGGCACCGGGTCTCCCGCGGCGCGGGCCACGAGCCGGCGTACCGGCAGCCGGTCGGGGCGGTGGGCGGCGGCGAGCACCAGGTTGCCGTAGCGCCGGCCGCGGAGCATCCGCCGGTCGGCGACTAGGCAGACGTCGGCGAACACGGCGCGCAGGTTGGCCACCTGGGTCCGGGCGAAGACCAGCGGCGGCAGGTCGGTGACGTTGACCAGGTAGATGCCGTCCGGGCGGAGTACCCGGGCCACCTCGGCGACGAACTCCACGCTGGCCACGTGCCGGGGCATCCGGGCCGCCCGGTAGACGTCGGCGAGGATCAGGTCGTACGCCTCGGCCGGCGCGGCGGCCACCGACTCCCGGGCGTCCCCGATCTCCACGGCGATCTCGGGCGGCACCGGGGGCAGCTCCCGGCGGACGAGCTCGACCACGGCCGGCTCCCGCTCGACGACCCGCTGCGCGGAGCCGGGGCGGGTGGCGGCGAGCCAGCGCGGCAGGGTGAGCGCGCCGCCGCCCAGGTGCAGGGCGGTCAACGGACGCCTGGCCGGGGCGGCCAGGTCGACCACGGCGGCCATCCGCCGGACGTACTCGAAGTGCAGGTGGCGGGGGTCGGCGACGTCGACGTAGGACTGTTCGACCCCGGCCGCGAGCAGGGTACGCCCGCTCGGCCGGGCCCGGTCCACGACGATCTCCAGATCCTCCGCACCGCTGCCCACGGCGGGCAACGCTACCCGTGCGGCGTGGGCCGGCGGGCGGCGTGCCCGCCGGCCCGGGGGGTGGCTCAGCCGGCGTTCATGCCGGCGCCCACCTCGTCGATGGCGGCGTCGACCCGCTGGGCCAGGTCCACGTCCAGCGCGCTCACCCCGTCAACCTGCTGGGTCCGTACGGTGATCAGAGCGCTGTCCGATTCGGGGCGCCCGATCTGCGGGCCCCGCCCGGTCTCGGCCTTCAGCTGGTCGAGGCGGTCGAGCACCCGGTCCAGGTTGTCGGCCGGAAGCTCGATGGTGCGCACCAGCGACTGCCGGTCGCTGGACCAGTACGGCAGGCTGGCGAGCGCGTCGCGCAGCTCCTGCTCGTTGAGCGGCGCGGTGGCGGAGGTCGGGCCCACCAGGCCACCGCCGGCCTCTGGCGGCGCGAGCAGGTCCCGCAACCCGTCCGGTACGCGCAGCGATTCGACCAGGTCGCCGTCGGCGTCGGCCAACGCGGCCAGGGTCGCCTCGGCCTGGTAGCGCGCCTGCTCCGGGCTGAGCCGACTGCGCCGGCCCACCTCGGCCAGGAAGCCCGGCAGGTCCCGGTGTCGATCGATGCCGTCCACCGGCACCACGTCGTGCAGTTTCACCGGCACCGCCGCGAGCAGCCGTTCCCGCTCGGCCTCGTCCAACGCCCAGGCCAGCGCGAGCACGGTCGCCTCCGCCGCGACCTTGGCGGTGGAGAAGTCCACCCCCGCGCGCCGGCTGACCTCCTCGACCAGATCTCGGTAGCCCACCCGGGTGACCCCCGCAGCCTGCGGGGTCCGGTTCGGCAGCGCCCGGGGTCGCTCCGGCACGCCGGCCGGCGGCGGGGCCGGACCGCCGCGCGTGGTGTCCGGCTTGCGCCGCCCGGCGGGCGCCGGCCCGGACCGTTCGCGCTGGTCCAGCGAGGTGATCTGCTTGGACGCGCTCAGGCTGGCGCCGGTCTGGCTCGGCCGCCGTCCGCGTTCCCGGGCCTCCCGGGCCAGCGTCCGGCGGCGCTGGTTGTCGCCCTCCATCTGCTTGCGCATCGTCGCACCTCGTTCCTCTTCGGGTTGCGCCTTCCGCCGCTGGCCTTCCCGGCGCTGCCGGGAAGGAAACGGGGTGCGCCCGGCGACCGGGCCAAGCGGGCCGGCGAGCTTCATTCGCTGCGGGTGAGGGTCGCTCACCCGGGGCGGCTCCACGATCGCAATGGACCGGAAGAACTTCCGATGCACGCGGAAGGGAAGGTCGCCATGAAGAGGATCGCCGAGATCGTTCCCGCCCGACCCGGCTGGTACGCACGGTGGCAGGTCAGCCCGGAAACCACCCGCTGCTACCCGGTCACCCTGTGGGCGCTCCTGGAGGAGGCCGACGGCAGCGGCCGCGAGGTCGTCGGCGTCGACTGTGTGGGGCAGTGGCCCGGTGCGGACGACAACGAGCCAGGTGGGACGTTCGTCCGCTATCTCTTCCAGACACCCGACACCGGCGCACCGGAGGACGCCGAGCCCCCCACGCTCGGCGAGCTCCGGGAGTCCGGTCCGCGGCGGCAGCCGGTCACCGCCTGAGCCACCCTCCCCGGCCCCCGGCCCCTGGTCCCAGGGTCGGGGGCCACCCCTGTCCCGGGTGGCTGCTCAACCGACCCGGCCCCGCGTATACTTGCCGCCCTGCAAGTGTCCGTCGTTGAGTGAGAGGGGCCCCGGTGGCGTTCACCGTCACGTACGCCCAGCAGGACGGGGGCAGAGCCTGCCTCCGGCTCGCCGGCGAGCTCGACCTGAGCACCGCTGCACAGCTCAACGCCGCCGTCGACCGGCTGGCCGCCGACGGGCACCACGAGCTGCTGGTGGACCTCACCGAGCTGACCTTCTGCGACTCGATCGGCATCGCGGCCCTCGTCCGCGGCAACAACCACGCCTCCGCCGAGGGCGGCTGGCTGCGCATCACCGGGGCGACCGGCCGGGTGGCCCGGGTGCTGCAGATGACCGGGCTGGCCGAGCTGCTGCGATACGAGGTTGACCTGTCCGGCCCGGCCTCGCCGTCGGCCCCGTGATCGACTAGATTTCCCCGCCATAGGTGACCGCCCGGTCCCGTTCCGCCTTCGACCCGAAGCAGGTAAGCCATGGGCCCAGGCACCTCGAACCCGGTACGCATTCTCGTCGTGGACGACGACCCGGGTGACGTCCTGATGATCGAGGAGGCCCTCTCGGACTCGGACGTCGACAAGGTCATCGACGTGGTCAACGACGGGCAGGAGGCGATGGAGTTTCTCCGGCGGGAGGGCCGGCACACCGAGGCCCGCCGACCGGACGTGATCCTGCTCGACCTCAACATGCCTCGGATGGACGGGCGGCAGGTGCTCGGCGCGGTCAAGCGGGACGACGACCTGCGGACCATCCCGATCGTCGTGTTGACCACGTCCAACGCCGACACCGACATTCTCGGCAGCTACACCCTGCAGGCCAACGCGTACGTGACGAAGCCGATCGACCTGGACGAGTTCAACGACGTGGTGCACCGCATCGACGAGTTCTTCGGCCGGGTGGCCGTCCTCCCCAAGCAGCGCTGAGTCGTCGACGACGCCAGGTCGCGGGGATGCTCGGATACTGAACATTTTTTGGGAACCGCCGCGGCGGCAGCCGCGACCCCGCAGGATCGGCAGGTGGGGGAAGTGACACCAGCTGCCTGGGGGGCGACAGTATGAGGTTCTCCGTCGTTGAGACCGGCTATGACCAGCGGCAGGTGGATGCCTGCCTGGACGAGCTGGGGATCCGGTTGGTCCGGCTCGCGGCGCGCGCGGAGAGTGCGGGCGGCGCCGGCCGCGAGTGGGACCAGGTCCGGCAGGAGGCGGGCCAGCTCTGCGACTTCCTGCACCGGCGTACCGCACCGGTCGACGTCGAGGTGGCCGCCTGGCGGGCCGGGGCGTCGACCCTGGAGCGGGAGGCGGCGGAGCTGCTGGCCCAGGCCCGCGGCGAGTTGGAGGCCGCCCGGGAGGAGGCCCGCCAGGTCCGCGAGCAGGCGTACGCCGAGGCGGTGCGGGCGCGCCGGGACTTCGAGGCGGCGCTGCTGGCCCGCCGCCGGCGCGCGGCCCAGACGGAGGAGATCCTGGCCGGGGTGCCGGGCGACGTGGTGCCGGCGGACACCCCGACCGCCGCCGCCGGGGTGCCGGCCACCCGGGTCGGTGCGGGCGGTCCGGGGCCGGCCGAGCGGAGCGCTGCCTGAGCCCTGCTCAGACCAGCGCCGCGACCACCGTGGTGGCCCGCTCCTCGTGCTGGGCGTACGCGTCGGGGAAGGCGGAGACCTGCACGGCCTGGGCGGCCTGGGTGACGCTCAGGTCCGCCCAGCCGGGCACCTCGTTCAGCGCCGTGAAGAAGGCGCGGGCCGCGTACGCCGGCCGCATCAGGTCGGCGACGGTGCCCCAGCCGCTGCTCGGCCGCTGCTGGAACAGCCCGACCGAGTCGTGGTCGGATCCGCTGCCCTGGTGCGGGTAGTCGTAGGACTCGGGCAGCACGTCGCTGGCCAGGTTGTAGAGGTTGCTCTCCTGCATGGCCGTGGCGATGGCCACGACGAGCGCGCGGCGCGGCATCTGCATGGCCCGCCCGACGTCGACGATCACCTTGGCGTTGTCCATCTGCAGCTGGTCCAGACCGGCGACCGGGCGGGGGCGCTTGGGCTTGGCCGGTTTCTTCGGCGCCTTCTTCTTCGTCGGAGTCGGGCTGGGCGTGGCGACCGGGATCGGGGTGACCGGCACGGCGACCGGGGGAGTGGTGCGGGTGAAATCCCGGGAGGCTGGCTGCTCCGCGGCGGCGCGGTCGGCGAGTACCTCGCGGACGGGCTCGTGTCGCTGGCCGGTGTCCTGGGCGCCGACGAAGCCGATCAGGCCGAGACAGCAGGTCACGCCGGCCGCCAGCGCGACCCGGGCGGGCGTTGACCGGAGCGGGCCGCGGCGCGGTGGTGCGGTCCGGTGCCGTCCGATCCTCCGTTCGGCCGAGGCCCGGTCGGTCGTCAGGCCACAGACGCACGTCTCGGTCTGGTTCTGCGGTGAGGGGTCGTCGGGGTGCACCCGGAGAGGCTAGAAAGCTTCGCGGCGGTTGCCACCAGGGTAGTTAGTGGCATGCGCCACAATTTGCCATGATCCGCCCCGGCAATACGCTCGGTGAATAACGAAAGCCGCCCTTCCTTCCTTTCGCATTTGTCGGTAATGACGGGAAGGGCGGGATGAAGCGTGCGGATGATCATCTTTGCCATGCTTCGCCCGCGCCTCCCCCGTTCGGCCCATGCGCACCCCCGCCACCTGCGGTTTTCGGTTCAGCCGGTGGGCCTAACCACACGACGGCCGGGTGTGCCGGCATCGCGGCCACCGGGGGCGGGCCGGCTCGATACGATGCGGACGGTGACGGAGCAGATGGTGGATGAGCGGGCCGCCGGTGACCCCAGCGGTCGCCCGGACCGGCGGGGACTGCTCGTCGGCCTCCTCGCCGTGCTGCTCGCCGTGCTGCTGGCCGGCCATCGGGTGGTGCCCAACGTGCACGGCCTGGGTAGCCTGGTCGACAGCGTCACCCCGCTGCTCGGTCTGGGCGTACCCCCGCTCGCGCTCGCGGCCCTGCTGCGCCGATCCCGGCGGGCGCTGCTGGCCGTGCTCCTGCCGGCGGTCGTCTGGGCCGCGCTCTTCGGTGGCGCCTGGCTGCCGCCGGCGGCCGGCACCGGGCCGGCCTCGATCCGGGTGGCCAGCCAGAACCTGCGTTCCGGCAACCCCGACCCGGCGGCCACGGTCGACGCGCTCGCCGGTGCGGGCGCGGACCTGATCGGGCTGCAGGAGGTCGACGACGGCGACCGGGTCGACGTGGCGTTGGGTCAGCGGTACCCCCACCGGGCCGCGGTGTCGACGGTCGCGCTGTGGAGCCGGTGGCCGATCCGTGACTCGGTGGGCGTGGACACGGGCCTGGGCTGGGACCGGGCATTACGGGCGGTGGTCGCCGCCCCCCAGGGCGACCTCGTGGTGTACGTGGTCCATCTGGGCTCCGCCCGGGCCGGGCACACCGTCACCCGGGACGAGACCCTCGCCGCGCTGGCCGCCAAGGTCCGGGACGACCACGCCTCCCGCCTGGTGGTGCTCGGCGACCTGAACACCGCCACCACCGACCGGGTCTTCGCGCCGCTCACCCGGCTGCTGAACAACGCGCAGGCCGACGTCGGTCAGGGCTTCGGGTTCACCTGGCCGGCGGAGCTGCCGGTGACCCGCCCGGACCACGTGCTCTACCGGGGGCTCACCCCCACCGCGGCGGGCGTGCTGCACACCCCGGACAGCGACCACCGCGCGGTGACCGCCAGCTTCCGCTGGTAGCGGTCAGTGCCGGCCGCCGTCCGCCGGCGTGACGGTCAGCCGGTGGCGGCTGTTGTCGTCGCTGGAGAACGGCCACAACCGATCGGCGTGTACGACCAGGTCGGCCAGCTGGTCCCGGGTCAGGCCGGCGGAGGAGATCTCCGCGTGCACATCGGCCCGGTACCGGCCGTCGTCGTCGCGGCCGAGCCTCGCCTCCGCGGTCACCTCGACGGTGTGCGCCTCGTCGGTGATCTCGGCGGCCGCCTCCACCGCCGCATGGTGCAGGCAGGACGCGAACGCGGCGGCCAGCAACTGCTCCGGCGTCAGCCCGGTGCAGTGCGGCGCCAGCGGGGACGCCAGGGCCGTGGAGAGCCCGCCGTCGTCGGTGCGTACGTGACCGCCCGCGGCGGTCGCCGTGGCTTTCTCGTGCAGCCAGGAACTCGGATCCGACATCGCGTTCCTCCCGTCGCTCACCCGCCCGGCTACCCGGCCGCCGCCCCGCGAAACCGGGCCGGGAGCACCGCGGACGGCCCGCCGAGCGGCGGCGTGACCAGCGCCTGCGGCGGCCGGATCAGCGCGGGCGGGTCCAGGTCAGCGAGTCCAGGTCGGCTCGTCCAGGCCCATCGCCTCGGTCGACGCGGCGGCGGCCTGCTCGGTCCACGGGGACAGTGGGGCCGGACGTTGCCGGCGCGCGGCCGGCGGCATCATCGGCACGTACACCCGGGCATCGACCGCCTCCGCCAGCAGCAGCGCGGCCATCAGGCTGGTCGGGCGCCGGGCCGGATCCTCGGACAGGCACCGGTGGCAGAGGTCGGCGACCTCCGGCGGCAGGCCGTCGATCTCCGGCAGCGGCTCCGGCGCCTGCCGCCGGCGGCAGCCCAGATACTGCGCGGTGCTGTCGGCGGTGTACGGCAGCCGGCCGGTCAGGCAGTAGTAGAGGAGCACGCCGAGGGCGTACATGTCAGCGGCGGGGGTGGCCGGCTGCCGGTCCAGCTGCTCGGGCGCCAGGTACGCGGGAGTGCCGATCACCACGCCGTCCGGCGTCTGGTCGGGGGTGCCGGCCGGGGTGGCGATGCCGAAGTCGAGCACCTTCACCCCGGCCGGAGTGAGGATCACGTTCGCCGGCTTCACGTCCCGGTGCACGATGCCCTGCGCGTGCGCCGCGGCCAGCGCCGCGCTCACCTCGGCGCACACCCGGACCCCGATCCGCCAGTCCAACGGGCCGCCCCGCAGGTGCGCGGCGAGCGTCTCGCCCTCGGCCAGCTCCATCACGATGTACGGCAGCTCGCGTCCGTCCAGGGCGGTGGCGGTGGCGGTGCCGAAGTCGTGCACGCTGGCCACGTTCGGGTGCACGAGGCGGGCCGCGGAGCGGGCCTCGCCCCGGATCCGCTCGACCGACGTGGCCTCGCCGTCCAGCCCGGGGGAGATCAGCTTCACCGCCACGGTCCGGTCCAGCACCAGGTCGTGGGCCCGCCAGACCTCCGACATGCCCCCGACGCCGACGCGCTGTTCGAGCTCGTACCGCCCGCCCAGCGTCCTCATCGACCCTCCTCGCCGTCGCGTCCGGTGCGGGAAGCGCCCCGGTACTGCGGGTCGCGGTACCCGGGCCCCGAGCAGGGCAAACCGCCGGGGGTTTCGCCCGCCGGGCCGGCGGCGCGGGTAGGTTCCCCGGAAGGGGTCGTGCCGGCGGGAACGGAGGGTGCGCGGTGGCTCTGGTGCGCGTACGGTTCGTCGGCGGACCCGCCCACGACCTGGTCCGGGAGTTGCCGGCCGAGCCGGACGGGGAGCCGCCGCGGCGGTGGATCATGCGGCACCCGGGCGAGGCGGCCGCTCCGCCCGGCGACGAGACCGACCACCTCTACGAGCGCGACCGGCGGGACGGCTGGGGCACCTGGACGATGCGGTACGTGCGCACCGAGCCGTTCGGCGCCACCGAGTGAGCGGGCTCAGGCCGACCGACCGCCGTCCACGCACTGCCGACAAGTGATCCCGCAGCGACCCCGCCCACCACCCGGCGGGCCACCAGGCGGCGGGCCGAGCGGCCGACCTGCGCGGGAACGCCGTGGGCGGCCGCACAGCTGGTACACAGGATCGGGACAGGCGCGGCACAGCGGGGCGGCCCACGATGGGGGACATGGTGATGGACGGGCAGGCCATGCGGGGTCGGATCGAGCTGCGCCGACCGGACGGCGAACCGGTGCGCGTACTGGTGGTCGACGACGAGCCGACGCTGACCGACCTGCTCGCGATGGCCCTGCGCTACGAGGGCTGGGAGGTGGCCACGGCCGGCAACGGGACGGCCGCGATCACCACCGCCCGGCAGGTCAAGCCCGACGTGGTGGTGCTCGACGTCATGCTCCCCGACCTGGACGGCTTCCAGGTGCTGCGCCGGCTGCGCGAGGAGACCCCGAGCGTCCCGGTGCTCTTCCTCACCGCCCGGGACGCGGTGGAGGAGCGGATCGCCGGGCTCACCGTCGGCGGGGACGACTACGTCACCAAGCCGTTCAGCCTGGAGGAGGTGATCGCCCGGCTGCGTGCCCTGCTGCGCCGCTCCGGGTTCGCGGTCGCCACCCGCGAGGAGGCCGTGCTCACCGTCGGCGACCTCAGCCTGGACGAGGACAGCCACGAGGTACGCCGTGGCGCCGACCTGATCACCCTCACCGCCACCGAGTTCGAGCTGCTGCGCTACCTGATGCGCAACCCGCGCCGGGTGCTCAGCAAGGCGCAGATCCTCGACCGGGTCTGGAACTACGACTTCGGCGGCCAGGCCAACGTGGTCGAGCTGTACATCTCGTACCTCCGCAAGAAGATCGACGCGGGCCGCGAGCCGATGATCCACACGCTGCGGGGCGCCGGGTATGTCCTCAAGCCGGCGGAGTGACCTGGCCGAGCGGCTGCGTCGTCGGCTGGCCGGCTGGTCGCTACGCCGCCGCCTCGTGCTCTCCGTGGTGGCGCTGCTCGCCCTGGTCAGCGTCGGCATCGGCGGGCTGACCACGGTCGCCCTCCGGCACTTCCTGGTCAACCAGGTCGACAAGCAGCTCACCATGAGCGACCGGCGCGGCTCCAACGTGCCGCCCTGGTTCCGCCCCGGCGATTCGAGGCGGCTGGGCCCCAACACCGACCGGCCGGAGCCGCCGCCCGGCTTCCCACCCGGCTCGATCGCGATCCGGATCGACGGCGGGGTTCCGACGGCGACGGCCCGAACCGAGTCCGGGGGAACCGAAGCCGTGTCCGCCACCGACGTCACCGCAGTTGCCGCGCTGCCGCTCGACGGGCGGCCACGTACCGTCGAGGTCGGCGACCGCGGTGACTTCCGCGCGACCGCCCACCGGGCGCCCGACGGCGACGTGCTCGCCCTCGCCATCCCGCTCGCCGGCGCCGAGCAGACGGTGATGTGGATGGTCGTCGCCCAGGCCGGCGTGATCGTGGCGGGGCTGATCATCGCCGGCGGCCTCGGCGCGCTGATCGTCCGGGCCACGCTGCGCCCGCTGAACCGGGTCGCCGCCACCGCCAGCCGGGTCACCGAGCTGCCGCTCGACCGCGGCGAGGTGGCGCTGTCGGTCCGGGTGCCGGCAGCCGACACCGACCCGCGGACCGAGGTGGGGCAGGTGGGCGGCGCGCTCAACCGGATGCTCGGCCACGTCGCCGCCGCGCTCGCCGCCCGCCAGGCCAGCGAGACCCGGGTACGCCAGTTCGTCGCCGACGCCAGCCACGAGCTGCGCACCCCCCTGGCGGCGATCCGCGGGTACGCGGAGGTGGCCCGGCGCGGCCGGGACGAGGTCCCGCCGGACGTGGCCCACGCGCTGCGCCGGGTGGAGTCCGAGAGCACCCGGATGACCAGCCTCGTCGACGACCTGCTGCTGCTCGCCCGGCTGGACTCCGGGCGACCCCTCGCGGCCGAGCCGGTGGACCTCACCGCCCTCGTGGTGAACGCGGTCAGCGACGCGCATGTGGCCGGCCCCGACCACCGCTGGCAGCTGGACCTGCCGGACGAGCCGGTGAGCGTCACCGGCGACGCCCACCGGCTGCACCAGGTGCTGGCCAACCTCCTCGCCAACGCCCGGGTACACACCCCACCGGGCACCACCGTGACCACCCGGCTGGCGCCGGTGACCGACGGCGTCGAACTCAGCGTCACCGACGACGGCCCCGGCATCCCCACCGACCTCCAGCCGGAGGTCTTCGAGCGCTTCGCCCGCGGCGACAGCTCCCGCTCCCGGGCGCACGGCAGCACCGGGCTCGGTCTGGCCATCGTGGCCGCCGTGGTCGAGGCCCACCACGGCCGGGTCGACGTGGCCAGCCGTCCCGGCCGGACCACCTTCACGGTGCGGCTGCTGGGATCCACAGCCGACGCATAGGTCGTTCATGGGGCCGGACCAGCGGGTCACCGGAGGCTGGCCGGCATGGACAGAACAGAGAGTCTGCTGACCGCGCCCGCGAGCGGGTCGACCGGGACCGAGCCGCCCCCTGCGCCCGCCCCGGAACCGGGTCCCACAGTGGCGGCACCCGCGCCGCCCCGCCGCGATCCGCGCTGGGCGAGACCGGCCCTGATCGGGCTGCTGCTGGCCACCGCCGTGCTCTATTTGTGGGGGCTCGGCGCCTCCGGCTGGGGCAACGCGTTCTACTCGGCGGCCGTGCAGGCCGGCTCGGAGAGCTGGACCGCGTTCTTCTACGGCTCATCCGACGCGGCCAACTCGATCACCGTCGACAAGACCCCCGCCTCGCTGTGGCTGATGGCGCTCTCCGTCCGGGTCTTCGGGCTCAGCAGCTGGTCGATCCTGGTTCCGCAGGCGCTGCTCGGGGTGGCCACGGTCGGCGTGCTGTACGCGGCGGTCCGCCGCTGGTACGGCCCGGCCGCCGGTCTGCTCGCCGGCGCGGTGCTCGCGGTCACCCCGGTGGCCACCCTGATGTTCCGGTTCAACAACCCGGACGCGCTGCTGGTGTTCCTGCTGGTCGCCGCCGCGTACGCCACGGTGCGTGCGGTCGAGACGGCGAGCACCCGGTGGCTCATGCTGACCGGCGTGCTGGTCGGCCTCGGCTTCCTCACCAAGATGCTCCAGGCGTTCCTGGTGATCCCGGTCTTCGCCGGCGTCTACCTGCTGGCCGCGCCGACCGGCGTCTGGCGCCGGATCCGTCAGCTGCTGCTGTCCGGGCTCGCCGTGGTGGTCTCCGCCGGCTGGTGGGTGGCCGTGGTGGAGCTGGTGCCGGCGAGCGCCCGCCCGTACATCGGCGGGTCGCAGCACAACAGCATCCTGGAGCTGACCCTCGGCTACAACGGTCTGGGCCGGATCACCGGCAACGAGGAGGGCAGCGTCGGCCCCGGCCGGATGGGCGGCGGTGGCGGGGGACCGTTCTCCGGCCAGACCGGCTGGCTGCGGATGTTCGACACCGAGGTCGGCGGGCAGATCTCCTGGCTGTTGCCGGCCGCGCTGATCCTGCTGGTCGCCGGCCTGGTGCTGGCCGGCCGGGCGGCGCGGACCGACCGGACCCGGGCCGGCCTGCTGCTCTGGGGCGGCTGGCTGCTGGTCACCGGGCTGATCTTCAGCTTGATGTCCGGGATCTTCCACGCCTACTACACGGTGGCCCTGGCCCCCGCGGTCGGCGCCCTGGTCGGCATCGGCGTGGCCCTGCTGTGGCGGGCCCGGGCCACCCCGGGCCGATGGCGGTCCCGCGCGGCGACCGCCACGCTGGCGGTCACCCTGGCGGTCACCGCCTGGTGGTCGTGGCGCCTGCTGGGCCGCAGCGCCGACTGGTATCCGTGGCTGCCCACCGCCGTGCTGGCGGTCGGCCTGGCCGCCGCCGTCCTGCTGCTCCTGGTCGGCCGGCTGCCCCGCCGGGTGGCCCCGGTGGTGCTGGCGCTCGGCGCGGTGGCCGTCCTCGCCGGCCCGGCCGGGTACGCGCTGAAGACCGCCGCGACGCCGCACACCGGCTCGATCCCCAGCGCCGGCCCGTTCACGCAGGGCGGCTTCGGCCCGGGGCGCGGCGGGTTCCCCGGCGGCCGGATGCCGGCCGGCATGGAGCTCCCCGGCGGCCCGGACGGCGGCACGGCGCAGGACGGCCGGTTCCCCGGTTCCCCCGGCGGCCAGGGGCAGTTCCCGGGCTTCCCGGGCGGTCCGAACGGGAGTCTCCCCGGTCTGCCCGGCAGTGCGACCGCCGGCACCGGCCAGCCCGGCCAGACCGGCACGGGACAGTTCCCCGGTGGCGCGTTCCCCGGGGGCGACGGGCGGTCGCAGCGGAACGGCGGCGGCATGGGCGGGCTGCTCGACGCCAGCGAGCCGAGCGCGGAGATGACCGCGCTGCTGACGGCCGACGCCGACCGGTACACCTGGGTGGCCGCCACCGTCGGCTCGAACAACGCCTCCGGCTACCAGCTCACCACCCGCAGGCCGGTGATGCCGATCGGCGGCTTCAACGGCAGCGATCCGTCCCCGACCCTGGCGCAGTTCCAGCAGTACGTCGCCGCCGGAAAGGTCCACTACTTCATCGGCGGCGGCGGGTTCCGGGCCAACGGCGGGAGCAGCGCGTCCCAGGAGATCGCCGCCTGGGTCGCCGAGCACTTCACCGCCAAGACCGTCGACGGCGTCACCGTGTACGACCTGAGCAGCGGGAAGCAGGGCTGACCATGACCTGGACGAGCCAACCCCGGGCCGCGGTGCAGGCCCGCCCGACGGCGCCGACGGCCGTGCTGGACGTGGTGGTCCCCGTCTACAACGAGGAGACCGACCTCGGGCCCTGCGTCCGGCGGCTGCACGCCCACCTCAGCACGCACTTCCCGTACCCGTTCCGGATCACGGTGGCCGACAACGCCAGCGCCGACGGCACCCTCGCGGTGGCCGAGACGCTCGCCGCGGAGCTGCCCGGGGTGAGCGTGCTGCACCTCGACGCCAAGGGGCGGGGCCGGGCGCTGCGGGCGGCCTGGTCCGCCTCCCCGGCGCCGGTGCTGGCGTACCTGGACGTGGACCTCTCCACCGACCTGGCGGCGCTGCTGCCGCTGGTGGCGCCGCTCATCTCCGGCCACTCGGACCTGGCCATCGGCACCCGGCTGGCCCGGACCAGCCGGGTGGTCCGGGGCGCCAAGCGGGAGGTCATCTCCCGCGGTTACAACCTGCTGCTGCGCGGCACCCTCGCGGCGCGCTTCTCCGACGCGCAGTGCGGGTTCAAGGCGATCCGCGCCGACGTGGCCGCCCGGCTGCTGCCGCTGGTCCAGGACACCGGCTGGTTCTTCGACACCGAGCTGCTGGTCCTGGCGCAGCGGGCCGGGCTGCGCATCCACGAGGTGCCGGTGGACTGGGTGGACGACCCGGACAGCCGGGTGGACATCGTGGCCACCGCGTTGGCCGACCTGCGCGGCATCGGGCGGCTGGGCCGGGCGCTGGTCACCGGCGCGCTGCCCCTGGCGGAGCTGCGCGAGCAGTTGGGGCGGGCGCCCCTGCACCAGCCGCCGGCGCAGGTGCCGGTCGGGCTGCCCCGGCAGCTGGTCCGGTTCGCCGCAGTCGGGGTGGCCAGCACGCTCGCGTACCTGCTGCTGTTCGTGCTGGCCCGGGGGCCGCTCGGGGCGCAGCCGGCGAACCTGCTGGCGCTGCTGCTCACCGCGGTGGCCAACACGGCCGCCAACCGGCGGCTCACCTTCGGCGTCACGGGCCGCCACCACGCCGGCCGGCACCACCTCCAGGGGCTGCTCGCCTTCGCCCTGGGCCTGGCCCTGACCAGCGGCTCCCTGGCAATCCTGCACACCGCCACGGCAGCCCCGCCCCGAACGCTCGAACTGGCTGTGCTCGTCGCCGCGAACCTCGCCGCCACCGTCCTGCGCTTCATCCTGCTCCGCCTCGCCATGCACCACCGCCGCCCCTGACCGCCCCGGGTGGCGTGGCAGGGTGGAGGGATGTATCGGGAACGGGCAGCGGCGGGGATCGGTGGGGCGGTGGTGTGGGAGAGCGTCGCGGTGGGCGCGGCGCCAGCTCGGGTGCTGCCCGACGGGTGCCTGGACCTGCTCTGGTCCAGCCGTGCCGGGTTGCTGGTCGCCGGTCCTGATCGGACCGCCCACCTCTCCGTCAGCGTGCCGGGCGAGCGGTGGGTCGGGCTGCGGCTGCCGCCCGGCACCGGCCCGGCCGTCGTCGGTGTCCCCGCAGACGAGCTGCGGGACCGCCGCGCCCCGCTGACCGAGCTGTGGGGCCGGGCGGCCGCCGAGCTGGCCGACCGGCTGGCGGTGGCCGCCGAGGCCCGGCCTCCGGGGCCATCCGCCGGCGCTGCGGGTGCCGGGCGGGCCGTCTCCCTCGCCGCGCCGGCCGATGTGGTGGGGCCCGCGTGGCCGGGCCGGGCCGGGCCGGTCGGCGCGGTGCTGGAGGCGGTCGCGGTGGCGCGGCTGCGCGCCGCCGGCGGGCCCGACCCGCTCGGCGCGTGGGTCGCCGCCCGGCTGGCGGCCGGCGCCACCGTGGCGGCCACCGCCGCCGAGGTCGGGCTCGGCGCGCGGGCGCTGCACCGGCGCAGCCGGGCCCTGTTCGGGTACGGCCCGAAGACCCTCGCCCGCATCCTGCGGATGCGCCGCGCCCTTGACCTGGCCCGTGCCGGCATCCCGCTGGCCGAGGCGGCCGCCCGGGCCGGGTACGCCGACCAGGCCCATCTCACCCGCGAGGTGAAGGATCTCGCCGGGGTGCCCCCGACCCGCCTGCTGCCGGCCCGCCGCGGCTGACCGGTCGCCGCCGGAGGAGCGCCCGGGGTCAGGCCCGGTCGAGCGGGGCGAACAGGTCCACGCCGTTGCCGTCCGGGTCGTGCAGGACCGCGTACCGCTGGCCCCAGAAGGCGTCCCAGGGCGGCAGGTGGCCGTGGTGGCCGGCGGCGGTCAGCTCCGCGTACCAGCGGTCGACCTCGGCGGGGTCGGCGCAGCGGAAGGCCAGGTTCATCCGGGGACTGCCGGTGGCCGGCGTGTAGCCCGGGTTGAAGGTGCGCACCATGTCGACCGCGTCCCAGGCCAGCCGGACGCCGTTGTCCAGGTTGATCTCCACGTGCGGTTCCCGCTCCGCGCCCGGCGGGATCGCCAGCCCCAGCCGGCGATAGAAGTCGAGGGTGCGGTCCATGTCGGTGACGGCCATGCCGATCAGATCGAAGTGCGGTGTCATGGCCGCCACGGTAGGGGCGGGCGGGCCGGGGCGTCTTGAACGGAACGGACGTGGGTGGAGTGGCGGGTGTGCCCGACACGGACCGCCTCGGCGGCGTACGGTGAAGGACAAGTCCGGCTTAAAGGCCGAAAGCCCCTATATCGGGCCGGCCTCCATCAACAGGGGAAGGGGGCAGCCGTGACGCACCTGGCCTACCTGGATGCGGGATCCGGCAGCCTGATCGTGCAGGCGGTGGTCGGCGGGGTGGCCGGCGCGGCGGTGGCCGCCAAGCTCTACTGGCGACGGTTGGTGGCCCGGTTCCGCCGGCAGCCCACCGACCGGAGCTGACCGGCGTGGCCTTCTTCGACACCGGCGTCCGGGCCGAGCCCGGCTCCTTCCGCGACCCTGGCAACCGGGTCTTCCACCGCCACGGCGAGGTGCTGCGCGGGCTCGACGAGCGGTCCGCCCGGGACTGGCACGCACTGGCTGCCGCCGACTTCTTCCGCGACCTGCTCGCCGCCGGCAAGGTCTGCGGCACCGAGGAACTCACCCCGGCCCCGGTTGACCTGCCCTGGGCGGCGGTGCTCCGGCACGAGCGCATCCCGTTCGTCTCCCACCCGTACGAGTGGACGTACGGCATGCTGCGCGACGCCGCCCTGCTGCACCTGGACGTCCTGCGGATGGCGCTGGCCGACGGCTTCACCACCAAGGACGGCTCGGCGTACAACCTCCAGTGGCGGGGCGCAACGCCGGTCTTCATCGACGTCGGCTCGTTCGAGCCGGCCCGCGACGGGGAGCCCTGGGCCGGGTACCGGCAGTTCTGCCAGACCCTGCTCTATCCCATGCTGCTCCAGGCCCACCTCGGGGTCGACTTCCAGCCCTGGCTGCGGGCCCGGATCGACGGCATCGAGCCGGACCAGATGCGGCGGCTCTTCGGCGGCACCCGACGCTGGCGGCCCGGGGTGCTCACCCACGTCCACCTGCACGGCGCGATGCAGGCCCGCAACGCCCGGGCCAGCACCGCCGACGTCCGCGCCCAGCTGAGGGCCGCCGGCTACTCGCGCGAGCTGGCCCTGGCGACCGTACGCGGGCTGGAGAAGCTGGTCCGGCGGCTGGACCACCGGCCGGGGGAGAGCTACTGGTCGGACTACCAGCGCACCTGCGCGTACTCGGTGCCGGACCGGCAGGCCAAGGAGGAGTTCGTCGACCGGGCGGTGGCCGCCGCCGCGCCCGGGCTCGTGCTCGACCTGGGCGCCAACGACGGCCGGTACGCCCGGATCGCCGCCCGGCAGGCTGGCTACGTGGTCGCGGTCGAGCAGGACGCGGCGGTGGCCGACGCGCTCTACCGCGCCCTGCGGGCGGCGGGGGAGCGGCGCGTCCTGCCGCTGGTGATGGACCTGGCCGACCCGTCGCCCGGCGGGGGCTGGCGCGGCGTCGAGCGGGCCGCCTTCGGCGACCGGGCACGGGCCGACCTGGTGCTCGCGCTGGCGGTGGTGCACCACCTGGCGATCGGCCGGAACGTGCCGCTGGCCGAGGTGCTGGACCAGTTCGTCGCACTGACCGCACCCGGCGGCAGCCTGGTCGTGGAGTTCGTCCACCCCGAGGACCCGATGGCACGCCGGCTGCTGGCCAACAAGCCCGGCGGGCTCTTCCCCGACTACCGGCGGGAGGCGTTCGAGCCGCTGCTCGCGGCGCGCGGCCGGATCGTCCGCCAGGCCGAGCTGCCGTCCGGCACCCGCACGCTCTACCAGGTGGTGGTACATGGCTGACACCCTCGCGCCGCCCGAGGTACGCCCGGTCGCGCCGGCGCCCTCCGGCGGCCGGCGGGTCTGGCGGAGCGAACTGGGCCGGCTGCTGGAGGTGACGGCACTGGTCGGGCTGGTGGTCACCCAGCCGCTGCTGGACGTGCTGGGGCGCAGCCCCGACTTCTTCCTGTTCCACCGCGCCTCCCCGGCCGACGTCCTGCTCCTGGTGGCCCTGATCGCGATCGCGCCGACCGTGCCGGTCGCCCTGTTCGGCGCGGTCAGCCTGTGCGCCGGGCGGGTCACCCGGGCGGTCGTGCACACCCTCGTGGTGGGGCTGCTGCTGGCCGCGCTCGCCGTCCAGGTCGGGCGGCACACCACGCCGCTGCGGGGCGTACCACTGCTGCTGGCGGCGGCTGTGGCCGGCGCCGTCGGGGCGGCCGCGCACCGTCGCTGGCGGGCGCCGGAGCGGGTGCTGCGGCTGGCCGCCGTCGGGCCGGCGATCTTCGTCGGCCTCTTCCTCTTCGCCTCGCCGGCCTCGGCGGTGGTGCTGCCCCGCGGCCACGCCGGCGCCGCCGGAGTGGCCGGCGCGGGCGTCCACCCATCGGTGGTCATGATCGTCCTGGACGAGCTGCCGCTGGTCTCGCTGCTCGGACCGGACGGGCGGATCGACGCCACCCGGTACCCGCACTTCGCCGAGCTGGCCGCCGGCTCGACCTGGTACCGCAACGCCACCGGCGTCAGCGGCTGGACGCCGTACGCGCTGCCGGCCATGCTGACCGGCCGCTACCCGGCCGAGTCGGTCGCCCCGCACTACTCGCAGTACCCGGACAACCTGTTTACCGCCCTGGGCGGCCTGTACGAGATCAAGGCGGAGGAGAGCATCACCCGGCTCTGCCCGCCCAGTCGCTGCGAGCAGGCGGCCGCGCCGCAGCAGGGCCTCGGCGTGCTGGTCCGGGAGAGCGGCAAGCTGCTGCGGCAGGTCACCGCGCCGGTGGACATCCGGGTCGACCCCGAGACGTCGTACCGGGAGCTGACCCGGGCCGAGGCGGGGCTGGACGCGGCCGAGCCGGTCCCGGCGGACCCGAAGTTCCGCTGGGACGCCCTCAACGCCAACCAGCCGGCCCGGTTCACCAGCTTCCTCGCCGGGCTGCGCCCCTCGTCCCGGCCCACCCTGCACTTCCTGCACCTGCTGATGCCGCACGCGCCGTGGGCGTACCTGCCGTCCGGGGCCCGGTACGCCGCGCCGGAGGACCTGCCCAACGACGGCGCCGGCTGGGTGGACCTGGCCCGGCAGCGGCACCTGGCGCAGCTCGGCTACACGGACCGGCTGATCGGCGAGACGCTGCGGACGCTGCGCGCCTCCGGCCTCTACGACCAGGCCCTCGTCCTGGTCACCGCCGACCACGGGGTGAGCTTCCTGCGCGACTGGCAGGGCCGGGGGATGGACGCCATCAACCACGCCGCCGACCAGGTCGCCTGGGTGCCGATGTTCGTCAAGGAGCCCGGCCAGCGGACCGGCCGGGTCGACGACCGGAACTGGCAGCATGTCGACCTGCTGCCCACCATCGCCGACGAGACCCACATCCGGATCCCCTGGCGGACGGACGGCCGCTCGGCGAAGCAGTCCCCGCGCGAGGGCGCCGACAAGCGCTTCTACGACCGGCCCGGGGAACCGGTGCCGATCACCGGCGGGGTGCCGTCCCCGCCCGCCACCCCCGCCCCGGATCCGCTGGTCGGCACCCGGCCCGGCAACCGACCCGCCGGCGGTACGGCCACCGTGGCCAACCTCGCCGCGTTCCGCGCCGTCGACCCGGCGAACGGCGACCTGCCCGCCCTGGTCTGGGGCACCGTGCCGGCCTCGGTGCCGAACGGGACGAAGCTCGCGGTGGCGGTCAACGGGACCATCGGCGCGGTGGTCCCGGTCGTCCCGCCGGACAAGGGTGGCCGGCGGTTCGCGGCGCTGCTGCCCGACGACCGGCTCTTCGCCGCCGGGGCCAACCGCCTGGACATCTACCGGGTGGCCGCGGACGGCGCCCTGCGCCGGCTCACCCTGTCCTGACCGCTGCCGCGTGCCCTTCCGACGCTCCGGCGCGCGGCGGCGTGGTCGCGCTTCCACGGGGTTTCCCAGCCGGCAAGTCGGGAATCGCGTGACGCATACCTCACCGTAGAACCATGACGAGCGGTGTCCTCCCGACCGTAAGTACGGTAAAAGCGAAGGCAATTCAACGAAGATCTTGCCGGCGAAGCGAGGAACACATGACGGAAGTCAAGCTCGACCACCCCGGTGGGCAGCTGTCGATGCCGGTGCAGTCCGCGGTCGAGGGCCCCGCCGGCATCCGGGTGGGCAATCTGCTCAAGGAAACCGGGATGACCACCTACGATCCCGGTTTCGTCAACACCGCGTCCTGCTCGTCCGCGATCACCTACATCGACGGTGACGCGGGCATTCTGCGGTACCGGGGCTACCCGATCGAGCAGCTGGCCGAGAACTCCTCCTTCCTGGAGGTCTCGTACCTGCTGATCTACGGTGAGCTGCCGACCCCGCAGCAGCTCACCGAATTCAGCGAACGGATCCGGCGGCACTCGCTGCTGCACGAGGAGATGCGCCGCTTCTTCGACGGTTTCCCGCGCGACGCGCACCCGATGGCCGTGCTCTCGTCGGCGGTCAGCGCCATCTCGACCTTCTACCAGGACAGCCTGGACCCGTTCGACTCCGAGCACGTGGAGATGTCCACGGTGCGGCTGATGGCGAAGGTTCCCACCATCGCCTCGTACGCCTACAAGAAGTCGATCGGCCAGCCGCTGCTGTACCCGGACAACTCGCTGGGCTACGTCGAGAACTTCCTGCGGATGACCTTCGGCGTGCCGGCCGAGCCGTACGAGGTCGACCCGGTGGTGGCCCGGGTGCTGGACATGCTCTTCATCCTGCACGCCGACCACGAGCAGAACTGCTCCACCTCGACCGTGCGCCTGGTCGGCTCCAGCAACGCCAACCTCTTCGCCTCGGTCTCGGCCGGCGTGAACGCCCTCTTCGGCCCGCTGCACGGCGGCGCCAACCAGGCCGTGCTGGAGATGCTCCAGCGGATCCAGGCCGACGGCGGCGACGTCCGCTCCTTCGTGCAGAAGGTGAAGGACAAGCAGGACGGCGTGAAGCTGATGGGCTTCGGCCACCGGGTCTACAAGAACTACGACCCGCGCGCCGCCATCGTGAAGAAGGCCGCCCAGGACGTGCTCGGCCGGATGGCCAAGCCGGACCCGCTGCTGGACCTCGCCGTGCAGCTCGAGGAGATCGCCCTCGCGGACGACTTCTTCGTCTCCCGCCGGCTCTACCCGAACGTGGACTTCTACACCGGCCTGATCTACAAGGCCATGGGCTTCCCGACCAAGATGTTCACGGTGCTCTTCGCCCTGGGCCGGCTGCCCGGCTGGATCGCGCAGTGGCGCGAGATGATCAACGACCCGGAGACCAAGATCGGCCGCCCGCGCCAGATCTACACCGGCTACCCGCAGCGGGACTACGTCCCCGTCGCGGAGCGCTGATTCCGGTCCATACGGCGAAGGCCGCCGACCCCGTACGGGGTCGGCGGCCCGCGGCGGAGCGGGTGGGGCGGGAGCCCCCCCGAGAA
>NZ_JBEYSO010000041.1:0-45712 GCF_040642675.1 Micromonospora sp. NPDC047738
GGCGCGGGCGGGATCAACGGCGCCGCTATCTCCCAGAGATCATCCGGCGCCCACGTGCGGATCATGGCCTCGTCCACGGGAGCAGATCATGCCCCCAGGCCAACGACCATCCAAATTCCGCGGTCCGGCCCGGCCCTGCCGGTTGATCAACGAGTCTGCCTGACGATCGGACGGTTCCACGCGCCGCTCGCGCCGAGCCTCGAGGCAGAAATGGGTCCTTTCGTCGTTGGGTCGCGCTGTGCGGTGCTGTCCGTGGTCATCATGCCCACGGGCGACACAGGACGGCGGGTTCACTGGAGGAGGTTATCGGCGAGGTGACCGTTGATGTGCGGTGGGCTGCTGGACGGTGGTGGTGGTGGCCAGTGTCGGCGGACGGTGCGTTCGGATCGGCCGATCCGCTTGGCGATCTGGGCGGGGTGAAGCTCAGGGTCGCGATAGTGCCAGTAGGCCACGGCGGCGGCGGTGTCCGAGGGGATCTTGTCTGGCGGCCTGTCCTCTGAGGGATCCGGCGGCTGGTCCGTGGGGTTGCCGTCGCTGGGAGGCATCGGTCGTGTGTCGCTCGTCCGCATCACGTCCCGCGTGTCGTTTTCATGGGTGTGGGTGCGCGGTCGAGGCTGGTTGGCCGTGCTGGGTGTGCCGCCGGTGTTGTCGGCCTGGGGGTGGTGTCGGTGGCGTTTGCCGGTAAGTAGGGCAGGTGGCCGCGCCGGCTCGGCGGTGAGGTTGCCGATGGCTTCTGGCACGGGACCTGGGTCGGATGGGCGTGCGGATGCGGTGGGCGCTGTGGCAGCGGATGGCATGCCTCGTTCTGGGGTGGTGGTGCGGATCCTGGCGGTGAGTTCGACGAGGCTGACGCTGGCGACGATGACGAGGCCGTCGACGGAGATGGGCAGCAGGTAGGCGGCGCCGTGTTCGGTTTCACCGTAACGGACCGCGACGCCGGCGAGATGCCAGTACGACACCGTGCGCCACGAGGCGCTGCACGATCGAGTGGAGGTGAAAGACCACCACCGCCGTTCCTGTCGCAGCAGGGCGGTGTAGCTGAGGGCAGCCTGCCCCCGGGAGGTGCCGGGTGTGGGTGGGAAGCGGCCCTGACAAAGCCGGGACGGGCTGACACTGCCAGACGGCTCGGGTCCGGCGAGCGAGTTGGGAAGGTGTACGTGAGGAACCAGCGTGTAAAGCCTCTCAAGACTAGGCACCAGCTCGAACCTGGCGGATGTGGGCTGGGTTGCGGCGCGTATCCCGACACCGGTTCGGTGTCGGGTAACTCCCTGGTCGGTTTGGTATTGGCTGGCGGGGAGGCCACGGTGAAGATCTGCGGCGTAGCCGTGGCGAGGTCGCAGGGGCAGAGCTGGGCACCTAACCCGACGAACGATCGTGTGGTGAACGTGGGAACCCGTCCGGGACCGCCCCGCCTGTCGGCCAGCCAGGCCGTGCCGGTGGGGCAGGCGCACCGTCAGCTGACGGTTCCGGCCGGGGGCGGAGTCGCCGTAGTAGTCGGAGGTCGGGAAAGCCGGCCACAGGGCGAAGGGCGACAGCGAGTACGCAGCCGAGACACTGGAATGCCAGGAGGCCGCCGGTGAATACTGGCGTGCCGCCGTCCGGGTGGCCCGAGTTGGGGCAGGCGGAGCGGCGGGTACTGGAGATCCAGGCGAAGCTGCACCGATGGGCGGGCGAGGATGAGGCCCGCCGGTTCGATGATCTGTTCAACCTCGTCACCGATCCCGCGTTCCTGATGGTCGCGTGGGAGCGGGTGCGGACGAACAAGGGTGCACGCACCGCCGGAGTGGACGGGCAGACCGCCCACTACATCCGGGTGCTGCGCGGCGAGGAGCCGTTCCTCGCCGAGCTGCGCGCCGACGTCAAGGCCGGTGCGTTCACCCCGTTGCCCGTGCGGGAGCGGATGATTCCGAAATCCGACGGCAGGCTGCGCCGGCTGGGGATCCCGACCGTGCGGGACAGGGTGGTCCAGGCCGCCCTGAAGCTGGTGCTGGAGCCGATCTTCGAGGCCGGGTTCCGCCCGTGCTCGTACGGGTTCCGGCCTCGACGGCGCACGCACGACGCTATCGCTGAGATCCGCCACTTCGGCGCCAAGGGCTACGAGTGGGTGCTGGAAGCGGACATCGAGGCGTGCTTCGACACCATCGACCACGCGGCCCTGATGGACCGGGTACGTCGACGGGTCGGAGACAAGCGGGTGCTGGCGTTGGTCAAGGCGTTCCTGAAAGCCGGGGTGCTCAGCGCCGATACCGGCTACCAGGAGACGAGCACTGGCACGCCGCAAGGGGGCATCCTGTCACCACTGCTGGCCAACATCGCCCTGTCCGCGCTCGACGACTGGTTCGTCACGGCGTGGCAGAGCCAGATGGGCAGCCCGTGGCGTCGACACAACCGGCTCCGCACTGGGCGCTGCAACTGGCGGCTGGTGCGCTACGCCGACGACTTCGTCGTCATGGTGGCCGGCGGGCGTGAGCACGCCGAGGAGCTTCGGGATGACGTCGCTGCGGTGTTGGCGCGGATCGGGCTTCGCCTGTCCGGGCCGAAGACGCAGGTGGTCCACCTGGACGAGGGGTTCGACTTCCTCGGCTGGCACGTCCAGCGCCGGCGACAGCAGGGGTCGAACAAGCGGTACGTCTACACCTACCCGGCGAAGAAGGCCCTGGCCTCGATCGTCGGCAAGGTGCGGACGATCACCCGACGAACAGCACACGCGCATCTGTCCGACCTGCTGCAAGCGTTGAACCCGACGCTTGCCGGTTGGTGCAACTACTTCCGTCACGGCGTCTCGAATGCCACCTTCGGCTACCTGTCGCGCTACGCCTGGCGGCGGGTGCTCGGGTGGATACGCAAACGCCACGACGGAGTGCCGTGGAAGCACCTGATCCGCCGGTATCTGCCTAGATGGAAACCGACGCACGAGGGGATCACCCTGTTCGACCCGCAGAAGGTGGCGATCAACCGCTACCGCTACCGCGGGACGAAGATCCCCACCCCGTGGGACAGATGGCATCAACCAGCGGCCACACCCAGCACGTGACCTGACGGCATGTGCTCGTGGAGAGCCGGATGCGCGGAGACGCGCACGTCCGGTTCGGGCGGGCGGGTCAGGGAGACGACCGGACCGAAAGGCCGGCACCGCGCCCTGACCCGACCCCACCAGGTGGCGATGGCGGCGATGACGGCGGTGGCGGCGATGCGGATGACGCCCAGGGCACGCCGGTGATGGGGGACGCGGGAGATCAGTTCGACGGTGATGAGCAGTGCCAGGGGTGGCCACGCGGCGATGATCTGGCTGATCGGGTTCGGTCGGGCGTGTAGGACGTTCGCGGCGACGGAGGCGGCGACGCCGAGGGTGAGGGTGGCGCGTACCGCCCACCGCAGTCGATGCAGATGCTTGCCGCTGGCGGGATGGCCGGCCGGTGCGGTGTCCAGTGTTGCGCTCATGGGGCTGGCCTGCCGGTGGGGCGGGTGCCGCGTCGGGGTTGGCGTAGGTCGGCGATGAGCTTGTCGGCCAGGGTGAGGGTGTCGTCGGCGGGTTCGGTGTCGATCTCGGCGAGGCGACGAGTCAGGGCGCGGCGCAGCGCGCGGATGGTGTCGAGGTGGCCGAGGCGGGCGTGGGCGCGCATCGCGGCCTGGTAGAGGGTTTCGGTGTAGGGGTGTTGCTGCAGGGCGGTGTCGAGGACGGCGGTCTGTGCTGCGGGCTGGTCGGTGAGTTCCTCGATGAGGGCGGTGGTGGCGTCGAGGGCTTCTTGGCGTACGGCCTGCCGGTAGGGCTCGAGCCATTCGTATTCGCAGCCGTCGGCGAGGGGCCGGTAGGCGGTCACGGCGCGGCGCAGCGCTTGGATGCGTTCGGGTGGGGATGCGGTGGTGTCGGCGGCGCGGATCGCGGCGCGCATGCGCCATAGGTCGATGTTGAAGCGGTCGGGGTTGAGTTGGTAGCGGTGGTGGGGGTGGGTGAGGTAGGTGCCGGGTCCGGCGTTGTGGCGTAGCACTGCGCGGAGGTCTGAGACGTAGGTGTGCAGTCGGTGCACTGCTTTGCTGGCGGGGGCGTCGGGCAGCAGGTCGTCCAGGATCGCTTCGACGGAGGCGCTGCCGTCGCGCACCGCCAGGTACACCAGCAGTTCCAGGGATTTCGCGCGTAGGTTTCGCTGTGGATCGGCGTCGATGATGCCGGGCGGGCCGAGCACTGTCACCTTGATCTGGTCCGGCTGCGACGGTGGTGTGGGTGTGTGCGGGGGGTCGAGGGCTGGCGTGTCGGGCCGGGACGGTTTGACGACGGCTGAGGGCTGGCCGCTACGGCTGAACGTGTCCGGTTCCGTCGGGGTACTGGCGCCGCCGCTGGTCGGGGGGCTGTCCATTTCCGGGCTGGCTCGCTCGATCACGATGGGGCTTTCCGCAGCGACGGGGTCCGGTTCGGGGCCGGCCGGGGGCGCCGTAGCGGGAGACGCCGTGTCCGCGTCCTGCTCGTCGGTGCGTCGCCGGTCGGTGCCGCGGGCCTCCGGACGCGGTGGCTCCGGGTCGGCGGGCAGTGGTGGTGCAGGCTGGGCGTGGGTGGGTGGGGCTTCGGTGGGGGTGGGTGCGGACGGCTGCCCGGTGTGGGATTCGGCGAGGGCCGCGAGGAGATCGGTGGTCTCGGTTGGGTTGAGCACCGTGAGGCGGCCGACGTCTGCGGGGTGGGAGCCCGGCGGGGCGTCGCCGTCGGCTGGGGTGGTGGTGCCGTCGGCGGCGACGTGGACGGTGTTGCCTTCGGGCCAGGCGCCGAGCAGTACGCCGTGGATGTCCAGGCGTTGGCCCTGGGTGAGCAGGGCGGCGATGCGGGAGCGTTCGTGGCGGCTGGTGGTGTCGGCGAGCAGCATGACCGGTGCGAGGGGTTCTTCGTAGGGGTCGGCGGCGCGTAGTTCGGTGACGGTGTCTACCTCGTGCTGGTAGAGCAGTCGGGTGCGGTGCAGGGCCTGCGCTTCCAGGAGCTCGAGGGCTTCGTCGAGGCCGGCGGTGATGGTCAGCCTCGGTGTGTGGGGCAGGTTGACGGTGGCGACGCCGAGCAGGGCTGCTGCGGTCGCCGACGGTATGACCACCTGGCTGCGGGCGTCGGGGTGGTCCGCGCCGCCGGTGGCCAGGGCCGCGGTGAGAAACCCACGGGCGGCGGCGTCTGCTCCGGGTCCGGTCAGCCCTAGACCGGCTGGCGGCCATACCGCCGACAGCGGGTGCGCGAGGGCTGGCGCTACCGGCAGGGCTTCACGGGCATGGTGCAGGTCAGGCGAGCGATGTTCGCCGTCGACGACATCGTCCTCATCGGGGCCGCCGCTGGGGTCGGCGGGATCGTGGGCGTCGATGGCGTCATGGTGCACGTTGTTGGCGTCGTGGCCCGCCTCGTCGGGCTGGGCGGCAGTGAGTCTCAGGTTGCGGCGGATCTGGTTGACCACGCGGGGCATCGGCGCCAGGTCCGGGTCATCCATGCGGGGCGACGTTGAGGGCTTGCGGGGCACGTAGCGGCGTCGGCGGTGTGCCCATACCAGGGCGACGGCGGCGGCGATGGCCACGGCCAGACCGAGGTCGACCCAGCTGCCGGTCGGCAGAGGCACCCCCCGCACATGGCGTTGCTCGCCTCGGTCGTCCGGGGTGGTGGCAGGCGCCGGTCGGGACGCCGTAGGGGTGGGCGAGACGGCCGCGTCATCACGGGGTGTGCCGGTGGCGGTCGGGGTGCCGGGCGATTCCGGTGATCGGTGAGGCGCGGTGGTGGCGGGTGTGGGGTGAGCCGGCGGCGGGGTCGCGTCGGACTGCGGCTTACGTGGTTCGGGTCGCGTCGGGGATGCCTTCTGAGCGGGCGGCGTGGCCTGGTGCGGGTCCCGGGCGGTGGTGGGCAGCCGGAGGGTCCAGCCGGGATAGATCAGGTCAGGGTCGCGCAGTGTCCCCCCAATCTTGAAGTGGGTGCCGCGGTTGACGGCGAAGATGTCGCGCCACCGGTCCGCGTCGCCGAGACAGCGGCGGGCGATGCCGGACAGCGTGTCACCGCGCCGGACGGTGTAGGTGTTGTGAGGTTCGCCTTCGGGTCGGGTGTTTCCGGTCGGGCGGTCAGCGGCGTGGGGTGTGGGGGTGACAGCGCGGGCTGGCCGGGGCGGGTGGACGGCTTCGTCCGAGGTGGTGACGGTGGGGGTGCTGGCGGCGTGCGCGGGGACGGTGCCGGCGCTGAGGGCGGTGACACCCAGGAGGGCGGCGGTGAGGCTTCGCAGGGGCCCCGGTAGGTGCAGCGCCGGCAGCCATCGCAGTAGCCGGGTGAGCCGGGTGTAGGCGTGGGCGGTGACGGCGGTGGCGAGCAGCGCCCACATCAGCCAGGCCGCGATGTAGGCGAGGACGGCGAGGAAACCGGCGGTCAGGGGCTGCTGGATCCACTCCTGGAGCGTGGCCGTCCACGACCCGTCTAGGTCAGGCCAGGCGGCGAGGTGAATGAGCACGGCCGGTACGACCGCGAGCAGAAGTGCGCAGGCCGTCGTCGTGGCTGCCGACGACGCTCGGGTTCTCATCGCTGCCTCCTGCCTGTCGATCTTGGTCACCAGGGCTGGGCGGCGAGTGACGTCGTGCTGGGTGCCGCGTGCCGGGGGCTGGTGCGAGTCGACGCTATGGCGGCCGGGCGGCCGCCGTCGCGGCTTGCTGGCTGACAGGACCTCACACCGCCTCACACAACCTGACACCCGCAGGTCAGGAGAGCTTCGTGTTACACGGGGGCTGGCCGTCGGCGGGTGTGAGGTGACCGGTGCGCCAACGGTTTTGGCGGTGAACAGGTTGGTGTTATCGGCCTGGAACGACGCTGTTGCTCAGCGATGCGGCCGTTTCCCTGAGCTCGTTGCCGGGTTCGAGGCCTGCCTCGGCGAGACGGCGGGTGTAGCTGTCGTGCAGTTCGGCGGCCGAGTCGTGGTCGCCGAGGGCCGCGAGGACGTTCATCGCCCGCACGTGCAGGTCGGCGTTGTAGGGGTCGACGCGGATGCCTTGTTGCAGCACGGCCAGGGCGTGGTGCGGGTCGGATGCGGCGGCGGCGAGGGCCATGTGGGCGTCGATGACGTGCCGACGGGTGGCTTCCCGGACCGGGTCCAACCACGGCCAGGGGCGGCCGGCGGCGAGGTCGCCGGGGTAGGCGTCGATGATCGCCTGCCACGCGATCGTGGTGTTGGTGACGGCGGTGGCGGCGTGCTGGACCGCGGCGTGGAAGCGCCACAGGTCCACGTCCAGGTGGTCAGGGTTGAGGCGGTAGCGGTCATCGGTGTGATCGACGATGGCAAGCCCGCAGGCGGCCCGGACGGTGCCGCGCAGCTCGCTGAGTGTCGTGTAGAGGCGGCCGGTCAGCGAGTGTCGGGGCAAGCCCGGCCAGATTGCGTCGACGAGATTCCGGCTGTCCGCCCCGTCGGGGTGGGCGGCGAGGAACACGAGGGCCTGCATGGCCGCGGTGCGGCGGACGACGATCGGCTCACCGCCGAAGGCCAGCATCGGGTTACCCAGGACCCGCAGCTCCAGGCGGTGGCCGGGGGCAGCGGGTCCGGGACGGGGGTCCTGTCCGGTTGCCTGCCGCGGCACGCGGGGCCGAGATCGTTGCACGGCGTGTGGGGTGGGAGTCGGTGCGGGCTGGTCGGATGGCGGGTCGGTGTGGGCGATCACGGTGAGCAGGTCTGTGGCCGCCTGCGCGTCGAGGACGCACAGCCGTGGTCCGCGCCACTCGGGCCGGTCCGGGTCGTGGGTGTGGCCCGCCGCGTCGACCTGCCATGTCGCGGCGGTTGGCCACCCGCCCAACACCACGACGGTCGCGGCGGCAGGCGGCAGGACGGCCAACCGCTGCGCGACCGCACCGGACGGTGGTTCGTCGATGATCAGGACAACGGTCGCCCGGGCGTCCGGCAGGTCGTCGCGCCGGCGTGGCTCGTCTAGCCCGTGGCGGTCATGGCCGCGAGTTCGGGCAAGGACCTGCACGGCCTCGTCGACGCTGGAAACGACGTGCAGCCGTGTCAGGTGCCGACGTAGTTCCTCGGCGGCGGAGCCGAGCAGGCCGGCGAGGGCGGTGCGGGTGACGACGAGCGACATCGCCGGATGGCGGCGTGCGGTCAGCAGGGCGGTGACCAGCAGACCCCGGGCCGCGGCGGCGGCGCCCGCTCCGTTGAGCCCCACACGCGGGGCTGGAAGACCGGAGACGAGGGCCGGCATCGCACCGGAGGATCCATCGCCGCCCGAGGTCACGTCGGCTGGCTGCGGTATCGGGGGGTGGTCGGCAAGGGCGGCTTGCACGGCGGTGGCGGTCGCGGGTAGCGGGGCCAGGTCCGGATCCTCGCGTGCGGGAGGGCCGGGCCGGCGGGGCCGGTAGCCGAGGCGGCGGCGTAGCCAGACGAGGGCTGCGGCGGCGGCGACCTGGTCGGCGACGTCCCGGGGCAGCCAGCCGCCGGACAACACCACTCCGTCATCCCTGCGGCTGTTGTAGGCGTCGAGGTGGGCGGTGTCGTCTCGGCTATCGAGGGTGCCAGCGGCGACGGGGAGGGCAGGTTCCGGCGGCGCGGCGGTCGCCGTGTTGGCGCTGACGGTGAAGACTGCCGCTCCGGCCATTCCGCTGGCCGTTGCCTGCAGGGGCGTGGGCAGGGGCATGCGGCGCAGCCATGCGGCCCCGGCGCGGAGGCGAGCCAGGGCCCGAACGGTGACCGTGTAAGCCAGCACCAGCCACACGAGCCACGCCGCGACGGTCAACGCGGCTGCGAGAGTCTGCTCGGTCAGCGGCTGCTCCACCCACGCCCGAACCTGCTGCCCAGTCGGCCATCCCCGCATCGGCGGGCCGACGACGAACAGCAGCACCGCTGGCGGGCCGATCAGGAGCAGGAGGACGAACAGCAGCGACAGCACCTGCCGCGGCCACCGCAACCTCACCCACCCCCACCCGGCGGCGAATCAACTGCCCGCATTGCTACCTGCGCCTGCTGGGAAGGTGTGGGGGGTGACGGGGCGGACGACGCGGGTCCACAACCGGGCCGCCCACCACACCGCCACGGCGATGGCGTAGAAGACCGCGAGAACCCCAGAGGCCCGCCAACTGACGATCGCGGCGGCGATCACCGCGAGCGGTGCGCCGAGGATCAGGCGGAACACCAACGGTGTCACCAGCGCCATGACCACACCCACGCCGAGCAGCAGGCCACCGACGCGGCCAGCGATATCGATCCACAGCACCAGATGCGGCCGCCGGGCGGCGGTCAGCGAGTACTGAATCAGCAGCATCCCGACGGCGGCGGTAATCACAGAACCCGCCGGCACCGTCAGCAGCGCCGACCAGCCACCCTGCGGTACCCGCCACTGGCGGGCTGCGACGACCGCCATGGCCACCGCCATCACCGCAATCGGTGCGATCGGCCACAATGCCCAACGTAGGAATCCACCGAACGGCAGCCTGAAATATTGGCTGGCGACCACCGCGTAGAGGCCGGCGATCGCGACGCCGAGGGACACCGCGGCGAGGATCCCGACGCTGACCTTCCCACCTTCGGATCTGATCTCCGTGGTGGGGCTGCGGGCGGCGATCAGGGAACCGAGGACGGTGCCCGCTGCCAGGCACGCCAGGAGGGCGAACACGGCCGCCATGGCCAGCTCACCCCAGTTCAAGACCACCCAGTAGTAAAGACCCCGCAGCGTTCGGCTGCCATTGTGGTACTCCGCGGTGAGGAAGTACTGCCAGATCAGGGCAAGAGACGCCAGCCCCGGAACAGCGATAGCCACCGCCCGCCGTACCGGCGGCACCGGCACCTCGACCGGCGGGCCTACCGCCGTTGCGTCCGCGGCACCCGCATCCGCGGCGCCCCGTACTGCCGCGGTGGCGGGGTCCGGGACCAGGGTCGGGGTGACAGAGGCGGTCTCGATGAGTGCCTTTTCCAGCAGCCGCATCCGGGCGACCCCGCCGACGCAGTAGACACCGGCGAGGTCAGTGGCGTTGATCTCTGCCGCGGCGATCGTTTCTGTTACTAGCTGGGCGACGCGGTGCAGGACCGGGTGGGCGGCTTGTTCCAGCAGGCCGGTGTTGAGCACCATCGCAGAGCCCTGGGGCAGTGGAACGGTCACCGCGGCCCGGTCGGCCAGGGCCTGTTTCGCGGCGCCGACGCTGGCCAGCAGCGCCCACCGTTGACCGTCGCCATCTGCCGGGCTGCCGTTGTCGAGCGTGGCGGCGAGAGCTTCGTCGATAGCGGTGCCGCCGGCGGTCGGATCCGCGAGGGTGGCGAGCACCTCGAACCCGGCCGGGCCGCGCCGCAGGACGCTGACCTCCGCTCCGGCACCGACATCGCAGACCACGATGAACGATCCGACCGGCAGCTGCACCCCCGCCGCGACAAGGTGACCGGCCACCGCCACGGGGGCCTCGATCAGGCGGGGCTGGGGCAGACCAGCACGGTGAGCGGCGTGCCGCATCCACGTCCGCCGCCGCGGACCCCACCCGGCCGGCACCACCAGCCGCACATCCTCCACCACCGACCCGACGACCCGCTGCGCTTCCCCCGCGACCCGCCGCAAAGTGGCAGCGACCAGATCGAGGGTGTCCACGTCCGTGTCGGCGATGGTGAGCTGCTGCTCGGGAGACTGCCGTGGGGCCGGGATGAACCGCTGCGGGTCGGTGGCGGCGGCCTGCCACGCCTGGTGGCCCGTCAGCACGTTCCCGTCCCCACCGAGCAGTACCGCGCTGGGCAGGGCGGGCTCGCCGTCGAACATCAGCGGCACCCATCTGCCGTCAGGCCACGCCACCACCGCCGTAGTGCTCGCGCTGCCACAGTCGATCGCCAGCCGCGCTTCCCCCGCTCGCATAGACCTCAGTCAAACATGAGGATCACGTTCACGTCACCCACGAATCACTCACAGAGACGGCGACCCGGCAACCGGCGCCACGCGGTGGAGGAGCTGCATCAGGCCACGGCACCGAAGGCGGAAGCTGATCCGGCGCTGGTGGCGGAGCTCGCTCTGGAGGTGCGACGCCTCGACGCGCTGCGGTCGGCCCTGATGCGGACGCGGGACGAGACTATCCGGGGGCACGGACCGGTGGCCGGTGCTGATGCAGGAGCTCGATGAGATCTCCCACTGGGTCCGCACCCAGGCGGTGCCGCGCCTCGTCACGGGCACGGAGCCGCCCGAGCCGGCACTTCCGACGCGCTATGAGATCGCCGTTGGCCACCAGGACGAACGCCGCGCGATGTCGATGGGTTCGACGACGTCGGCCGCAGATCGCCAAATACAGCGCCTGGGCGCGGCAGTCGTCCGGACCGACCTGGTCGATCTGATCGACCAGGTGGACGGCTCCCCGAGCGACCAGCAGATCGCAGCGTGGCTGGCCCAACTGACCGACGAGGAGGTGCTCGATCGGATGTCGAGGCTGACGGTGACCCATACCTACGACCCAGGCGTCATGCTGCATAACGTCGAAGTGCTGGAAGGGCTACGTGACGAGGCTCTGGGATTCGTCCGGTGCTGACGCCCGGTCTTGCCAACCAGGGGCAAGTAAACACCCAGGCCATCAGCGGCTTGCGGCGCGACGGCGTCGAAACTCGCAGACAGGTCCACTGTTCTGCCGCTGATCACGCGCCCGGTCAGCGTCCGCTCGTGCCGATGTGCGGATGCAGAGGTCGGGCCCGGCCGGGGTCAGTCACAGTAGGCCGCGTTCGCGTAGCCGGGCGAGCCGGTCCGGCGGCAGGCAGTCGGCCAGGTTCCGCTCCAGGTCGACCAGCTCAAGGTCGACCGGGTACACCACGAAGTCGTCGGCGACTGGCAGCGTGTCCGACCAGTCGCGGAGGTTGAGCCGAGCCGCCACCGCGCACAACAGTCGCCGGCCCACCTCGGATCCGGCGGCGGCATCGAGGTCGCCCGCGTCGAGCAGGGCGAGCTCCTGTCGTACCAGCCGCACCGATCCTGCGTCGTCGAGGTCGACGTCGGTACTGGCCTCGAAGTCGGCGGGCGACCATGCTGCCTGGGCGTCGATCGCCGCCAAGGCGGCGCGCTCGTCCTCAGTGGCCCCGTGGACCTCGAAGGATAGCGCGTCCGATCGGTAGTAGCTCAGCGCGACGCAGGCGGCGGGGCCGTCGACCACCAGGCGCGCCACGGCGTCCGGGATCAGCGTGAGGAATGCGTCCTCGATGGTCCGGCACGCCGCTTCGAGGTCGAATCCGGCCGGCGGCCGTTCATAGCGCACCTCGGACCGACGGCCCGTGACCTCGACGATGCGGACCAGGCCGCGGTCGTCGTGCTCGGCCGTCAGCACCGAAGGCGCCCGGCCGTCGTGCTCGATCTCGACGCGGCTGATCCGCCCATCGGTGTATGCGTACGACTCCCGCCCCGAGCCGCCCCGCGCGACTGTGTCGGCCGAGCGCATCAACCCGTCCACGAAGCGGTACTCGTGCAGGTAGATGGGCCCGTTCGTATCGAAGTGCGCCGCCTCGACCACGTCGCCGTCGTGGCGGATGAACGTCTCGTAGTACAGGCGGCCGTGAAGAAAGCCGCTGTACTCCTCGATCACCACCGCGCGGCCCTCGGCGTCGAACCCGATGCGCAGGACATCCCGATCCACCGGCGGTCTGGCGTCCAACCGGCGGCCAGCCTTGAGCAGGTCCCGTTCGAAGTGCAACGGACGAAGATCAAGGCCCGGCCAGGTGTACCAGTCCCAGCGCCCGACGAGCGCGGTCGCCGCTCTCCTTCGGGAGTCGTACTCGCCAGCGAGCTGGGCGAAGCGCGCAGCAAGATCGGACATGTCCGGGATCCTACTGGCGCGCCTCCGACTTGAGGCCGCGCTACGAGACCAAGTCGCCGAGTTCGGCGACGAGACGTTGCATGTCCTCGCCGGCGTCAAGGGTCACCATGACGGATGCCTCCCACGCACTCGGGTCGTAGCCCCGAGGACCCCGGATGACGAAACGGAGATTGACCTGACCTCGTAGGTCATGCGTCGCGTCGATGCGGAGGTCGTGTTCCAGTGACCCCCAGGCCCGCACGCCGTCCCATCCCTCATACGACTCGGCGAGGTCGGCTGCCCACGACACGACCCCGTCGCCATTGAACGTCCGGACCCAGGTCACCGCACTGACGCCGTCATCGGCCAACTCGCACCGCAGGTCGAGTACCTCGTCGTTCCACGGCCGCTCGGCGCAATGAAGACAGACGGGCCCAAGCCCCGCCTCGGCGGTGATTTCGACGCCGTCGTCCAACTGCCTCAACACCGGGAAGAGCATGCCACTCTTGCTTGCCGGTGTCGCGATGTTTGACGCCCACTCCCCGCATCGCGGCGGCTCACTCTTCTGCCGCTGACCGGGCGTCTTGGGTGTCTTACGAGGGGTGCGTGCAGCGAACAGCCGGTCCTTCCAGGGAGAGTACGCGCACCTGGCTCAGCCCGGATGGGCCCACGATACGGTTCGAGCGTGATGGACGACCTTGCCAACAACCCCTTGATCTTCGTCGATGTCGACGGACCGCTGATCCCGTTCAAAGCCCGGCCGGTTAGCCCCGAGCGTTCTTCGGACGATGCCGTCGTGCAGCCACTGGACGGTACTGGCAACCCTCTGCTCGATCGGCTTGACCCAGATGACGGGCGGAGGCTGTTGGCACTGGGCTGCCAGTTGGTCTGGGCGACGACATGGATGGCGGAGGCGAACGAGGTCATCTCACCACGGCTTGGGCTTCCGGACCTGCCGATCGTGGAATGGCCGGACGACGACGAGGATCCGGAGCACGGTCTGCACTGGAAGACCGTGCTCCTTACCCGGTGGGCAGCCGGCCGCCCATTCGTCTGGCTTGACGACGAGATAACTGATGCTGACCGGCGATGGGTCGCAGCACACCACCCGGTGCGGGCGCTGCTGCAACGTGTCGACCCATACGTGGGCCTGACCGAAGCGGATTTCTCAGCGGTCCGCCGATGGCTCGGGCAAATTGACGGCGCCGCTTGATCACCTGCACGCTCATGCCGCCGTTCGTGCGCGCAGCAGGTCGCCGCTCCTCACGGTCCGTGATAGAAGGCCAGCGGCAGCTGGATGCGGCAAGGCCCGCGCCGACCAGGGCTGGTCGGCTCCGTGGGCCGGCCGGGCGGCGATCCACTCCCCCGGGCGACGGATCCAGCGCGAGGGCGATGTCGGCCAGGTTCAGCCGGGATCCGCCCGTCGGGCAGCCGGTCCAGGCCGCAGACCGCCTGCGGCTCGGCCGAGTTCATGGCAGAGCCGCCGGCACCCGTTTTGTGACCTTGCGGTGAAGTGCGGTGCGGCGACTCCACCAGGGCGGCGGCCCGGTCCAGCAGCGCGCTCAGCCGCCGCGAACCCGTGCGTCGTATCGCTCAGCATCTGATCTGCGGCGCCGATGCGTCCGCCGGCGGTCCCGGCTGACGTGGCTTGACCCCGGCGACGGATTGAGCGTCGATCAGGTCCGCCGGTGGCTGATCCGTCGGCGACAGTCCGCAATATCACCCAACCGCCGGACCGGAAGTGCCGGCAGTTTCAACCCAGAGATCGGCCCGGGGCGCCACGACAGGCGCCGCGGACCCTGACGGACGGAGTTCCGCAAGCCATGAGTCAAGCCGTCAAGGCTGCCCTGCTCACCACGAAAGATCTTGGGAAGAACGAGCGAGCGGTGGCCATCGCCATCGCCGCCCACGCCAACCATGAGGGCAACGCCTGGCCATCCGTGGCAGCTCCGGCTCGCCCGGGCGTGCTCGGCGGCGGAGCTGCGCCGGGCGGAGCTGGCCGCGCAGGTACGGGAACTGGAGCTGGCCAACGAGAGCTACCAGGACTTCATCCGGCGCCACCCCGAGCACTGACGGGACGGACGCTCGGCAGATGACCTGACCGGGAGGGGCCGCCGCGTGCCGGCCCTCGCCGGCGGCGCCGTTAGCCTGCTCACTTCAGAGCACGAAAGTTTGCAGTTACTGAAAGATCCGTCCTAGTGTTGCCCGGTGACCGATGGCAGCACCTCGCCCGCGACCGCCGGCCTGCGGGACCGCAAGAAGCGGCAGACCCGGGCCGCGCTGGCCACCGCCGCGCTGCGGCTGGTCGCCGAGCGCGGCCTGGAGCACGTCACGGTGGAGGAGATCAGCGAGGCGGCGGATGTCTCGTCCCGGACCTTCTTCAACTACTTCCCGAGCAAGGACGACGCCCTCATCGGCGACCACGCCGTCGACACCGCCCGGTTCGTGGCCCGGGTCGCCGAGGTGCCGCCGGAGGTGTCCGCGCTCGCGGCCATCCGCACGGCCCTCGCCGAGGTGATCGACGAGATGCAGGCCGACCGCGAGCTGTGGCTGCTGCGCATGGAGGTCGTCACACGTAATCCGGCCCTGCTGCCGCGCCTGGCCGCGCTCGGCGTCGAGGCGGAAAGGACGATGACCGAGACCCTCGCCGCCCGGGTGGGCGTACCCCCGGATCATGGCTTCCCCGCGCTGCTCACGGCCGTAACCGGTGCCGCGTTCCGCACCGCGATGCTCCGCTGGGCTGCCGCCGGCGGCACCCGGTCCCTGGCCGAGCTGGCCGACGAGGCGTTCGACGCGCTCGCCGCCGGCCTGCCCGACCCCCGATGCACCCGGTGACCACCGTCCCTGGCGCTCCCCCATCGACAAGACAAGGAACCTGATGTCCGCACCCGCTGTGCCCGCCGACACCGTCGAGGTCGGCACGGCACGCATGTCCCGCCGTGAGGTCCTGCAGGCCCTCTCCGGCCTGATGGTCGGCATGTTCGTGTCGATCCTCGCGTCCACGGTCGTGGCGAACGCGCTGCCGCGCATCATCGCCGACCTGAACGGCAGCCAGACCGTCTACACCTGGATCGTCACCACCGAGCTGCTGGCCATGACGGCTACCGTGCCGCTGTGGGGCAAGATGGCCGACCTCTACAGCAAGAAGCTGCTCATCCAGTTGTCCCTCGGGCTGTTCGTGATCGGCTCGCTGATCGCCGGCTTCACGCCGAACGTCGAGGTCCTGCTGCTCAGCCGGATCGTGCAGGGCGTCGGCGCGGGCGGCATGACCGCCCTGGCCACCATCGTCATGGCCGCCATGATCCCGCCGCGCGAGCTCGGCCGGTACGCCGGCATCTTCGGCGCCGTCTTCGGCGTCGGCACCATCGCCGGACCGCTGATCGGCGGCGTGCTGGTCGACACCTCGTGGCTCGGCTGGCGCTGGTGCTTCCTGATCGGCGTGCCGTTCACCATCCTGTCGATCGTCCTGCTCCAAAAGACGCTGCACCTGCCCGTCGTCCGTCGCCAGGTGCGCATCGACTGGCTCGGCGCCGCGCTGATCACGACGGGCGTCTCGCTGCTGCTGGTCTGGTCGTCGCTCGCCGGCAACAAGTTCGCGTGGGCGTCGGGCTGGACGGCGGTGATGGTGGTCGGCGGTGTCGCGCTGCTGGCGGTGGCGGTGTTCGTCGAGTCCCGCGCCGCCGAGCCGATCATTCCGTTGGACATCTTCCGCAACCGGACGGTCTCGCTGGCCACCATCGCCAGCGTGCTGGTCGGCGTGGCCATGTTCGGCGGCACGGTCTTCCTCTCCCAGTACTTCCAGATCTCCCTCGGCAAGTCGCCGACCGTGGCCGGGCTCATGAGCCTTCCGATGATCTTCGGGCTGCTCGTCTCGTCGACCGTCGCCGGCCAGCTCATCACGAAGTACGGCCGCTGGAAGATGTACCTGATCGCCGGTGGCGCCATCATGACCGTCGGCATGGTCCTGCTCGGCACCATCGACGCGGAGACCAGCGTGGTCGTCCTGTCGATCTACATGGCCGTGCTCGGCATCGGCGTCGGCATGCTCATGCAGAACCTGGTGCTGGCGGCGCAGAACGACGTGCCCGCCAACGAACTCGGCGCGGCCACCTCCGTGCTGACGTTCTTCCGCAGCATGGGCGGCGCGATCGGCGTCAGCGTGCTCGGCGCCGTCCTGGCCAACCGGGTCACCGACCTGATAACCGAGAAGCTCGGCCCGGCCGTGGCCGGCGGGGCTTCCGCCGGCGAGGTCCCCGACCTGTCGGCGCTGCCCGAGCCGGTGCTGCGGATCGTGCAGAGCGTCTACGGCACTGCCACGGCCGACCTGTTCCTGATCGGCGCGCCGCTGGCACTGCTGGCGATGGTGGTGGTCCTCTTCATCAAGGAGAAGCCGCTGCACACCGTCAGCGGCGACGAACGGCGGGCCCAGGAGGAGGCCGCCCAGGCGGCCGGCATCTCCCACTGACGCCCAGCGGAGACGGGGTCCCGCAGCGCCGGCACCGCGCTGCGGGACACCTCGTCGTTTCCGTGGTCGCAGGCTCGCTGCGCGTCGCCCTGCCGCTGAGCGCGGGAGTGTCATCCCTGAAGGAGCGGGGCCGTGTCCAGGAATCCGGTAGCGCTCGGCTTCCCGCCTCAGCGCCGGCGCACCCGGCGACCTCATCGGCGACCTGCCCGTCAACGCCTTCATCCACCCCGCCGGCCTGCCCATCGACACCTCCAAGATCGAGGTGCTGCGACGACCGGTTGAACTCACCCAATACACCTCAATCGCGTTCACCGAACGCCTCGCCGCCGCCGGCGTCGACCCGTCCGTCGGACCGGTCGGCGACGCCCACGACGCCTTGGCCGAATCCACGATCGGGCTGTTCAAGACCGAGCTGATCAAACCCCGCGCCGCCGGTGACGCACCCCGAACGACTTCGCCTTGGCGTTTCTTGGCCTGCTCGGTTCGGACGAGGCCGCTGATGCCGGAGAGGGTGATCGCTCGGATTGTGACGTCGTTCATCCAGGCGTGGAACCGGCTCGGTGGCGCGTACTGGCACATGCCGCGGCGGGCGAGCGCCTGCCGTTTGACGATCTCGGGACGTAGGCCGGTCTCCCATTCTGCGAGAGCGGATGGGATGTCGTGGCCGTACCGCTGCAGGGCGGTGCCGAGCTGGTCGGCTCCGGCGAGTGCTAGGGCCGCGCCGTGTCCGGCGAAGAGGGTGACGCACCAGGCCGCCTCGCCGAGGAGCACGGTGCGGCCGGTGCTCATCGTGGCATGTCCGCCTGGCTGACCTGGTCGAAGTAGGCGGCGGCCGGGTCGGTCTCCAGGTGACGGATCACCTCGGGTACGCCTGCGGCCAGGTCTCCGAACGCTGCGCGAAGCGCATCCACCGGTCCGCGTTTCAGCTCCCGCCCTGGGTTCGCGCAGCCGTACGCGAAAAAGGCCGAGGACCGTTGTGAGCCCAGGTTGATGATGCCGCCGTGCGGCCGGGCCCGATGAAGGTCGTGGCGGACGATTCGGGCACGGCCGCTACCGGATGCGGGATCGGGAACGCGGCCACGACGTACGGCAGGTCGACGCGATGATCGGGGCCGAACATCGCAGTCCGGGTCGCGGAGTGAACGCCGTCGGCGCCGATGAGCAGGGTCTCGGGCGTGGGCCCAACGACGGCCCGGCCCCTAGCCAGCGCGCCGCAGTTAACAACCTGCGGCTGACCACTGCTCCAAGCGCCACACCACATGACCGCCGCCGCCCAGTAGGGCTGGCCAACCAGATGGTGGATGGATCCGCTGCCTCGTCGAGGCTACATCGCAAGCGCCGTGATCATGATGCCGGCGACGGCCTTACCCGCCGCGGTGCGAAGAAGATCAGCACATTCCGCCCTGCCGCCGCCCACGCTACGAAGGTGCGGGTACGGAGCGTGAGGATCGCTGGCCAGCGGCAGCGCTCGGTCAGCAGCAGTGAGCGTGCATCGCCGCCGAGGTCTCGCAGCTGTATCTGGCCATCCCCGCGCCCGATAGGTCCTCGGCCCGGCCCTAACCACCGCCGACCGGGATCAGATCCTTGCCCACCTCCACCGCCACGCCCATCCCGATCCAACTGCGTAGGCATGATCCCGCGCCTGATGGCGGCATCGATGTCGTACCCGACCAGTAGTTTGTGCAGCAGGTCAGCTCAAGTCGGGCAAGTCTGCGCCGCGCCGCCGCCGCGGGCGTGGCCAGCGCGAATTCAAGGAGGTCGGCGATGGCCAGCCCCGGTGTTACAGGTCTTGAGGACCGGGTCGACGCCGTCGACCCGGTCGTTGACGCCGCGCGCGCCGAGCCCTTCGATTCGGTGCAGGCGTACCGGTCAGCGATCGCCGACGTCCGGACGGCCGCCGCGGCGTACTACAGCGGGCCGGGCATGGTCATGGACGATGCGACCTACGACGCATTGTTGGCGCGGGTCGCCGCGACCGAGGCCGCCCGCCCGGAGTGGAAGGCCGACGACTCCCCGACGGAGGTGGTCGCGGCCGGCGCCGGTGTGATTGGCGACGTCGAGCACAGCTCGCCGATGCTCAGCCTGGACAACGTGTTCGATGAGGAGACGCTGCGCAAGTGGGCCGTCCGGCTGGAGCGGCTGCTGGGCCGGCCGGTCGGTGGGTACACGGTCGAGCCGAAGATCGACGGTCTGGCGGTCGCTGCCCGATACGTCGACGGACGGCTGACCCTGGTCGCCACCCGCGGTGACGGGCGGGCCGGTGAGGATGTAACCGGGCAGGCCCGGCGGGCGGTCGGGTTGCCTGCCCGCCTGGCTGAACCGTTGACGGTAGAAGTGCGCGGCGAGGTGTTCATGACCGACGCCGACTTCGCCGCCGCCAACGTGCTGCGGACCGGTCACGGCGAGCCGGCGTTCGCGCACCCGCGCAGCGCTGCGGCCGGTACTCTGCGCGCGCAGGACCGCGCCTACGACGCGCCGCTGTCGTTTCTGGCGTACGCCGTACACGGCCTCGACGGCGCCGACGGTGAGCCGGTGCCGCACTCGGTGGCGATGGCCCGCGTCGGGCGGCTCGGCGTCGCGACGACCGCGACCTCGGCGGCGGGGATGCCGCTGTGCGCGAGCGTCGACGAGGTCATCACTGCGGTGGAGGCTCTGCGGTCTCGCCGTGGGGAGCTGGGGTTCGGGGTGGACGGGGCGGTCATCAAGGCCGACCAGCCCGCCGACCGGGACCGGGCCGGCTTCTCCAGCCGGGCACCGCGGTGGGGCATCGCCTACAAGTTTCCCGCCGACACCCGCACCACGCGACTTCTGCGCATCGAGGTCCAGGTCGGCCGCACCGGCGTGATCACCCCGGTCGCTGTGCTCGAACCGGTCGTCGTCGGTGGCGTCACCGTCGCCTCCGCCACTCTGCACAACTTCGACGACCTGGTCCGCCGTAACGTCCGGGCCGGTGACACCGTGTTCGTGCGCCGCGCCGGCGATGTCATCCCCGAGGTCACCGGTGCCAAGCTCGATGACCGGCCGGCCGACGCCGCGCCGTTCGAACCTCCGATGGTCTGTCCCCGCTGCGGCGGCGACATCGACCGCTCGCAGAAGCGGTGGCGCTGCACCCGCGGTCGGGCCTGCGGTGCGCACGAGTCCCTCGCGTACTACGCCGCCCGCGACTCGATGGACATCGAAGGTCTCGGCGATAAGATCATCAATGTGCTGGTGGCGGCCAAGCTCGTGACCGACCCAGCCGACCTGTACGACCTCGACGTGCCCACCCTCGCCGCGCTCGACAGGATGGGTGAGATCTCCGCCAGCAAGCTGGTAGCCAACATTCAGGCATCGAAGGACCGTCCGTTGTCGCGGGTGCTGACCGGCCTCGGGGTACGGATGACCGGCCGGTCCATGTCCCGGCGGCTGGCCCGACACTTTGGCACCATGCAGGCCCTGCTCGACGCCAGCGTCGACAACCTCCAACAGGTCGAGGGCGTCGGCCCGGAACGCGCTGTCACCATCGCCGCCGAGCTGGTCGAGCTGACCAGCGTGATCAACAAACTCGCCGCGCGCGGGGTGAACCTGACCGAACCCAGCGCCCCGGCCGTCGCCGCCCCGGCCCCGGACGGCGCAGCCGCCCGTCCTCTCCCGCTGCGGAGGCCCGACGGAACCCCGATGACCGTCGTCGTGACCGGCACCGTCCCAGGCCTGACCCGCAACGAGGGAAACGAGGCCGTCGAAACGCTCGGCGGAAAGCCCTCCGGATCGGTGTCCAAACGTACCGACATGGTCGTCGTCGGCGACGGCGCCGGCACAAAAGCCGACAAGGCCGAGCATCTGGGCATCC
This sequence comes from Micromonospora sp. NPDC047738, assembly GCF_040642675.1. Taxonomy (NCBI): domain Bacteria; kingdom Bacillati; phylum Actinomycetota; class Actinomycetes; order Micromonosporales; family Micromonosporaceae; genus Micromonospora; species Micromonospora sp. NPDC047738. The sequence goes on from NZ_JBEYSO010000041.1 coordinate 21,013, forward strand.
GGATCCTGCCCGCTGACCAGTTCGCCGCCCTACTACACGCCCACGCCACCGGGGACATCGACACCATCAGCAGGATCCTTGCCTGAACCGAACAGTCGATCTCACATGCTGCCCACAGAGTCCAGGGGTCGTCCGGTCCAAGATTTCCACGACCTTCCTGCCGCGCTTCGCCGGCCGGCCACACTGCGTCTCGGGCTGCTACCGTTCGACACTTGTTGACGATGTTTCACGGTGTCTTGCGCCCCCCGTGTGCCCACTGCCAGGGACGTTGCTGTACTTCGCCGCTGCACCGCCGGCAGCACCGTGTGACCGCTACGACTGCCGGGCCCTAGGGTGGAGGCCATGATCGTCTGGGGTCATCCGTGAGCGCCCGCTGAGGTTGATCCCTTCGTTCCACCAGATCGGTGACGGCCTGGACGTGCCATGGTCATCCTTGCAAGGCCCGACCTTCTGGTTCTATGTACGTCATGGACCGGACCAGACACGTGCTCACGGTCGGTTCGTCGGACCGGTTTGACGGCACCTACTACGCCCACTGGGAATGGAGCCGGTTCGAGATCGACGTCCCCGGACGCTGGTGGCGCCGCCGCGTGCGTTGCGAGCTGGGGAGTGACGCAGCCCCGTGGCCTACGGAGATCTTGCGGACCAGCGAAGGTGGGCGAACCTACTCTGCCAAATTCGCCGTCGTCCTCGACGCGGAGGTCATCGAACGGGGCAACTTCGGCCACAGGGGCACCCTGCGATGGCGGCTGGCAGTAAGCCGGTGGGTCCACGTCCGGCCGCTCCCGTAACCGGCACCGGGCATGGGTCTACCGCCTGGTCGTCGTGTTCCCTGGACGCCTTGGCTTCCAGGTAACCAACAACGAGCCGTGACCTACGGTCACAGCGGGGCTGAGAAGCCGCAACAGTCCTTCGGCGTCCCTAGGCGTCCTCGCTTGTCCGCGGCGATCGTCACCAGTCAGTCACCCGGCAACGGGCGGCATTGTGCCTTGCCGGGCAAACGTGGGTCTGCCAGCAGCACGACACGGTCGGCTTCGACATCAAAGCCGAGCACCGGATGCTGGTAGTCGCCCTCGGGAGCCGTCCCTCACCTGGGCGGCTGTGTGGCCGCGTCACCGTTCATCTCCCGCCACTGGCCGCCGTCGGCGTGCACGAGGCGCCGCACCATCTGCCGGGCCTCGTCCTCGGTGTCGAACTCCCACCGCAGCACCTTGCCTGTCTCCGAGTCGCCTGCCCTGGCGATGATGTGCCACCGGACCTCGCGGGCGAGCCACACGTCGCGCCGGGTCAGCCGGCCCCAGCTGCCGTTCCACCAGCGCGTCACCAGCTCTTTCCCCACCCGGTTATCGTACAAGTGTTCGGAAGTGGTGGTGGTGTATGTGAGGAAGATGGAAGCCGTGGAGCGGCCTGGGTGCATGGGCAGGGCCGGGGCGCCGCCGGATCACAGGCTCCGAGGTCGCCACGAAGTCGTTCCGGGGTAGCGGCGTTCCAAGGAAGTAGTCGCTATCGCCGCTGATCGGTTGACTGCCGATTCGGCAGGGCGCTGTGCCAGACGTATACCCACGGCGGGCCGCCGCCGGCGATCGACTCCAGCGCGTACACGCCGTTGATGTCCGCGTCGAGCAACTCGCCGCCGTACTCGATCCACAACCAGGTCTGATCGAGTTGCGCAGGGGGCAAGCCCTCCTCGTCGACCGGCACCAGGACGCAGCGGCCGTCCACCGGCCCGCCAACGCACGGTACGTCGACCTTCGCCCACATGTTTTGATCATCGGCCGAGACCTGGCGGCACCGGGCGTGTTCCGCAGATTGGGCCCGTACCCATGCCCATCGCCGGCCGTCATCGCGCACGAGAACGCCCGTGTCGCCACACCGACCCGCGTGACACTTCCCCCATCCCCGGGGGCCGTGCCGCTGGAGAAGGTCTGCCGAAAAAATCCTGCGGCCCGATGTCGAACGGGGCGCCGCCAGGTTCGACCCCTGGGCAGAGACGGGCCGGCCGGGTCATCGGCGGGCCGACGGAGATCAGGGAGTGGATCGATGACGAAGGTTACGACCGGGGGCGACCATGTCGTTGGACGGCTACATCGCCGACGCGTCGCACGGCGGGTTCGAGTACCTCTTCCAGTGGTACAACAACGGCGACGTCGAGACGCCGACGGCCACACCCGGCATGACGATGCGCACCTCCGCGGCGAGCGCCAAGCACCTGCGCGACCTGACCGAACGGACCGGAGCGCTGGTGGTCGGCCGACGGCTGTTCGACATGACCCACGGCTGGGACGGCCGGCACCCCATGGACGTACCCGTGGTCGTCGTCACCCACACCGTCCCCGACGGCTGGGAGCGCGAGAACGACTCGTTCGTGTTCGTCACCGACGGCATCGAGCACGCGATCGACACCGCCAAGGCCATCGCCGGCGACAAGCAGGTCGGCGTCAACGGCGGCACCATCGCCGCGCAGGTCCTCGAGGCCGGCCTACTCGACGAGGTCCACGTCGACCTCGTCCCGGTCCTGCTCGGCGACGGCATCCCCTTCTTCACCGGCCTGAAGATCACCCCCGTCCAACTGGACGGGCCCACGAGTGTCATCGAAGGCAACGGCGTCACCCACCTCGCCTACCGCGTACGCAAGGCTGGCTGACCCCGCCGATCCGGCGATCCCCCGGCACAGCCCCTCGCACTCCTCGCCACCCGCGCGGCGGGCACCGCCGGAGACGGTGAGGATGCAGGCTGGTCCACTTCCAATTGCGCGGCTTTCTCAGAGACCGGCGGGGTCTATGATCTGGACAAGGCGACCGCTGAAGTGCTCGACGAGCTGTATCACGGCACCTGGTTCAACGAGTCGCGTCGGCGCGAGAGCATCCTCGCGCACGCGGCTCTCGGCGGCAGGCTGGTCCACGCCTACCAGGGCGCTCCCAACATGTCTGGCAGCTGCGCCGTGTCCTTCGGCACCGAGGTAGAAACGATGCGCCGCGAGCTGGCCGGCATGCGCACGCCCTGGATCGAGCGGACCCTGGCCCCGCTGACCTGACAGAACCGGTGGCCGCGCGCAGCCTCCCCCGCGCCGCGCGGCCACCCCGGGGAACAACCGAGGAGTGGCGATGGCGATAGCCAGGGACACCAGCGGCCGGGTCGTGACGGTCCGGGACATGCTCGACGGCATCAGCACCTCGCTGAAGTACACCAACTACCAGCTCGACACCGCCGGGATCGGTCACGAACCCCACCCATGGAACTGGACCGAGTCCGCCGGCCACTTCCGCAGCGTCGTCACCAAAGAAGCCGAACTCGCCGAACACATCGCCCGCACCATCGACCGCTGGGCCAAAGCGAACGCGGACACCCACCCCGCGAACCTGGCCACGATGCACACCGCCTCCAAGGACCTCAAGGCCGCCGCCCGAACCCTTGTCAACCTCGGAAAGAAGATGCGCAACGCGCAGGCCCGCCTCGACGCCACCCAGTCGTAGTCCCATGCACACCCGCATCTTCAGGGCGATCAACCGGCACGCGTGGGACCGCCAAGCCCGCTTCCCGCGATGGACGACCAGCCGATCGTTCCGGGCCGCGGTATCCCGGGCACGGCCCGGGGATCGAGTTGGTCGGCGAGGTGACCGCGCTCGCCCGGCCGACCAACTCGGCTGCGCCAACTCCAACGACGCGGCCCGGGCTAGCGATAGCTGCGCTGGCTGCGCCAGGGGTGGATGTGGCACCCCTTGCAGATCACACACACGGTACTTGCCGGGGAGACCCGCCGATCCGGTTCCACCGCGCCGACGCGCGCACGTCGTTGGGGGCTTGGTCGTCGCGACCGCCGCCGCTTTAGGCGGCCCGAGCCTGACGCGCTCGCGACAGCGCGGGCCGACATTGTCGGCAGACGCCGCACCAACTCCGACAAAACTTCGACACCGTCACGGTCCGACCTGCGGCCGCCCCTGGTCTCTGCAGCGCGCCCTCGGCAACAACGCCGGTGGCCTGCGGATCTGCCGCCGCCACCGCCAGCCGCGCCCCGATACGCACCCGATTAGAAGGGGCCTCGGACGGTCCGGGACGGTCACAGGCGGCAGCTATTGTCTAGGCGCATCGTGACCGCAGCGTCCGCAGACGATGAGGGGTAGGAGCGATGGGCGACAGCGACGAGATCAAGGCCGCCCGGCGTGACCTCGGCCGTCGGCTCGCGCAGTTGCGCAAGGCCGCCGATCACACTCAGCACAGCTTCGCCCGTCTCGTGCAGTACGCCCGCAGCTCCGTGGCGAACACCGAGACCGGCCACCAGTACCCCGACCGTGCGTTCTGGGCGCGGTGCGACGCCATTCTTCAGACCGGGGGCGTTCTCGCCGAGGAGTACGACCGCATCGCCGAGCGTGCCCGGCAGCAACGCCGCCGATCGGCGGTCCAGTCGATTGGGACCGGTCCCTGGCCAGTCGCCGTCATTCACACGCGCCCCGACGTCGGCAGCGACGACGACGGATCGGTCCTCTGGGAACACGAGGGCAGCATCGACGCCCGCCGGCTGACGCTGAAGTCCTGCAACGATAATGACGCCCGGCTGACGTACCTCGAAGATGAGGTGGGTCGGGCGATCGCCGACAACGAACGATTCACCCCGGCCGTTCTTGTAGCGCGCATGCGACCGCTGCGCATCTACGTCGACCAGCTCATGGGAGGCCGTCAGCACCCGCCGCAGCGTGTCCGGCTCTACAGCGTCGCGGCTTACATGTCCGGGCTCCTCGGTGCCCTTGCTCTGGATCTCGGCGCGTTCCGCGTCGCGCACGCCTACGCCGCGGAAGCGTTCGACCTCGCAGACGCTGCGCACCAGCCTGATTTGCAGGCATGGGCCCGCGCCACGCAAAGCCTGATCGCCTACTACACCGGCGACTATCACGATGCGCTGGCCTACGCGCAAGACGGCCTGCGCCGCGCCGGCACTGGCCCGCACAGCATCCGCCTCACGATCAACGGCAAGGCGCGCGCCCTCGCGCGTCTCGGCGACCGGTACGGCGTGGACAAGGCCGTCGACTATGCCTTCAACTCACTGTCCGAGTGTCCGTCCAGCTCCCAGGTCAGCGCGAGCCTCGCCCTCGGCGCGTACTGCCAAGCGAGGACAGCAGCGAACGCAGCAACCGCCTACCTGGCCCTCGGCTGCGGGACGGACGTCACCACCCACCTGGTCACGGCCATCGACGCATTCGACGCGGCAGCCCTCCGCGGCCCGCAAGCCCTCAGTCGCCTCGACCTGGCCACCGCCTATCTACGCGCCGACAACCCCGAACCCGAGCAGGCCAGCGCGCTGGCGCTGGAAGCCCTCACCCTCACCGCAGACCAGCGCTACGAATCGGTCAACCAGCGGGCGCGTCAGTTCCTCGCCACCGCGCGGCCGTTCGCCCAGCAGCCGCAACTGCGGCAAGTCGCGGAACTACTCTGCGACCGCATTCGGATCGGCGTCCGGACGCCGCCGGCCCTACCATCTCCGTCATGAGTAGCCGGGAACTGGCAAGCCTTCATCAGCGCTGGACCGCCTACCAGGAGCTGCCTGAACTCACCGAACACTGGTACTGGCGCCCGGGCTGGCGAGCCGACCGCCAGTTCTACACCTGGCACCTCACCTTTGAAGATCAACCTGAGCTCCAGCAGCTCGTCACCTATCTGCAGAGCCAGTTGGCGCTGCCCGGGCTCGACCTGGTGCCACTCGATGGCCTGCACCTCACCATGCAGGGCCTCGGGTTCACCGATGAGGTCAGCGACAAAAACCTCGACGCCATCGTCGGCGAGGCCCGTGAACGCTGCGCCAGCCTGCCACCCCTGGAATTTTCCCTTGGTCCTGTCGATCCCGACGCCGAAGGAATCGGCCTCCTGATCCAACCTTGGGACCAAGTCGAACGACTCCGCGCGAGCATCAGAGAAGCCATCGGCGCCGTGTGGAAGACCGTGCCGGAAGCCGCGCAGGGATTCCGGCCGCACGTCACCATCGCCTACAGCGGATCAGCGGCACCGACCGGCCAGATCCGGGACCGGCTCGCCGAACTGCGCCACCAGCCCCCCGCCCGCGCAAGGATCAACAAAGTCCCGCTGATCGCGCTACGACGCGACGGCCGCACCTACCGTTGGACAACGGTGGCGACGGTGCCGCTGACGGGACCTTGATCCCGGCCGGGATGTAGAAGCGAACAGCAGCGACCCAGCGGAAGTCGCAGGCCCACCACTTGTTTAAGCAGCAACATGCCGGTGGGTAGCACGCAGCGACGCGATACTCCCGATCCTCAGCACAGTGCGGAGAACCACTCTGGGGCAATAAACGCGCTTCACCGTGCCCGCCCCACGGGTCGTCGAGCGGGTCACCCAGCCCCGCGTGCCCACTACCGTCTCCCAGTGGGAGACCACCCTGGACGCGCTCGCCGGCCAGCTCCGCGCCGGCCGCCACGCGTGGGACCGCCACCGGATCCGCGACGCCCTCAACGGGGTGCTGCGCGCCCTCGGCGAGGACCCGCTGCCCGTCCCCTGGCCCATCAGCCCGCCGCCACCGGCGCACGCGGATCCGTCACCGCTGGCGCACGGCGATCCGGAGCTGGGCGCGCTCGACGACGCCGCCGCGGCCGCCGTGGCGGCCCTGATCGTCACCATCGGCGGCGACGAAACCGACACCACCCTCACCCGGCTGGCCGCACGCACCGGCCACCCCGCGCCCGCGATCCGCGACGCCTTGGCACACCTCGCTAGCCACCACCTCGCGGTGCTGCACCGGCACGGTCAGCCCGTCGACGACGTCGCCGCCCTGGCCGAACACGCCCGCTTCCGGCTGCAGCTGCCGACTACCGATCAGGCGTCGACGTAGTCCTCGGCGCCGGTCAGCCGCAGTGCCCACTTGTCGTGCTCCCGGCACAGGTCGACACGTCGCGACCAACGCAGTCATTTGCTGGCACACCGAGTACATGGGCCTGGCCGTCGACCAGCTGCGCGAAGCCGGCCGCGCAGTGGACGCCGAAGTCCTGGCGCACATCTCCCCGGCCCGCAGCTCGGCCGTGAACTACTACGGCTCCATCACCGTCGACTACGAACGCGAACTCGCCCAGCTCGACGAGCGGGGACACCGGCCGCTGCGGACCTCGGCCACCGACGACCCCGCAGCCGGGCTGTAGCGACGACCGGCCCCACCGGGGCGGCTCTGCCCAAATGACTTGCGCCCCCGGTGAACGGCACACTCCCCTCGGCAATCCATCAGAGCCGTGCTGGCATCGGCCGCCATGACCGTGGACAACATCGTCAGACTCACGAGCTACCTGCGGGCCCCTCCCACACCGAGGCGAACGCCGCTGCCCGCGTGACGGCGCTCGTCGGGCGTAGGGTTCCGACGGCGGCGATCGTCGCTACCATGCTGGACGACGAGTGGCTTGTCGAGATCGGGGTAACGGCAGCAGCCTGACAGGGTGCCGGCACTTGTGTTTCCAGTACTGATCAAGTTGGTCGACGAAGGGTCACGACGATGGGGCAGAACGACGATCGGATAAGGCAGATCGTGTCCTCCGGTGGTCCGTTTGAGGGCGTCTACGGTTATAGCCGCGCGGTGAGAGTCGCCGGGCAGGTGCATGTCTCCGGCACCACCGCCCAGCCGCCGCACCTGGATGGGGTGGACGCCTATGAGCAGGCAAGGGCCGCGCTCGCGATCATCGAGACCGCGCTGCGCGAGGCTGGTTCGAGTATGAAGGCGGTGGTCCGCACGGTCACCTACGTCACCGACATGACGGACGCGGAACTGGTGGCCAAAGCTCATAATGAGGCGTTTGCTCAGGTACGCCCGGCAGCCACTCTCGTGGAAGTGTCGCGACTGCTTGACCCGCGGATGAAGGTCGAAATCGAGGTCTACGCGGTCGAGCCAGACTGAACTGGTCCATTGACCCGGGCGACGTGACACTTCAGGGCGTTCCCAGATCAGCTCGGCGTAGCTGCGGCATGCACGAGATCGGCGACGGTGTCGGGAGGGATCGTCCATGGCCAGTGATGCTCGATCGTCAGCTGGCACGTCTTTGGGGGCTAACACACCCTTACCGCCAGCAGCAATGCCGGCAAGACCCCAGGTCAAGCCGGTCTCTCGGTGCGGCATCGGCTCCTCAGCTGCCAATACTTGACCGGGGTGCTGTGTTGGCTCCTGAGACGACGACGGTGGCCCCATCTGGGAAGGGTTCTGGGTGGGCGAGCAGCGCCGCGAGGGCGGTGGCTCCGCCGGGTTCGGCCACGATGCGTAGCCGCTGCCAGAGGAGTGCGCGGGCGGCCGCGATATCCTCGTCTGCGACGGTGAGGGTCTTCATGCCGAGTGAGAGGCCGACAGCGGTGGCTATGCGGCCTGCAACGCGGGCACCGACGCCGCGAACCTGGCCGCGATGCGCGCCGCCTCCAAGGATCTCAAGGCCGCCGCCCGCAGCCTGGTCAACCTCGGGAGGAAGATGCGCAACGTGCAGGCCTGCCTCGACGTCACCCAGTCGTAGCCCAAGCGCGGCAGCGGCTCCCGTATTCGGCCGCAGCCGTGGGAGTTGGCGAATTGCGCCGTGCCTGCCAGCGGTGAGGACGACAACGCGGAGGTTCACGCTGTCCGGCGTCGTCAGGTTGTTTCCTGCGCCTCATCGGCGGCAGACAAGGATGCCTCCGTGTCCGGAGATGAGGAAGGTGCCGTCTCGGTCGATCGCTTCGGTGAGGCGTTCGCGTACGCGGTGGAGGGTTGCTTCGAAGGGCACGCCGGTTTGGTGGGCCCATGCTCGGTATGAGGCAAGGTGGTCGAGGACTGGTTGGGGTTCGGTGACGGTGATGGTGCCGCGTAGGTCGATGAGGTGGATGTCGCTGACGTGGGGCCGTAGGCGGTCTTGGGCGTCGTCGAGGGGGAATCGGCTGCTTAGTGAGATGCGTCGTGGACCGTTGGGGGTGCCGAGGACGTCCGCTGCGGCGGCGGCCCAAAGGTCGTCGAGTTCGTGTTTGTCGTTGTTGGCGTTGGTGGAGACGACGAGGATGCCGCGTGGTCGCAGGATGCGGGTGAGTTCGGCCAGGCCGGCTTCGGTGTCGGTGATGTGGTAGAGCATGTGCATTGCGAGCACGGCGTCGACTGATTCGTTCTGCAGTGGTAGGGCGGCGGCGTCGGCGACCGCTACGGGTGGGGGTGTCTGTCGGAGGATGCCGACGGCTATGTCGATCCCGATGGTGGTGAGATCCGGGCGTCTGGTTCGTAGGCGTCGTAGGTAGTGGCCATTGCCGCAGCCGATGTCGGCGACGGTACCGGTTACGGTGGCCAGGTTCTCGATGACGATTGCGGGCAGGTCGTACGCCGGTGTCTGGTAGCGGTAGAGCGCCTGTCGGGCGGACAGGTGCTGCCCGCAGGCGTAGGCGGCGGTGGTGAGTACGATGCGGTCGGTCGTCGGTTCGCTACTCATACGGCCGCCCCATATCTTGCGGCTCTAGCCTGCGCGGCGGTGAAGGCCGTCAGGCTCTCCCGCACCCGGATGGCCTGCGGCGAACCGGCGAACCGGGGGTGGGCCAACCCGGTGGCGACGGCGTGGCCGCGTCGGACGAGGCTGGCCGTGCGTTGGCTCGGCGGGGTGGCGAGGACGGGTGCCAGTTCCGACTCGGCGCCGTCGAGGTCGTTGGCGGCGATGTGGGCAGTCGTCAGGTCGAGTCGTGCGGCGAGGACGTCTCCCACGGAGCGGTCCGCTGGTGCGCTTGCATGGTAGAGGGCCAGCGCGCGTCGGGACTCCTCGGTTGCACGCTGGAGCAGAGTGGGTTGGTTCAGGCTGAGCAGTGTCGTGCCTGCGTAAGCCGCCTGCTTGGCTTCGGGGAAGGTGAACAGTCCGCCGAGGTGATCTTCGTGGGCGAGGGTGGTCCGGGCGTTGTTGGCGGCGTCGAGCGCGGCCAAGGCGCTCGAAAGACGGTGTCGGCGGGCCTCGGCGCGGGCAACCAGGCTGAACAGCCTGACCATGATGGTTCCCTCGCGGGTGTATCGTGTGCCGTCCTCGGCGGCGGCGACGGCCTCGTCAATGCGTCCGTCCCAGTAGGCGATGAGGCTCTGCAGCGCCCGTACCCACGCCTGCATGCCCGGGTGTCCCGCGAGTTCGGCGCAGAGCCAGGCGGCTCGGGCGTGGGTGTCGGCAGAGGTGTAGTCGCCGAGGTCGAGACAGAGGTGGGCGGACAGCCCGGATAGTTGGCTACCGGCCAGGTGCAGGTCCCTCAGCTGGTGTGGGTACTTGTTTCGCAGGATGACGTCGGCCACGCTGCGGCGCAGGTCTCGTATTTCGTCGAACAGTTCCGCGAGGGGCCTCGATATGAAGGAACGGACGAGGCGACGGATGTCCGCCGAGATCTGGTCGATGGCGATGGGCTCGACAGCTGAGGCGGAGACGAGCCAGGTGAACCGGGCTGCGGATTGGGCGTCCCGCGCAACCGCGTCCTCCAGCGCGGCGGGGGCCGGAGGTTTATGCCAGATGACGATGGATCTCGCCGGGGTGGGTTCAGCGAGTTCCAGGTCATCGTGGTCGTGTGGCTCGAATGCGACAAGGGAATTCACCTGCGGCGGGTGCGGTTCGGCGGCAGCCGAAAGCGTCGCCTGTTCGCGCGGCTCCACGCCTTGGCTGCGGCCGTCTGTCTCAGCGGTTTCCCCGGAGGTGGTCTTCAATGGCGCGTGACGCCACTGCATGGGCGATTCGGTCGTCTGCGCCAACGCGCAGGAGACAGCCGGCACTGGTGTGTGATCCGCTGCTGGCTGCGGCGGAAATGCCATGAGCGTGGTGCCTCTCGCCCGCTGGTACTCGCGTTCTAGGGCCACGATGCGGTCGTAGCCGGCAGTGAGGATCCCGTCGGTGTGCAGGATCTCGTCGCAGCGTTGCCAGAAGGTTCGGTCCGGTCGCTGGTGGCCTGTTTCGGCGTTCGCGATCGTGCTGCGCCCGTACAGGGTGAGGGGTGCCAGTGTGTGCTGGGTGTGGCCGGCGGCCTTTCGCAGCGCGGCGAGTTGTTGGCCGAGTCTGCGCCGCGCTTCACGGATGTCGTGAGGGCCTACCGTGTCGACCACTTCCTGCCTCCCTAATCACGCAGCCCGCCGGCCCCTGATTGTGTTGCTGCTGGAGGTCTTGCGTGAACCCTGACACGGCCGCGCAGGTACGCGCGACCTCCTGAGGCCCGCACCAGCTGACCTCTCCGGGAGCGTGCTGCTGCAGTGAACACGCAGGTCAAAGCGGGGCGGGTGGGCGAGTGGGCTCCTGTGGTGGGCCAGCCGGAAGCGATGTCGGAGTTTTGTCGGACTTCTACGGCAAGCTGCCGGCACTGCGTGGGGGCCTTCCCGCTTCCAGTGATCCACGGCTGGTGGTGGCCGGTATGGCAACTTCGAACAGCTGCGTGGCTCCCAACAGTTGGCGCTGCACGATCTGGTGGTGGCGTTGGTCGGTGTCGGGCCGGTGGTGGCCGGCTGCGCCGGTGGTCAGGAACCACCAGGCGGCCCATACCCGGTGCCAGCCGAGCGCCCACTGTGCTGCGGGGAGGCCGCCTCGGTCGGTTGCCGCGGCGGGGTGGCCGCCGGCGCTGATGTAGTTGTGGATGAGCCGGGCGAGCCTGGCGGGTTTGGCAGGGGTGCGGGTGCCGAACCAGGTGGCCAGGTCGAGGAGTCCTGGGCCGGTGAAGGCTTTTGCCCAGTCGACGAGGTGGCATCCGGTTCGGCTGACGTGCAGTGAGGTGGGGTGGACCTCGCCGTGGCACAGCCCGAAGGGCGGCCGTTCTGCACCGTCCGCTCTCCTTCGGGCGACCTTGGCCAGCTTCTCCAGCAGTTCCTCGACGAGGTCGGTGTTGAGGAAGCGTGCCTGCTGTCGAAGAGCGGCGAGCGCGTCGAGTGCCTGCTCTGGCAGGCACGCCAGCGCCGCCTGGTCGAACGCCGGCAGCATGCTCAGGGGCGGGAGGGCGTGGACCTGGGCCGCGGCGGCTGCGGCCTCGGCCGCTGTCGGGGGCCGCAGCGGTTCACCGAGGTCGTCCATCAACATGCCCAGCGTCCCACGGCGTATCGCATAGCCGTGCAGCACCGGTACGTCCGCGTCTTGCTCGCCGAGTGCTCGCAGCACGGCGGCTTCACCGGCGAAGGGTGCCGCGGCGGCCTTGTACACGATGCTGCTGCCGTCTGCGAGGAACAGCCGCTCGACAGCGGACAGCTCCCACGCCTGGATGACCTGCCGCCCGGTCTGGACGTGCCCGGCGCCGGCGAGCAAGTCCCGCCGCAGCTGGTCAACGGTGCACTGGTCGAGTCCGAGTGTGCTCACCGCGTGCTCCCGGTTCGAATGCTGGTGTCAATCCGTTCGAGCAGGGTCAGCGTGACGTCGAGGCGCGCCGACATGCTGGCCGGCACCCGAGAGCGCGCGGCCTGCTGGAATGCCCGGAAGTGCGGCAGCAACGCGCGCAACGCCAGCCGTCGGGCAAAGAAGTCGGACACATTGCCGCTGCTGCGGGCGCGACGTAACAACGACCCCAGTGCGACGATCTTGTCCGCGGTGGACACGAGCAACACCGGCAGGTCGTCAACCCGCACGGGCGGGTCCGGCTCGTCGAGCGCGTGATGCTCGGCCTGCAGGGCGGCGATGATCCGCGGCACCTCCGACCCGTAACCGACGGCGAGCACCTCGTAGATGTCCGGGGTCGCCGGGGCGAAGTCCGGGACGTCGTGCAGCAACGCCGCCGCGACCAGGGTGGGCGGCGTGTCGGGGAGATGCTCGCCGACCGTCACCGCGACCTTCACCGCGTGCGCCAGGGCAGGGCGGTCGTCGATGATGTGCCCCGCGCACCACCGTCTCGCGTCCCGCAGCGCATGGTCGATGATGACGGGCCGGGGAGGAGATAAGACCGTCATACCCTGATACCTCCTAATTGCCGTAGCATCGGCGCCATGCCTGGGCCGCTACCACAGTGGTGTGAGCAGACGTGCGTCGTGTGTCCTGCCCAGCAGCTCGGGCCGGGCCAGTTCGACGTGGTCGACCGGCCCGGACCCGAGTTCGCCTACCACCCGGATATCGGTTGGCGGGTCACCGCAGACGGCGTCGCCGTCTGCGTCCACCCCTACCGGGTCGGGCTTCCACCCGGCCGGTACGCCTCACAGGGTGAACCCGTCCCCGCCGAGGCGCCGCGACCGGCACCGACTCCGGCAGCCCTTCAACTTCCTGCCGACCTGGTGGACCTGGAAGGCTGGCTCGTCGCCGTTCTCCGGGACACACCGCCGGAAGGGATCTTCGCCGCCGTCGCCCGCGCCGAACGGCTCGCCGGTGAACGCTTCGACCCGAAGCAGGTGGTGGCGGCCATGCGGCGGGTGCTGTCGGTGGAACTGGCTAACCGCTGACCCCAACCGGCACGGCGGGCGTCGGGCCTGGCTGGTCGAAGTCGAAGTCGTGGCTGCGGCCATCGCGCCCGAGACCCGCCGCCCGGTAGTGGGCGTTGAGCTGGTCCAGCCGCCGTGCCACCTCAGCGGAATCCAGCCAGTACCGCAGCGGCTGCTCACCCCAGCCGGCCGCGGCGTAGTAGGCGTCGGTGACGCACCCGCGGGTGTAAGTGAACTCCTCCAACTCCGTCGCGTGCGGGAACACCACCCCCAAGTCGGCCTGCATCCCGGACATCAGAGTGAACTGGGCCAGCACCGCGTGGACCATCTCGTCCACCGGCGCCGGCACCAGCAGCTCCGCAGCCTCCTCGTCGCCACCGGACAGCTCGAACACCGCCGCCTTCAACGCCAACACCCGCAACGCCTCCACCAGCAGCGGCCCCGCGTCCCGCTCCAGAGACCACCGACTGATCGCCGGATACCCGGTGAACGTCGCCCAGCAGCTCGAGTACTTCATCGACGAGCTGTGCAACCGGTCGAAGGCCGGATGCCGCCGCATACCGTCGAGAATCTCGGCGGCCCGACGGCCGACGGCTGCGGCCTCGGGCATGGATGAGTTGGCCATGGCACTTCCCTTCCACGGGACAACGGACACCTCGAGGCATCGCGAGCGGGAACTCGCGCTCCCCTCACCGCCGCTCCAAATCCGGAACGAACGATGACACCCTCATCACAGTCATCGATCTGACTTGTCGATAAGGCTTGTTCACGGCCTCCGACAATTCGCCGACAGCTCCTGCTGCCCAATCGGCGCCGTCGGCGGATCGTCGTGCAGGTCGGATCTCATGGGCCTGCGGCCGACGTCGCGCTGGCCCGCCGAACACGATCCGTGCTGGCGTCTGCCTCCGGCCACCTTCCCCGCTGCCTGGCGGCGGGACTCATCACCAGCCGCAGGGCATGTCAACGGATTGTCGGACCAGATGACCGACCTAGCCGACATCGGTCGCCCTCGCCTTAGGTGGCAGAAGCAGAAATCAGCGGCCCCATATGGCCTTCGAAAAGCAAGAGAAGGCAACCCCTGGACGCGAACTTGAAGGGCTCACGGGATGTTTGATCAGGATGAGCTGACCCGCTACGGCTACCGGCAGGAGCTCAGCCGGCAGTTGCGTTTTCGGGACCTGTTGGCCTATGGCCTCGTCTACATGGTGCCGATCGCACCGATGGCGATCTTCGGCAGCGTCTACGCCGGCTCCGGCGGGATGGTCGCCCTCGCCTATGCGATCGGCGTCGTGGCGCTGGTGTTCACCGCGTTCTCCTACGCGCAGATGGTGAAGGCGTTCCCGATGTCCGGCAGCGTCTACAACTACTCCGGCCGAGGTATCAGCCCACCCGTCGGCTTCCTGGCCGGCTGGGTGATCCTCCTCGACTACGTCCTCGTACCCGGGTTGCTGTATTTGGTGGCGTCGGTGGCCATGCACGCCACCGTGCCGGTGGTGCCGGTGTGGGCGTGGCTGTTGGGCTTCGTCGCGGTCAACACGGTCGTCAACTCGGTCGGGATCCGCATGACCGCGGTGGTCACCCGAATCATGCTGGTCGGCGAGCTGGTCGTCCTGGTCGTCTTCATCGCCGTCGCCGGCTGGGCCCTCGCCTCCGGGAAGGGCCGGTTCAGCTGGGAGGCTTTCTACGACGCAGACACCTTCACGTGGTCCCTCGTCGCGGGCGCTGTGTCGATCGCGGTGCTGTCCTTCCTCGGGTTCGACGGCATCTCGATGCTCGCCGAGGAAACCAAGGGTGGTTCACGGCAGATCGGCCGCGCCATGGCCGCCGTCCTGTTCCTGGCGGGGGTTTTGTTCATCGCGCAGACGTGGCTCGCGGCGATGCTCGTCCCCAACCCGTCCGGGCTGCTGACGAACGGGGATCCGAACGGCACCGCTTTCTACGACGCCGCCCAAGCCGCCGGCGGAGGTTGGCTGGCGACGCTATGTGCGGTGGCCACGGCGGTGGCGTGGGGGCTGCCGAACTCGATGGTCGCCCAGGTCGCCACCACTCGGCTGCTGTATGCGATGGCCCGCGACCGGCAGCTACCCGCCTTCTTGGCAAGGGTGTCGATCCGCCGGAGCGTGCCGATCAACGCCACCCTGCTCACCGGCGCCGTGTCCCTCGCCCTCGGCCTGTACATGGCCACCCGCTCTGACGGAATCACGCTGTTGTCGTCGTTGATCAACTTCGGGGCGATGGTCGCCTTCCTGGTCCTGCACGTCTCCGTGGTCGTACATCACCTCATCCGCAGGCGTAGCGGGAACTGGTGGGCGCATCTGGTGATGCCCGTGGTCGGGTTCGTGATCCTCGCCTACGTGGTGGTGAACGCGAACATCGCCGCCCAGCGCCTCGGCCTGGCCTGGCTCGCCCTCGGCGTCCTCGTCCTCGCCGGCCTCTACCTGTCGGGCCGCCGGCCGGTGCTCTCCGGGCTGGCACCCGCCCAGCCGCAGCAGCGCGACGTGGAGCGGGTGTGACCGCCATGGAGAAGATCACCTACCGTCCCGCGCGGGACGAGCTGGCCTACACCTTTGGCGGGCGGATGCAGGTCGCGCACCTGCGCTCCGGGGATGTGCTTGAGGTGTTCACCGAGGACTGTTTCGGCGGGCTCGTACGGGGGCCGGGGGATCTGCCGTCGCAGGTGTGCCGCATGCCCTACCTCAACCCTGTGTCGGGGCCGTTCTTCGTTGAGGACGCGGAGCCCGGCGACACCCTCGCCATCCACCTCATCTCGATCACCCCGGCGCGGGACTGGGGTGTGTCCTCAACGTTCCCGCACTTCGGCGCGCTCACGTCGACCTCGCACACCGCGACCCTGCAGCCGCCACTGGAGGAGCGGGTGTGGGTGTACGGCATCGACCGGCAGGCCGGGACCGTGCGCTTCCAGGCCACCGAAACCGACCACGCCATCGACATGCCCCTGGAGCCGATGATCGGCACGATGGGTGTTGCCCCCGGCGGGTTCGAAGCCCGCTCCACCATCGTCCCGGACACCCACGGCGGGAACCTCGACACCCCGCAACTGCACGCCGGCACCACCCTCTACCTCGGCGTCAGGGTGCACGGGGCGATGCTCGCCCTCGGCGACGGCCACGCCCGCCAGGGCGAGGGCGAAGCCTGCGGCGTCGGTGTCGAGATCGCCACCACCACAACCCTCGCCATCGAAGTGATCAAGGGCGTTGCGACGGTGTGGCCGCGCCTGGAAACCGACACGGCGATCATGTCGATCGGCTGCGCCCGCCCACTCGAGGACGCCTACCGCATCGCGCAGCACGACCTCGTCAGCTGGGTGGAGTCCCTGACCGGCCTGGAGACGCTCGACGCATACCAGCTCATCTCTCAGGCCGGGCGGGCGCCGATCGGCAACGTGTGCGACCCGAACTACACGGTCCTCGCCGCGGTCGACAAGGCGCTACTGCCCGCGCCTGCCACCCGCTATGGCGGGGTGCACGGCCGGCTGCGGCAGTCCGCGGCCGGGATGCGGTAGGGGCGACGGGGATGAGTCTTCCTCGACTGCCACTGCGGGACGAGCTGTTCCTGCTCGGCCACAACGACGACACCGGCCAGCCACACATTCACCGCCAGGCTTTGGCACTCGGGCTGGCCGGCGCGGTTCTGGTCGACCTGTTCCTGGCCGATCGGATCGTCCTCGATCCCCACGACGACCGTCCGGCCGGCGAACGGTGGCTGCGCCTGCACACCGATCAGCCAGTCGGGGACTTGATCGCCGACACCGCCCTCGCCGCCATCCGCTACGGGCGTACCGCCCCATCGGTGAAGGGGTTCCTGCGCGGCTTCTCCCCCGACCTGTACGAACGCACCCGCGCCGGACTCGTCGCCGCCGGCGTCCTCCGCCACAGCACACGCCGCCGCCTTGGTGGCCTCGCCCGCACCGACACCTACCTCGCCACCGACACCAAATGGGCGGTCGTCGCCCGAGCCCGGCTGCGGTACCTCGCCACCGGCCGCGACCAGCCCGACAACCACACTGCCGCCCTGGCCGGCCTGGTCGCCACTCTCGGCCTCACCGAGCACCTCTACCTCGACGACGACACCACCACCCTCACTGCGCGGCTGAAGACGATCGCCGGCCAGCACCACCGGACGGTGCGGGACATCACCGCCGTCGTCGACGCCGCGGTCGGTGACCTCGCCACCGCCACCTACCGCTAGCGAATCCAGAGGGGTATCAATCCGATGGACGCTCCGTTGCGTATCCGCGCCGCCCGCTGGACGGACAAGGACCTGGTCGCCGCGCTGATCGCAGACGCCCTGCACTCCAGTCCGCTCGCCATGTGGCTGGTGCCCGACCCAGATCAGCGGCGCCAAGTGCTGACCGATGTGGTCGGGATCTGGGTGGAACACGCGATGTTCTTCGGCGACATCCACCTCACCGACGACCTCACCGCCGCCACCGTCGGCTTCCATCGCTACCGGCCCATCCCACCACCGGCCAACTACCGCATCCGTCTCACCGACGCCGCCGGAGGCCACGCCGACCGGTTCGACCTGCTGGACAGCCTGCTATCGGTGAAACAGCCCACCGAACCGCACCACCACCTCGCGTTCCTCGCCGTCTCCCCCACCCATCAGCGAGCCGGCCGTGGCGCCGCGCTGCTGGCCCATCACCGCAGCCGCCTCAACCGCATCGACCTACCCGCCTGGACCACCATCCCCCTGGGCGGGGAACACCTGCTCGCCCGCTACGGCTACACACCCCGGCCGGCGATCACCCTGCCCGACGGGCCGACCCTGCTCCCGATGCGCCGCAACTCCCGCCGCGGCAGCGGCGCCATGCCGATCAACCCGGCCCGCCCGGTCGACAACCGCTGGCAGGACCTGCACACGTAGCCGCACAGCCGTCGCCACCGGCAAGTCGACCAGTTCCGTCTACCGCCAACTGAGCCACGACCTTCCCAACGGACCCCGCACCCCAATGGCCTTTCCTCGCAGACACCCTCCAGACCTGATCGACGCTGTAGTGCAGCGCGTCGCAGATGCCCGCACCATCAAGGCATACGGCGCGGTCACCACCGTCGCCCGCCAGCTCAACCTCGACCCGCGCCTCGTGCAGAAATGGGTCACCAAAGCCACCGCCCCACCCGCACCCCAGCCGGGCAGGCCGGCCGCCGACTCGTGGGAGGCGTACCTACCGACAGGGCTGCTGCACTGCACGTTCTGCCACCAACCCATGGAACAGGCCGAGCTGCACGATTCCATGCGGGGCTACCAGTGCCAGGCGGGCTGCCGGCCCCGACCCCTCGACGCCGCGCACATCGCCGACACGGTCGGCCGGGCGATCCTGCGGCACACGCCGCGGATCATCCCCGCCGGCAGCACGCCGACACCCCCACACCTCGCCGCGATCCACGCCCACCGCGTCTTCGCCCGCATCACCATCGGCGCGACGTTCACCGACATCACCCTCACCTGGCGTTCCACTCCCAGGCCCGTGGCCGACCGGCTCGAGGCCGAACGCGCGCAGCGTGTCGCCACCGCCCGCAACCTCGCCCTCAGCGACCCACTGCGCGCCCGGCAGCTCCTGCACGACAGCCTCGCTGGCGTCGACCCCGCCACCGCGCCCGCCCACCCGCTGCACGCCGAAGCCGCCGCGCTGTTGGCGGACCTGCTATCCCGGCTCGGTCACCCGTCCGACGCCATTGCTTGGACCACCTACGCCCACGACAGCACCGTCCGCCTCCACGGGCCCACCCACCCACGGAGCCTGCACGCCCTCCATCTCCACGCCGCCGTCCATCGGCAGGCTGGACACCACCAGCGTGCCTACCACCTCTACCGCCAACTCGCCGAACACCTCGCCACGACCGACGGCCCGCACACCCACCAGACCCTTGCCATCCACGCCACCACCGCCCTCATCCTTCACGACCTCGGCCACTGCCAAGCCGCCCGCACCCTCCTCGCCGACACCATCACCACTCATCGACGCGAACATCCCGATCACCCGGCAACCGGCCGTATGACCCAACACTTGACCCGCATCTGGAACGACTGTGCCACCAAAGGCCACCACCACGACGACACCTGACCACCCGGACCGCCAACGGGCCTTGGACGTCGGCGCTGGGGCCGGTCCCCCACTCGGCACCTGGATCAGCAGCCAAGGTCCGGCGTACGGCCTCTGTGAGCCCGGCCCGTCCATCGCTTTTGGGTCGACGTGTCGCGTGGTGCGACTGCTACCGGATGACTAAGCTTGGCGATCGTACGTTTGTACTAGTCGGGAGAGTGCCGTGCGGTCCGTTGAGCCTGTGAGCCTGGGGTGGATCTTCCGTCCAGAGCGTGCCGACAACGCTAAGGAGCACGCCGGCAAGCAGGTTCGCTTCGTGGGCACGGCGCTCGACGAGAGCGGCCAGGTTGAAGTCGTTCTGAGTGACGGGACATGCGTGCGGGCGTACCGCCACGAGGTCATTCCCGGGTAGCGGCACTCCACGGAATCTGCCGCTGTCGCCCCTGATCGGCTGACTACTGATCCGGCAGGGCGCTGGCCCAGACCTACACCCACGGCGAGCCGCCACCGGCGATCGACTCCAACTCGTTCACGCCGTTCACATCCGCGTCGAGCAACTCGCCCAACATGAGGGGCTCTGGCATGCTCTCCTGAAGCCGGCGGCTGCTCATGACGCCTGGCTACCGGACCGCGCGGTCGGCGGCATGAGAGTGAATTGATCTCGATGGTCAGTCGATTGCGTCTGCCGACAGCGAACGGGCTCACGCCAGCGTCGGAGCGGCACACACAATAGCGGCAGGTTTGAAACGTCGGTGCTCAGTGGCGTTCGCGGTCGGTGATCGGGAGGTGCTGGCGTGGCGGAAATCGCGCAGGTGTGGAGTGCGGCGGACTGGCGTGGCAGCCAGGTCGCCGACGATCCGGGTTGGCGGTTGCCGCTGAGCAGTGCCCAACAGGATGAGGTGCTGGTCGCGCTGGCGGTGGCTCAGGGCGCTGATGTCCCGCTTGACAGCGTTTCGCGTGAGGTGTTCCCGCTGCCGACACTGGGTGTCGAGTTGCGGCGACTCGCGGATGATGTGGTGCACGGCCGGGGGTTCGCACTGGTGCAGGGCGTGCCGGTGGACGCGCTCACCGAAGAGCAATGTGTGCTCGTCGCGGTGGGGATCTCCGCCTACATCGGCGACCTCGTGCCGCAGGGGCCGCAGCGGGCACCGGTCGTGCACGTACGTGACGGAGGCGCCGACGCGGCGTCCTCGATTACGCGCAGTTACCAGCACAGCGGCAGGCTCGGCTTCCACGCCGACCCGACCGATGTCGTCGCGCTGCTGTGTCTGCGGCCGGCTCGTTCCGGCGGGCTCAGCGCGATCGTCAGCTCGGTCGCGGTGCACAATGCGCTCGTGGCGGCACGTCCCGACCTGGCGCGGCTGCTCTACGAGCCGTGGTGGTTCGACCGACGCACCGGTGACGGTCCGGACAGCTTCTACCAGCAGCCGGTCTACGCCATCGGGACCGACGGCCGCCTCAGCACTCGCTACGGCCCGGACTACATTCGCAGCGCCCAGCGGGGAGCCCACGTACCGGCACTCGACGCCGATCGGGTGGAGGCCATGGAGGCTCTCGACCGACTCAACCACGCTCCCGACTTCCTGCTCACCATGGAGCTGCGTCCGGGTGACCTGCAGTTGCTCAACAACCGTGTCATCCTGCACAGCCGTACCGCATACGAGGACCACCCGGAGCCGGAGCGCCGTCGGCACCTCCTCCGACTGTGGCTCGACATGTGACGGCGCAAGCAACGAGCCACAACGGCTCCCCCTCCCGCGCGTCACTGATCGTCCGCGATTTGCCACAGGTCTGGTGACCGTCGACCCGACAGGTGACTCGCCAAGAGCAACCTCCGCCAAGCGGGTAGCGCTCGGTCAGCGGCAGAAGCGGACGTGTCCTTTACCATCTCGCCACCGCCATCGTCCAGCGAGGAGCGCGATCTGCGTCTTCGGGCGCTAAACGGCCTCGTCCATGGTGGTGCGGCTTGCGATAGCATATCGAGCGTGGCCGAGCTAGCGATCTCGCGAACCTTTCTCGCCGCCTATGCCGAATTGCCCAGAGCGGACCAACGCAGGGTAGATTCAGCCTTAGGGAGGCTAGACTCATCGCGGGATGCCATCCATCTTGAGACCTACCCGCTCGCCCGCGACTCTCGCGTCCGCACATTCCGAGTAGACCAGTACTATCGGGGGGTTGTGCTCGCGCTCGGCAAGGACATCAATATTCTCCTGACGGTCAAGCCCCACGACGAAGCCATCAGCTATGCCAACAGCCTCTTGCTTACCGTGAATCAAGGGCTCGGTGTATTCGAAGTGCGTGACGACGAACGTTTAGCTGCGCTTCAGAGCAAGGAGCCATCAACCGAAAGAGGCCTGTTTGCGGAGGTGTCAGACAGCGACCTATTGCGCCTGGGCGTCGAACCAGACCTACTCCCAACTGTGCGGGCAATTACCACGGAGCGACAGCTAGAGGGGCTAGCGGACGTACTGCCAGATATGCAGTTTGATATCTTACTCGGCCTTGCTACGGGAATGTCTGCCGACGAAATATTTGCCGAGCTGGCCGACAGACTTCTAACGGATGTCGATCCCAGTAACTTGCCTGAAATTTCCCGTCGATCCCGCATGAAGATCGTGGATGACATCGATGACGCGCGACGCATCATTGATCTACTCTTTTCTCTGCAGCAGCCCGCCACCCATGACAATGCGATCCACTCGGATATCGGCGATGAGTTGCCCCCAGCTGTCGACGGTAGACACATCGACAGCGTAACTGCTTTCTTTAATAAGGTGCTCGATTCACTCGGGCCACCTCCCGACCCGGCAGATTTCGAACAGGATGGGCGGTCGCCAGTTCCTCTTTCTCCGGTGGTTGCGCGGTGACCGCCCAGTGGACCTCGTTGGACCCCTGGGATAAGGCGGCACGATGGCTCAAGGTCGCTCCCGAACTCTCGGCGGACATCGTGGAAATGGCAAAAGATCAGGCGCATCACGCAATGGAGATTGAACGCCAGCGCGCCCTCTTGGACGATGACCTGCGCCGCAGGGAGGCCGCCCACCGCGAACTCATGGACAGGCGCCTTTGGTGGACTCAGATGACTGGAGTTGCTCTTAATTTCATCTGCCTCATGACACTGGTGGTTGTCGCCATTAGGGTCGGCGATGAATCTGTGCTTGCAGCCATATCGGTGCTCGGCGCCGGCGGTGGGGTGACTGCCGCGTCGTGGGGGGTGAGCGCACATTTGCGCAGGACGTTTCAAGGCAGTTTTTCCCAGGAAGAATCTTCATTGGAGAAGTCGATTCAATAGACTCTCCCTACATTCGCTTCCTACCGCCTCAACCTAAGCCGCGTCAGCCCGCCAGATGGAACGCTGCGCCCTCCCGTCGCAGGTGCGCGCTAGGCGGGAGAATCGCCGGGGCCCTAGTTGTTCATGTCGACAGGTACACGTTGTGAACACAAATGCACTCACATCGGCCAAATCCGGAATTCTCCGCACTAGGATGCGCCACGGTGACGGCTACCGGGAGTGGCGGACTTGCCAGCATCGACGCGCCTTGTCTGCGGCATGAGAGCGAACCGGATCAAAGGTGGGTTGGTCGCCCGCGTATGCGCGCGGTTGGCGGCATAGCGTGGGCGTGCGAGTCCTTTCTGGCAAGGCGAGTCAACGGCCGCCGAAAACTTGATCTTGCCATTCACTCAGGACTTGGTCACTAATGTTCGCGCCGAACTGGCGAAGCAGTTGTTGCGTGATCTGCATGCCAACTCGGCGGGGATCCTCGATTAGGCGGGCCGTTTCAAGGGTCTCGATCGCTTCCAGCGTCCGAGCGTTCACGACGTAGTTGGCGTTCAGTTCGCGGTGAGGACTGCCAGATATCAGCTGCCTACCGCCGATTTGGGCCAACGCGACAGAGATGGTGACCGTTTCGCACTCCAGCCGAGTTCCAATTCGGGCGGCAAATTCGGCCACCTCAACCGAATAGAGAAGAATGTCCCAAACGGCAACAGCTCCAGAGGCGTTTGGAACATACGGCTTGAGGTATTGGCTTTCCTCAAGGTCGGTAGCCAGTGCGCGCCGATGTAGGAATTGGCCGCTCGTGCACGCACGCCACGCTTCGAGGTGCGGGACACCCCCCGGTCCTATATCTTGACCGATCCATGCTCCGTGTCGCATGATCGGGGTACGGCTATCCACGAAGGGAACGGGCCAGCCACGAAGTCGGACGACGTTCTGCAACACATATTCTTCAAGATTGGCCGGAGATACGCGATCGCGCGTGTAAGGACCAGGCTGGATGGCAACGTCCGTATGGCCCAGGCGCAGTACTTGTTCTGCCACGGTTGTCGGATTGGCCCAAGCAAGCTCGGCTTCCTTTAGGAACTGCTCCCGTTCGGCTTCCTCAACAGTCCCAGCAGTCAAGTGGACCCCAGCCACGCCGGCTCTGCGGACGAACTCTCGTACGCCCTTGGTGATTGCCAGGTCGAGCACTTCACGCATTTCAGTTGAGGACGGAACGGGGACGGACTCTGGCTTGCCGCGTGGACGTACGTACGTCATGCCTTTCTGCAGGATGCCTGGGTAGTCTCGCCGGCACAGGTGAGGAATATCCTCGAACTCCGCAACTTCAATCGCCACCACATCGATCCCGTTGACAAGTCGGATCGGATAGAGATGGAACGCGACTGGCGGGTCGGCATAGCGAGCCAGCGCGTCGTTGACGTTATCGAAGTCGGACCACCCGCTAAGTTGCGTGGCGCTCAGGCCGGGAAGCATATCGACCATGCGTGTGTCATCGATACCGACGCAGATCAACCCTCCATCTCGGAGGTTGCCGAGTGCAATCGCTGCTCGGGCAACTCTTGCGCAGTAAGCCTTGTCGTCTAGGTCACCCGGGCCTTTGACCTCAAACGAACGAACTTCATGACCAAGGGCCAGGAGCTGCTGTACGTCATCGGGCGTGACCACCAGGTGAGAATACTCCGGGTCCACCGGATCACCGAGGCACGTGGGCGGTAGCGGCAGGAGCACGACCTCGCCGCAGAACCGCAGCACGCGATAGCCGTGTTCCTCACCAAGATCGGCGATGTCAGCGCCGCACGCTTCGAAGATCCGCAGCTCGAGCAGGCCGACAGACGTAGTCGGCCGGCGGGTGCAGAAGGATCTGGTCGATTACGCGGTCAACAGTATCTTGACGCGCCGCAGAGGGTCGGGCGAGCGTTGTGTGCGGCATAGAAAGGCGTTCTGCGTGTCGATGCAGGACGTAGGAACGTCCCCCTGATGCGCTTGTCGGGCTTGGTGTCCCATCGCAGGAGGAGGACGTTCATGGGTAACG
>NZ_JBEYSO010000042.1:0-45527 GCF_040642675.1 Micromonospora sp. NPDC047738
GGCGGACGGGCTGGTCACCGCCTCCCGAGTAGGCGCCCGGTCGGTGCAGGCCAGCAGCCCGGCCGACAGAACCAGGACCGGGACGGCAGCCAACAACTGTCGACGGGACACTCCACGACGATAACGGACAAAAGCTATCGAGCTGCCGGGAACGTCAGCTGACGTTGGCCGGGCCGAGGACGCTCTTCAGGTCGCCCATCAACGCGGTGGTGGCCGCCACCCGGAACGGCCCGAGGCGCAGCGTGGTGATCTTGCCGCCGTTGAGCAGCTTGACGTGCACCTCGGTGTCACCGGGGTGCAGCACCAGCGTCTCCTTGAGCTTCTCCACCAGCGGCGGCGTGCAGCGGTGCACCGGGATGGTCAGCGTGACCGGCTTGTTCGCCGGGTTGCTGCTGATGTCGGGCATGGACATGTCCATCGCCATGATCCGGGGCGTGTCGTCCCGGCGGTCCACCCGCCCCTTGACCACCACGATCGCGTCCTCGGCGATGTACTGGCCGATCACCTCGTAGGTGTTGGGGAAGAACAGCGTCTCGACGCCACCGGCCAGGTCCTCCAGCGTGGCGGAGGCCCAGGCCCGGCCCTGCTTGGTGACCCGGCGCTGCACGCCGGAGAGGATCCCGGCCAGGGTCACCACCGCCCCGTCGGGCACGGTCCCCTCCTCGGAGAGCGCGGCGATGGTGCAGTCGGCCGCCGCGCCGAGCACGTGCTCCAGGCCGAACAGCGGGTGGTCGGAGACGTAGAGGCCGAGCATCTCGCGTTCGAAGGCGAGCTTGTCCCGCTTGTCCCACTCCCCCTCGCCGATGGTCGGCATCACCGTGGTGCTGCTGCCGGCGTCCGCGTCGCCGAAGCCGGCGCCGAAGAGGTCGTACTGGCCGACCGCCTCCTTGCGCTTGACGTCGGCGTACGCGTCGATGGCGTCGGCGTGCACGGCGAGCAGGCCCTTGCGGGGGTGGCCGAGCGAGTCGAACGCCCCGGCCTTGATCAGCGATTCGATGGTCTTCTTGTTGCAGACCACCGCGTCCACCTTCGACAGGAAGTCGTAGAAGTCGGCGTAGGCGTCCTTCTCCTCGCGGCACCGCATGATCGAGGTGACCACGTTCGCGCCGACATTGCGGATGGCGGCCAGGCCGAAGCGGATGTCCTTGCCGACCGGGGTGAACGGCCCGGCCGAGGTGTTCACGTCGGGCGGCAGCACCTGGATGCCCATCCGCCGGCACTCGGACAGGTAGAGCGCCATCTTGTCCTTGTCGTCGCCGACGGAGGTGAGCAGCGCCGCCATGTACTCGGCCGGGTAGTGCGCCTTGAGGTAGGCCGTCCAGTACGACACCAGGCCGTACGCGGCCGAGTGGGCCTTGTTGAAGGCATAGCCGGCGAACGGGACGAGCACGTCCCACACCGCCTGGATCGCCTCGTCGGAGTAGCCGCGCTCGCGGCAGCCGTCCCGGAACGGGATGAACTCCTTGTCGAGGATCTCCTTCTTCTTCTTACCCATCGCCCGGCGCAGCAGGTCGGCCTGGCCGAGGCTGTAGCCGGCGAGGATCTGCGCGGCGCGCTGTACCTGCTCCTGATAGACGATCAGGCCGTAGGTGGGGGCGAGGATCTCCCGCAGCGGCTCCGCCAGCTCCGGGTGGATCGGCGTGATCTCCTGGAGGTTGTTCTTGCGCAGCGCGTAGTTGGTGTGCGAGTCCACGCCCATCGGACCGGGCCGGTAGAGCGCGAGGACGGCGGAGATGTCCTCGAAGTTGTCCGGCTTCATCAGGCGCAGCAGCGAACGCATCGGCCCGCCGTCGAGCTGGAACACGCCCAGGGTGTCACCGCGGGCGAGCAGCTCGTAGGCGGCCTTGTCGTCCAGCGGCAGGGCCAGCAGGTCCAGCTCCTTGCCGTGGTTGAGCTGGATGTTCTTGACCGCATCGTCGATGATCGTGAGGTTGCGCAGGCCGAGGAAGTCCATCTTCAACAGCCCGAGCGACTCGCACGTCGGGTAGTCGAACTGGGTGATGATGGCCCCGTCGGCGTCCCGCCGCATCAGCGGGATGTGCTCGATGATCGGCTCGGCGGACATGATGACGCCGGCGGCGTGCACGCCGGTCTGCCGGATCAGCCCCTCGATGCCCTTCGCGGTCTCGATGACCTTCTTGACGTCCGGGTCGGACTCGTAGAGGCCGCGGATCTCGCCCGCCTCGGCGTAGCGCGGGTGCTTCGGGTCGAAGATGCCCGACAGCGGGATGTCCTTGCCCATCACCGCCGGGGGCATCGCCTTGGTGATCCGGTCGCCCACCGCGTACGGGTAGCCGAGCACCCGGGCCGAGTCCTTGATCGCGGCCTTCGCCTTGATCGTGCCGAAGGTGGCGATCTGCGCGACCTTGTCCTCACCCCACTTGTCGGTGACGTAGCGGATCACCTCACCGCGCCGACGCTCGTCGAAGTCGATGTCGACATCGGGCATCGAGACGCGCTCGGGGTTGAGGAACCGCTCGAAGATCAGGCCGTGCGGGATCGGGTCCAGGTCGGTGATGCCCAGGGCGTACGCGACCAGCGAGCCGGCGGCCGAGCCACGGCCCGGACCGACGGCGATGCCCTGGCTCTTGGCCCACTGGATGAAGTCGGCGACCACGAGGAAGTACGACGGGAAGCCCATCTGCACGATGACGCCCAGTTCGTACTCGGCCTGGGCGACGTGCCCCTCCGGGATGCCGTTCGGGAAGCGGCGCTCCAGCCCCCTGAACGTCTCCTTGCGGAACCAGGACTCCTCGGTCTCCCCCTCGGGGATCGGGAACCGCGGCATCAGGTTGTGGAACTCGAACATCCCGGCCGGGTCGACCTTCTCGGCGACCAGCAGGGTGTTGCGGCAGCCCTGCTGCCACAGCTCGGACGAGTCGACCGCGCGCATCTGGTCGGCGGACTTGACGAAGTAGCCGCCGCCCTCGAAGCGGAACCGGTTGGGGTCGGCGATGTTGCTGCCGGTCTGTACGCAGAGCAGCACGTCGTGCGCCTCGGCCTGCGCCTCGTGGGTGTAGTGCGAGTCGTTGGTGACCACCGGCGGGATGTCGAGCTTGTGGGCGATCTCGACGAGGCCGTCGCGGACCCGGCGCTCGATCTCGAGGCCGTGGTCCATGATCTCCAGGAAGTAGTTCTCCTTGCCGAAGATGTCCTGGTATGCGGCGGCGACCTTGAGCGCCTCGTCGAACTGACCGAGCCGCAGCCGGGTCTGCACCGCGCCGGACGGGCAGCCGGTGGTCGCCATGATGCCCTCGGCATGCTCGGCGATCAACTCCATGTCCATCCGGGGCCACTTGACGTAGTGGCCCTCCATCGAGGCGCGGGAGTTGAGCGTGAAGAGGTTGTGCAGCCCAGTCTTGTTCGCCGCCCACATGGTCATGTGGGTGATCGCGCCGTTACCCGAGACGTCGTCGCTCTTCTGTTCCGGCCGGCCCCACTTGACCCGCTGCTTGTGAAAGCGCGACTCCGGCGCCACGTACGCCTCGACGCCGAGGATGGGCTTGACGCCGGCCGCCGTCGCCTGCTTGTAGAAGTCGTTCGCGCCGTGCATGTTGCCGTGGTCGGTGATCGCCACCGCCGGCATGCCCAGCCGGGCCGCCTCGGCGAAGAGGTCCTTGAGCCGGGCCGCCCCGTCGAGCATCGAGTACTCAGTGTGCACGTGCAGATGCGCGAACGAATCGCCCATGCGTGGCGCCCCCCGGGGTGTGGATCAAGGCTGCGTCGGAGTCGACCGACTCACCCTACCCAGGTCGCCTGACCGGCTCCACCGTCCGCGCCGAGGGTGTTCCGGGTCTCTCATCCGATGCCCGTGTGCCGCACGATGCTGTACGGGGTTGGAATAGTGTGCGGCACACAGTATCGTGTGCCGCATGGTGAGCGACGAGGTCCTCCGGACCCATCTCCAGGAGCTGCGGCGCGGCACGGTCGTGGTGGCGAGCCTGGTCGCCCTGCGCCGGCCCGACTACGGCTACGCGCTGCTGCAACGGCTGGGCGAGCACGGCTTCCCGGTCGACGCCAACACGCTTTATCCCCTGCTCCGGCGACTGGAGGAGCAGGGGCTGCTGACCAGCGAGTGGAACACCGAGGAGAGCCGGCCGCGCAAGTTCTACCGCACCAGCGCCGACGGCGAGGTCGTGCTGGACCGCCTGCTGGACGACCTGACCGCCGTGCAGACCTCCGTCGCCGGCCTGATCGAAGGAGTGGACCGATGAGTTCCCTGACCGACCGGTACGTCACCGCCACCCTGCGTACGGTGCCGGCACCCCGTCGCGCGGAGATCGCCTCCGAGTTGCGGGCGTCCATCGCGGACATGATCGACGGCCGGACCGACGCCGGGCAGGACGCCGACACCGCCGAGCGGGAGGTGCTCACCGAGCTCGGCAACCCCGACCAGCTCGCGGCCCGCTACGCCGACCGGCGGCTGCAGCTCATCGGCCCGCGCTACTACCTGGTCTGGTGGCGGCTGCTGCGGACGCTGCTCACCTACATTCCCGCCATCGCGGGCGTCGCGACCGGCGTGGTGAAGGCGACGGTCGACGGCGAGCCCGGCGCGGCGATCGGCGCCGGGGTGGTCGGCGCGATGCAGACGGCGGTGCAGATCGCATTCTGGCTCACCCTCGTCTTCGCCGTGCTCGAACGCACCAACACGCCGCTGAACCTGCCCGAGTGGAGCGTCGACCAGCTGCCCGAGGCGCCGAACGAGCGGCAGGTGCCGCTCGTCGACACCTGCGCCTCGATCGTGTTCCTGCTGTTCGCCATCGCGTTCTTCCCCTGGCAGCACTTCCAGCCCTGGATCTCGGGTGACGGCTCCCGACTGCCGATGATCGACCCGGCGCTGTGGAGCTTCTGGCTGCCCGTGCTGCTGGCGGTACTGGTCGCCGACATCGGCTTGGAGGTCGCGAAGTACCGATCGGGGCGGTGGACCTGGCCGCTGGTCGCGGTCAAGACGGTGCTCGATCTCGCGTTCGCCGTGCCGCTCACCTGGCTGCTGCTCACCGACCGGCTGCTCAACCCGGAGCTGGTCCAGCGGTTCGAGTGGCTGCGTGAGGGCGGCACGCAGGACCTGGCGCGGGCGACCGTCCTGCTCACCGCCGTCATCGTCGTCCTGGGCTTCATCGACAGCGCCGTCAAGGCGCGGCGGCACGCCGCCTGAAGCGGTCTCGGCCCGGCGCGCACGGGGGCGCCGGGCCGAGCCGTGTTCCCGGTCAGGTGGCGGTCGGGCGGGCCCGCCACTCCCGGCCCAGCATGGCGTAGACCATCTCGTCGGTCCACTCGCCCTTGACGAACTCGTTCTCCCGCAGGTGCGCCTCGCGGCGCATGCCGAGCCGTTCCAGCACCCGCGCCGAGGCGGTGTTCCGGGCGTCGAGCCGGCCGACGATCCGGTGCAGGCCGAGGCCCTCGAAGCCGAGCCGCAGCATCTCCCGGCCCGCCTCGGTGACGTACCCCCGGCCGGTGTGGTCCGGGTGCAGCACGTACCCGATCTCGCCCTGCTGGTGCTCGCCGCTGGTCCAGGTCAGCAGCACGTCGCCGACCAGCTCGCCGGTCGCCGGCAGCACCATCGCCAGGTTCAACACGTCGCCCGGTGCGCGCACCGCGGTGCGCCCCCGCAGGCGCTCGATCGCCGCCGCGGCGGCGGCCTCGTCGTACGGCTCGTGGTAGAGGTAGCGGGTGACCTCCGGCCGGGAGCGGTAGGCGGTCAGGGCGGCGAGGTCGTCGACGGTGAACGCGCGCAGCACGAGCCGGTCGGTGCGCAGCGGCAGGTCGGGGACGAGCATCCGGGAAGGGTACGGGCACGACCGGCGACCGGTCAGCCGAGTTTCGTATCGATAGGAGTGGCCATGCGGATCCGGGGCATCGTCTACGACACGGGCGTCGAACTGCTGCCCGGCCGGCCGTCCCGGCCGGACTTCGACCCCGACCAGGTCCGCGCCGACCTGCGGGTGATCGCCACCGAGCTGCACGCCACCGCGGTACGACTCGTCGGGGAGAACCTGGACCGGCTGCGCCTGGCGGCCGAGGCCGCCGCCGAGGCGGGGCTGGCGGTCTGGCTCTCCCCCGCGCTGCCGGACGCCACGTCGGCCGCCGCCCGCCTCCAACTCGGCAGCTGCGCCGACATCGGGGAGCGGCTGCGCGCCCGGGGCGCCGAGGTGGTGCTGGTGGCCGGCTGGGAGGCGACCCTGTTCCTGCGCGGCATGGTCGCCGGGGCCACCACCACCGACCGGATGGCCACCATGAGCAGCCCGGGCCGGCTGCTGTGGAGCACCGTGCGCCACGGCGCGTTCCCATGGGCGCTCAACCGGCACCTGCGCCGGGCCGCCGCCACGGCGCGGTCCCGATTCCAGGGTCCGGTGGCGTACGCCGCGCTCGGTTTCGAGAGGGTCGACTGGCGGCCCTTCGACCTCGTCGGGGTGGACCACTACCGCAGCGGGGAGTCGCCGGAGGCGTGGGCGGCGGCGATCGGGCGGTGGCGCCGGCCCGGCAAGCCGGTGGTGCTCACCGAGCTGGGCTGTGCCACGTACGCGGGCGCCGCGGCCCGGGGCGCGCTCGCCTGGACGGTGGTCGACCGGGACGCGGATCCGCCCCGGCTGCGCGAGCCGGTGGTCCGGGACGAAGGGGCGCAGGCCGACGAAATCGGCCGGCTGCTGGACGCGGCCGACGCGGCCGGGGTGGCGGGCGCCTTCGTCTTCACCTACGCGTCGTTCAGCTATCCGCACCGGCCCGAGCCGGAGCTCGACCTGGACACCGCCGGCTACGGCCTGGTCGCGGTGCTGCCCGACGGCTCCGTGCGCCGCAAGGCCGCCTTCGACGCGGTGGCCCGCCGGTTCGCCGCCGGCTGACGGCCCGCGGTCGAGGCGGTGGCCGCGTCGGCGCGGTCTCGCGGTCCGTCACGAGCAATCCGATCACCAGCGGCGCAGGGTCAGCTGATCCGCTCCTGGCTCAGTTGCGGCACCAGCCTGGCCGCGGCCTCGAAGTCGGCGTCCTGATGAAGTACGACCAACTTCAGGCGGATGGCGGTGGCGATCACCAGGTGATCCGCGACGGACAGGCCCTGATGAGCGCTCTGGCTGGCGAGTTCCTGCCGCACCGCCCGCACGACCTGCCAGGCATCGTCGGGAACCGGAACCCATGGGTACAGGTCTCGCAGCCCCCGCTCAACCCGGTCGTAGGCCTTGGCGTCGGCGATAGTCAGGGTTTCCACGAGCACCGGGTCACAGATGGCGATCAGGCCACGGGCGGCGAGGTCGGACCAGCTCGAATCGACCTGACGACGGACCATGCGGACCAGAGCGCTCGTGTCGACCAGATACTTCACTGGTCGAGCTCGTTGAGCCGCTCGAAGTGGAAGCCCCCCTCGTCGGCGACCTCCTGAAGGTCGGCCAAGGCCCGCTGCCGGCGCTCGCGGCTGGACTCCACAGCCTGTCGGAGGGCCTCCGTCACCGTCTCCTTCTTGGTGGCGGTGCCGAGCGCAGCGGTCGCTTCCGCCAGAAGATCCTCATCGAGATCCAACAGAGTCTTGGCCATGAAATACACCTCCCGCACGATGATATATCCGGGAGGTACGTATATGCAGACCCGGCGGAGGCCATGATCTCGCGCCGGACGACGACGTCGCCCGGCGCAAACCGCACCCGGTCACCGCCGGCTCAGCCGACTGCCGCCATGACCTCGTCGGAGACGTCGAAGTTCGCGTACACGTTCTGCACGTCGTCGCAGTCCTCGAGGACGTCGATCAACTTGAAGATCTTGCGCGCGCCCTCCTCG
Organism: Micromonospora sp. NPDC047738; assembly: GCF_040642675.1. Lineage (NCBI taxonomy): Bacteria > Bacillati > Actinomycetota > Actinomycetes > Micromonosporales > Micromonosporaceae > Micromonospora > Micromonospora sp. NPDC047738. The sequence continues at coordinate 7,765 of NZ_JBEYSO010000042.1, forward strand.
TCCAGCGGCACGCTGACGCTGGGCACGAGGGAGGACTCGGCGGACTCGTACTCGATGCCGGCGTCCTGCAGGGCGGAGCGCACCGCGATCAGGTCGCCCGGCTCGGAGACCACCTCGTACGCCTCACCGAGGTCGTTGACCTCCTCGGCGCCGGCGTCCAGGACCGCCATCATCACGTCGTCCTCGGTGGTGCCCGCCTTGGGGACGATCACCACGCCCTTGCGGGAGAACAGATACGACACCGAGCCGGCGTCGGCGAACGAGCCGCCGTTGCGGGTCAGTGCGGTGCGCACCTCGGTGGCGGCGCGGTTGCGGTTGTCGGTGAGGCACTCGATGAGCAGCGCGACGCCGTTCGGGCCGTAGCCCTCGTACATGATCGTCTGGTAGTCGGCGCCGCCGGCCTCCAGGCCGGAGCCGCGCTTGACCGCGCGGTCGATGTTGTCGTTCGGGACCGAGTTCTTCTTCGCCTTCTGGATGGCGTCGTAGAGGGTCGGGTTGCCGGCCGGGTCACCGCCGCCGGTCCGGGCCGCCACCTCGACGTTCTTGATCAGCTTGGCGAACATCTTGCCGCGCTTGGCGTCGATGACGGCCTTCTTGTGCTTGGTGGTCGCCCACTTTGAGTGGCCAGACATCTCATACCTCCGTTTGATGATCCACGCCTGCGTCGACTTCCCGCGCCGAGTCCACGGTCAACCGGAACGGATGGTGCTGGCCGGGCGGCTCCGCGTGGACGGCTGCGGCGAGCGATGGCCCTGCCGAACCGCGGCAATCCTACCGAGACGGCGTCCCCGCATGTCACACCCGGCACCCGTGCCGGGGCGCGGCAGCTGGCCGGCGGGCCGGCCGGCCGTTGCCGGAGGACAGCAACCGCGGGCCGGTGAACCTGCCGGCGAGGGCAGGGAAGGGCTGCTCCCAGGCTCAGGCCGCGGCCCGGACCAGGTCCACGAAGTAGCGGTGCACCCGCAGGTCGCCAGTGAGTTCCGGGTGGAACGAGGTGGCCAGCAGATTGCCCTGCCGGACCGCGACGATCCGGTCGGCCGCCGGACCCTCGGTGACCCGGCCGAGCACCTCGACGCCCGCGCCGACCCGCTCGACCCACGGGGCCCGGATGAAGACGGCGTGGAACGGCTCGCCGTCGACCCCGTCGATCTCCACCGGCGCCTCGAACGAGTCGACCTGCCGGCCGAACGCGTTGCGCCGGACGGTCATCCCGATGCCCTGGAAGCCCCGCTGGTCGGGGCGGCCGTCCAGCACCTCGGCAGCCAGCATGATCATGCCGGCGCAGGACCCGTACACCGGCATGCCGGCGGCGATCCGCTTGTCGATCGGCTCGCGCAGCCCGAAGATGTCGGCGAGCTTGCTGATGGTGGTGGACTCGCCGCCCGGGATGACCAGCCCGTCGACGGCGTCCAGCTCGGCCGGACGGCGCACCGGGCGGGCGTGGGCGCCGGCCCCGGCCAGCGCGGCGAGGTGCTCCCGCACATCGCCCTGCAGGGCGAGCACCCCGATCACGGGTGTGTCGCTCATCGCGTCGTCGCTCCTTCGTCGTCGCGTCGTCGCGGACCGCCGGGCCCGCGGGTGCGGGGGCGGGCCGGCTGGCCCGCCCGCCGGGATCACCAGCCGCGCTCGGCCAGCCGGTGCGGCTGCGGGATCTCGTCGACGTTGATGCCCACCATCGCCTCGCCCAGGCCGCGGGAGACCTTGGCCAGCACGTCCGGGTCGTCGTGGAAGGTGGTGGCCTTCACGATCGCGGCGGCACGCTGGGCCGGGTTGCCCGACTTGAAGATGCCCGAGCCGACGAAGACGCCCTCGGCGCCGAGCTGCATCATCATGGCCGCGTCGGCCGGGGTGGCGATGCCACCCGCGGTGAACAGCACCACCGGCAGCTTGCCGGTCTCGGCGACCTCCTTGACCAGCTCGTACGGCGCCTGGAGTTCCTTGGCGGCGACGAACAGCTCATCGGCCGGCAGCGACTGGAGGCGGCGGATCTCCTTGCGGATCTTGCGCATGTGGGTGGTGGCGTTGGAGACGTCACCGGTGCCGGCCTCGCCCTTCGAACGGATCATGGCCGCGCCCTCGGTGATCCGCCGCAGCGCCTCGCCCAGGTTGGTCGCGCCGCAGACGAACGGGACGGTGAAGGCCCACTTGTCGATGTGGTTCTCGTAGTCGGCCGGGGTCAGCACCTCGGACTCGTCGACGTAGTCCACGCCGAGGGACTGCAGGACCTGTGCCTCGACGAAGTGGCCGATCCGGGCCTTGGCCATGACCGGGATCGAGACGGCGTTGATGATGCCGTCGATCATGTCCGGGTCACTCATCCGGGACACGCCGCCCTGGGCGCGGATGTCGGCGGGCACCCGCTCCAGCGCCATGACGGCGACCGCGCCGGCGTCCTCGGCGATCTTGGCCTGCTCGGGGGTGACCACGTCCATGATCACGCCGCCCTTGAGCATCTCGGCCATGCCCCGCTTGACGCGGGCGGTGCCGACGACGGAGGTGGCGTTGGTGTTCGGGGAGGTGGATTCGGGCACGGGTCATCGCTCCTTGGGCGTGCTCGGGGGGTGGCTGCGAAAAATGCTACGACGGGGTGAACGCCGATCCGACAGCCAATCAGACCCACGGTGGCCTGCTCTGTGGTCGCCGTCACGCCTGGTGGGCGCGGGGTGCGGGGACCGGGACGGTCAGCCCGTGGTGACGTCGGCCCGGGTGGTGACGGTGGGGTCGTCGATGTCGAAGTACTGCGGCCAGTCGTGCCGGCGCCCCATCCGCAACAGGCGTACCAGGGGGCGGCCGCGGGCCGCCCGGGCGTCCCGGACCAGGTCGGTGTGCACCTGCCGGGCCAGGGCCAGCCGCCGGCTGGCCGCGATCACCGCCTCGCCGGCCGGGTCGTCCGGGTCCAGCTCGACCGCGCGCAGCTGCCGGGTGAGGTCGTTCTCGGCGGCCTCCCGCTCCTCGGGTACGGCGTCCAGGGCGATCCGGGCGGCCCCGTACAGCTCCACGCCGTAGCGCCGCTCGGCCAGCACGGCGGCGGCGGCCGCGCGGCGCAGCAGGTGGGCGTCGAGCGCCCGGGTCGCGGACTCCGCGCGGGCCTGCAGCCGCTCGACCCGGCCGGCCGTCCAGATCAGGTACGCCGCGACGAGCCCGACGGCCAGGACCGTGCCCACCACCCACCACATGCCCGGCATCGTAGTGCTGCTCCGTTCCCGTCCGAACCGGCGCGGCCACCGGCCGACGCGCTCGTCACATCGACCCCACCGGCCACCGGGCTCAGCCCAGCCCCACCCACTCCTGGTCCATCACCCGGCCGTCGGTGGCCTCGATCGCCGCTGCGTATACCTCCACAACGCGGCGGGCAACCACGGGCCAGTCGAAGCTCGCCACAACCTGCTCGCCGCAGGCGGTCAGCGCCGCCCGCCGGTCCGCGTCGTCGAGCAGCCCCGCCACGGCGGTGCGCAGCGCCGCCGCGTCGCCGGTCGGGAACAGCTGCCCGGCCCGCCCGCCGTCCAGCACCCGGCGGAAGGCGTCGAGGTCGCTGGCCACCACGGTGGTGCCGGCGGCGAGCGCCTCGGTGAGGATCATCCCGAACGACTCCCCGCCGGTGTTCGGCGCCACGTAGAGGTGCAGACTGCGTAGCATGCGAGGTTTGTCCGCCTCGGAGACCCGGCCGAGGAAGCTGACCCGGTCCCGCAGTTCGGCCGGGAACTGCCCGTAAAGGTCGTCCGGGTCGCCCGGCCCGGCCACCAGCAGGCGCAGCCCGGGCCGGTGCGGGGCGAGCGCGACGAAGGCGTCCCGCAGGATCGGGAAGCCCTTGCGGGGCTCGGTGAACCGGCCCAGGAAACCGAGCGTCCCGCCGGTGCCCGGCCCACACTCCCCCGGCCAGCCGGGCAGCGGCTCGACGCCGGCGAACTTCGCCACCGCCACCCCGTTGGGGATCTCCACCGCGCCGCCGTCCATGTGCTCGACCTGCACCTTGCGGGCCAGGGCGCTGACCGCGATCCGGGCGGTGATCCGCTCCAGCAGGATCTGCAGCACCCCCTGGGCCGCCGAGAGCACCCGGGAGCGGGTCATCGCGGTGTGGAAGGTGGCCACCACCGGGCCGCGCGCGCAGAGCACGGCCAGCATCGACAGGCTGGGGGTCAGCGGCTCGTGCACGTGCAGCACGTCGAAGTCGCCCCGGGTGATCCAGCGCCGCACCCGCGCGGTGGAGACCGGGCCGAACGCGATCCGGGCCACCGAGCCGTTGTACGGCAGCGGCACCGCCCGGCCGGCCGGCACCACGTACGGCGGCAGCGGCGAGTCCTCGTCGGCCGGGGCCAGGACGCTCACCTCGTGCCCCAGCCCGATCAGCGCCTCGGCCAGGTCCATGACGTGGTTCTGCACCCCGCCGGGGACGTCGAAGGAGTACGGGCACACGATGCCGATCCGCATTTGCGCCCGCTCCCTCAGATGGTCCCGGCGCTGGCCGGCGGCGCTGCCGGGGCGCCCGTGCCGCCGTCGGTCGTCGCGCGCTGGTCCAGCCACATCCGCTGCAACATGTGCCAGTCTTCCGGATGCCGGGCGATGCCCGCCGCCAGACCGTCGGCAATCCGTTGGGTCAGCAGGCGGACCCGCTCGTCCAGCGGGCCGCTGTCCGGATCGGGCAGCTCCAACCGGGCCAGGGCTCCGCAGGCGATCTCCGGCTCGTACCACATCGACGTCACGTACAGCGGCGCCCCGGTCCGGATCGCCAGCAGGGCCGGGCCGGCCGGCATGCGGGTCCGGGCGCCGAAGAAGTCCACCTCCACCCCGCGGGCGGAGAGGTCCCGGTCGGCCAGCAGCGGCACCACCGCGCCCGCCCGCACCCGGTCCAGCAGCACGTCGAACGCCGGCCGGTCACCGCCCCGGGTGGGCAGGATCTCCATGCCGAGGCCCTGCCGGAAGGCCAGGAACCGCTCGTAGACGGCCTCCGGCTTGAGCCGCTCGGCCACCGTGGTGATCGGCCAGCCGGTGGCGGCCACCCAGGCGCCCGCGGCGTCCCAGTTGCCGGCGTGCGGCAGCGCGACCACCGCGCCCCGGCCGGACGCCACGTCGGCGCCGAGCATGTCCGCGCCCTCGAGGCGGAACCCGGCGAGGATCTCCTGGCGGCTCAGGGCGGGCAGCCGGAACGCGTCCATCCAGTACCGCGCGTACGACCGCAGACCGGCCCGGACCAGCTCGTCCAGCTCCGCCTCGCGCACCTCCGGGCCGACCACCCGGCGCAGGTTGGCGCGGAGTCGGGCCGTACCCCCGCCGCCCTTGCGGTGCGCGCGGTCGGCGCCCGCCCGGAAGGCGGCGGCGACCACCGGCCGGGGCAGCGCCCGGGCCACCCGCCAGCCGGCGACGAGACCCAGCTCGGTGAGGTTCACTCGTGGCCGACCTGCTGCGCCTGCCGGTACACGTGGACCATGCGCTGCCCGACCGTGAAGATCGAGACCGCAGCGAGCAGCCAGAGCGCGATCGGCAGCGCCGGTGTGACGCCAAGGCCGGTGAGCAGGCCGCCCACCCCGACGATCAGCAGCCGCTCGGTGCGCTCGGCGATGCCCACGTTGGCGGTCATGCCCAGGCCCTCGGCGCGGGCCTTGACGTACGACACCAGCCCCCCGGCGGCCAGGCAGAGCAGCGCCGCCGCCACCCCCGAGTAGTGGTGCTGGGTGGCCAGCCAGTACGCGACCGCGCCGAAGACCGCGCTGTCGGCAATCCGGTCCATGCTCGAGTCGAGGAAGGCGCCGAAGCGGGTGGAGCCGCCGCTCATCCGGGCCATCGTGCCGTCGAGCAGGTCGGTGAGCGCGAAGACCGTGACGATCAGCGCACCGGCGACAAGCTGACCGCGGGCGCCGAAGCCGAGCGCGCCGACGAGCACGCCGAGGGTGCCGGTCACGGTGACCGCGTTGGGGGACACGCCCGCGCGGAGCAGCCCGCGCGCGACCGGCTCCACGACGCGGGTCATGCCCGCCCGGGCCGTCACTTGGAAGATCTTCGCCATGGCGGTCCCACGATAACGGCCGACGGCCGCGCACGACACGGCTGGTCGTCCCGACCCGCCAGGCAGGCTTGTGCCGGGTCGGCATCGGGTGTGAGATCGAGCGAGGGAGGTGAGCCAGCTCACCGTCCCTCCGTCCGAGAACCCGTCGTCCAGGAGACCACCGGAGGATATCGCCGCGGTACCCGCTCGGGCCCGCTTCCCCGTCGCGCGCGGCGGTCGCCACCCACCACCGGCTGAGGGAGGTGCGCCGCGATGGCGCAGAAAAATCAGGAGAAGGGGGTCACCGGCGGCGCGCCGGTGGTGACCGAGCCCGGCAGGGTTCGCAACGTGGTGCTGGTCGGGCACTCGGGAACGGGCAAGACCACACTGGTCGAGGCCCTGCTCGCGGCCAGCGGCACGATCGGCCGGGCCGGCACAGTCACCGACGGCACCACGGTCTGCGACCACGATCCCGCCGCCGTACGCCAGCAGCGCTCGGTGAGCCTCTGCTGCGCCCCGCTGCTCCACCACGACGTCAAGGTCAACCTCCTGGACACCCCCGGGTACGCCGACTTCGTCGGCGAGCTGCGCGCGGGGCTGCGGGCCGCCGACGCCGCGCTGTTCGTGGTCTCCGCCGTCGACGGGATGGACGCCGCCACCGCCGCGCTCTGGGAGGAGTGCGCCGCGGTGGACATGCCCCGCGCCGTCGCGGTCAGCCGGCTGGACCACCCGCGCGCCGACTTCGACGAGGCGGTGGCGCTCTGCCAGCGCGTCTTCGGCGACAACGTGCTCCCCCTCTACCTGCCGATGCTCGGCGACGACGGCGTGTCGGTCGTCGGCCTGATGGGGCTGATCACCCGGCGGGTCTTCGACTACTCGAACGGGTCGCCGGCCACGGTGCGGGAGCCGGATCCGGAGCACCTGCCGGCCATCCAGGAGGCCCGCAACGAGCTGATCGAGGGGATCATCGCGGAGAGCGAGGACGAGACCCTGATGGACCGCTACCTCGGTGGCGAGGAGATCGACACCGAGGTGCTCATCACCGACCTGGAGACGGCGGTGGCCCGGGGGCACTTCTACCCGGTGGTGCCGGTCTGCGCGGAGACCGGGGTCGGCCTGGACGTGCTGCTCGACGGCCTGGTGGCGGCGTTCCCGTCGCCGCTAGAGCACGAACTGCCGGCGGTCACCGGGGTGGACGGCTCGCCGCGGCCGCCACTGGCCTGCGACCCGGACGGCCCGCTGGTCGCCGAGGTGGTCAAGACCACCGTCGACCGGCACGTCGGGCGGGTCTCCCTGGTCCGGGTCTTCTCCGGCACCCTCCGCCCCGACCAGGTGATCCACGTGTCGGGGCACGGCATGGCCGAGCGGGGCCACGCCGACCACGACGCCGACGAGCGGGTCGGCCACCTCTACAGCCCGCTCGGCGCGACGCTGCGCGAGGTGCCCGCCGCAGTCGCCGGGGACCTCTGCGCGATCACCAAGTCGGGCAGCGCGGAGACCGGCGACACCATCTCCGCCAAGGAGGAGCCGCTGCTCATCGCCCCGTGGGAGATGCCCGAGCCGCTGCTGCCGGTGGCGATCGTGGCGAAGAGCCGGGCCGACGAGGACGCCCTGGCCCGCAACCTGGCCCGGCTGGTGGCCGGCGACCCGACCCTGCGGCTGGAGCGCAATCCGGAGACCCACCAGCTGGTGCTCTGGTGCATGGGCGAGGCGCACGCCGACGTGGTGCTCGACCGGCTGCGCGCCGGCGGGGTGGAGCTGGAGACCGAACCGGTCCGGGTGGCGCTGCGCGAGACGTTCACCAGCGCCGCCCGGGGGCACGGGCGGCACGTCAAGCAGTCCGGCGGCCACGGCCAGTACGCCGTCTGCGACATCGAGGTGGAGCCGCTGCCCCGCGGCGGCGGCTTCGAGTTCGTGGACAAGGTGGTCGGCGGCGCGGTCCCGCACAACTACATCCCGTCGGTGGAGAAGGGCGTCCGGGCGCAGATGGAGCGCGGCCTGGTCGCCGGCTGTCCGGTGGTGGACCTGCGGGTGACCCTCTTCGACGGCAAGGCGCACAGCGTCGACTCCTCCGACGCCGCGTTCCAGACCGCCGGCGGCCTGGCCCTGCGTGACGCCGCCGAGAAGGGGCAGCCGACGCTGCTGGAGCCGGTCGACGAGGTGACCATCCGGGTACCCGACTCGTCGGTGGGCGCGGTGATGGGCGACCTCTCCGGCCGGCGCGGCCGGGTGCTGGGCACCGAACCGGACCCGGACGCCGAGGGGCGGACGCTGGTCCGCGCCGAGGTGCCCGCCACCGAGCTGCTCCGGTACGCGGTCGAGCTGCGCTCGATGACCGCCGGCACCGGCACCTTCCGGCGGGAGTTCGCCCGGTACGAGCCGATGCCCGCCCACCTCGCCGAGCAGGTCCGCAAGGAGCACACCGCCCGCTCCTGACCCCCGGGGTCGTCGGCACGCCGTGCGCGCACTTTCGCGGGAAGGGTGGCCTCCACAGCTCGGGAGGCCACCCTTCCCGGGAATCTGCGGCCATCCCGGCGGCGCGGCGAGGTGCGCGGGGTCCGTCAGGGCGGGCGGCGGGCACCGGGGGCGGAAACGCCACCGAGGGGTGCCCGGGCCCGGTGGACGGTCAGCGGGACACGGCGTAGGCCAGCACGAGCGGGGTGGCCTGCCCCGGCCAGGTGCCGGTCAGGCAGGCGTCGGAGGGGGCCTCACCGGGTACCGGCCGCCGGATGACGGCCAGCTCGACCGGGTCGGTCCGGATCAGCGTGGGGTCGCCGTCGACCACCTCCCGGGGCGCGCCGACCACCGGCGGTTCGCCCGCGCCGGCCCGGCCGCCGGTCACGGTCATGTTCGGCGGGCGGACCTCCCGGCGCCCGTCCGCCTCGAAGTACTCCTCCGCCGGCCCGACGCCGGTCAGGACGGCGGCGGCCAGGGCCGGCGGGTAGACCGGGTCGGCGCAGGCGTCGTACACCCAGCGCGGGCCCAGCACGGAGTGCTCGGTGGTGCCGACCAGCCAGGCGTCGGCACCGGGCAGTGGCGCACCCCGGTAGGTGAGCGGCGCCTGCAGGACGGGCCCGTCGCCGACCCGGACGAGCAGGGTCTCGATCCCGACCTCGCCGGCCGGGTCGTCAAAGCGGTAGGTCGCCACCCGGGTGACGTCGGCGCCCGCCGTACCCGCGAACCACGGGCGGCCGGGCAGCCAGGCGGCGAGCAGGTCGAGCTTCGACGGGCGCAGTTCCGCGCGGTGCAGCAATGCCATGCGGGAGATCGTACTGTCGAAGGGCGGCGCGCCGGCAGTTGCCAATCTTGGCGCCGAGGCACTACCGCGGCCTGGAGGAACCATGGGCACGGCGGCGGAACAGCTCCATCGGGCGACGGACGTACCACCGGCGCCCCGCTGGGTGGCACCCACCTTCGCGGTGCTGGCGCTGCTCACCCTGCCCTGGATCGGCTACCTGGCCCTGACGCTGCCCCGGCACGCCGTCATCGTGCATTACCGGGCCGCCTGGGTGGGCTTCGACCTGGGGCTGATGGTGATGCTGGCGTTGACCGCGATACAGGCGTACCGGGGGCACCGGCAGGTCGCCCTGGCGGCCAGCGCCACCGCGACCATGCTGGTGGTGGACGCCTGGTTCGACGTCATCACCACCCCCGCCGGGCCGGACCTGGCGCTGTCGGTGCTGCTGGCCGCACTGGTCGAGCTGCCGCTGGCCGCGGTCTGCGTCTGGATCGCCCGGCACGGCGACCGGATGGTGGAGCGGCGGCTGCGCCAGCTCACCGTCCGCGCCGCGCTCGCCACCGACCGGGCCGAGGCGGCCGAGCGGACGGCCACCAGTGCGCGTCGCCGGACGCGCCGCGGCCGGACCCGCTGACGGCCGTTACCGACCGACTCCAGCCGCACCGGCACGCCGGCCGGACCCGCGCCCGTCGGCCCGCCGCGCTCCGGATCAGGCGGGCCAGGCCTTGGCGAGCAGGTCGCGGGTGTCGGCGAGCAACTGGGGCAGCACTTTCGTCCGGCCGATGACCGGCATGAAGTTCGCGTCCCCGCCCCACCGCGGCACCACGTGCTGGTGCAGGTGGGCGGCGATACCGGCACCAGCCACCCCGCCCTGGTTCAGGCCCAGGTTGAAGCCGTGCGCGTTGGAGACGTGGCGGACCACCCGCATGGCGTCCTTGGTGAACGCCGCCAGCTCGGCGGTCTCCGGCGCGTCCAACTCGGTGTAGTCGGCCACGTGCCGATAGGGGCAGACCAGCAGGTGCCCCGGGTTGTACGGGTAGAGATTGAGCACCACGAAGACGTGCTCGCCCCGGGCGACCACCAGGCTCTCGTCCGGCGGCAGGCCGGGGGCCAGGCAGAACGGGCAGCCGGCGGGCTTCTCGTAGCCGCCCTCGGGCCGGTCCTCGCCAGAGATGTAGGTCATCCGGTGCGGGGTCCAGAGCCGTTCCAGCCCATCCGCCAGACCATTGTCGGTGCCGTTCTCGAAGTGCCGATCCGCCCCAGTCACAGCGCCGATCCTACGGTCACCGCACCCCGATCAACCCGGGTGCCTGGTCGCCGGTGCCGGGCACCAGACGCGGCGAATGGCGGTGCCCCGGCATCGGGACTCCGCCATTCGCGGCACGTCACGCCCAGCCGCCGCCGGGCCGGCGATCAGCTCTCCGCCGACGGGCCGGAGTTGGTGCGGGAGTTGACCACGTCGAGCACGTGGGTCACCGCCTCGGCCATCGGCACACCGTTGCGCTGCGAGCCGTCCCGGTAGCGGAACGAGACCGTGCCGGCGGCCACGTCGTCGTCACCGGCGATCACCATGAACGGGATCTTCTGCTGCTGGGCGTTGCGGATCTTCTTCTGCATCCGGTCGGTGCCGGAGTCCACCTGGGCGCGGATCCCCTCCGCGCGCAGCGCGGCCACGAAGCCGTGCAGGTAGTCGGTGTGCTCGTCGCGGATCGGGATGCCGATCACCTGCACCGGCGCCAGCCAGGCCGGGAAGGCGCCCGCGTAGTGCTCGGTGAGCACACCGAAGAAGCGCTCGATCGAGCCGAAGAGGGCCCGGTGGATCATCACCGGCCGCTGCCGGCTGCCGTCCGCCGCCTGGTACTCCAGGCCGAACCGCTCCGGCTGGTTGAAGTCGACCTGGATGGTGGACATCTGCCAGGTGCGGCCGATCGCGTCCTTGGCCTGCACCGAGATCTTCGGGCCGTAGAAGGCCGCGCCGCCCGGGTCGGGCACCAGGTCCAGCCCAGAGGCCTCGGCGGCGCTGCGCAGGGCCTCCGTGGCCTCCGCCCAGTCCTCGTCCGAGCCGATGAACTTCGGCGAGTCGTCCCGGGTGGACAGCTCCAGGTAGAAGTCGTCCAGACCGTAGTCGCGCAGCAGGTCGAGCACGAACGTGAGCAGGGTGGTCAGCTCGCCCGGCATCTGCTCGCGAGTGCAGTAGATGTGCGAGTCGTCCTGGGTCAGGCCGCGGACCCGGGTCAGGCCGTGCACCACGCCGGACTTCTCGTACCGGTAGACCGTGCCGAACTCGAAGAGCCGCAGCGGCAGCTCCCGGTACGACCGCCCGCGCGCCCTGAAGATCAGGTTGTGCATCGGGCAGTTCATGGCCTTGAGGTAGTAGTCCGCGCCCTCCAGCTGCATGGGCGGGAACATCGTGTCGGCGTAGTAGGGCAGGTGACCGGAGGTCTCGAAGAGCTGCGCCTTGGTGATGTGCGGGCTGTTGACGAACTCGTACCCGGCCGCCTCGTGCCGGCGACGCGAGTAGTTCTCCAGCTCCCGCCGGATGATGCCGCCCTTCGGGTGGAAGACCGCCAGGCCCGAGCCGATCTCGTCGGGGAAGCTGAACAGGTCCAGGTCCGCGCCGAGCTTGCGGTGGTCGCGCCGGGCGGCCTCCTCCAGCAGCTTCAGGTACGCCTTGAGCTCGTCCCGGGTCGGCCACGCGGTGCCGTACACCCGCTGCAGCTGCGGGTTCTTCTCCGAGCCCCGCCAGTACGCGGCGGCCGAGCGCATCAGCTTGAACGCGCCGATCAGCCGGGTGTTCGGCAGGTGCGGGCCGCGGCACAGGTCCGACCAGCAGACCTTGTCCTCGGCGGCGGCGAGGTTGTCGTAGATGGTCAGCTCGCCGCCGCCCACCTCCATCACCTGCGAGGAGTCGAGCCCCTCCCCCTTGACGTCGATCAGCTCCAGCTTGAACGGCTCGTTGGCCAGCTCGGCCCGGGCCTCGTCCAGGCTGTTGAAGCGGCGCCGGCGGAACCGCTGCCCGGACTTGACGATCTCCTGCATCCGCTTCTCGAGCTTGGCCAGGTCGTCCGGCTGGAACGGCTTGTCGACCTGGAAGTCGTAGTAGAAGCCGTTCTCGATCGGCGGCCCGATGCCGAGCTTGGCCTCCGGGAAGACGTCCTGCACCGCCTGGGCGAGCACGTGCGCGGTCGAGTGGCGCAGCACGTTCAGCCCGTCCGGCGAGTCGAGGCTCACCGGCTCGACGGCGGTCTCCTCCGCCGGCTTCCAGTCCAGGTCACGCAGCACGCCCTGGGGGTCGCGGACCACCACGATCGCCTTCGGGCCCGTGGTGGGCAGCCCGGCCGCCGCCACCGCGTCGGCCGCCGTCGTCCCGGCGGCGACGACGACGGGGTCGGCCACGACGGGGGTACGGGGTGCGGACACGGTGACTCCTGTCGTCGATGGGTTCGAATGTGCCGGTTACCGGCCCCTGCGATGCTATCGGTCGCCCTTTCCGCACCGTCGGCGACGCCGCGCTGTCCCGATCCGTGGCCGGACGAGTTCGGCCCCCGCGTTGAACCTTTCGCCGCCGGGCGCGAAAGTGGGCGAACCCTGCGCGGGCGGATGGGCGCCAGGCGCGGATCTTGTGGCGCACGGTGGGTGCGGGTGAGGTCAGGTGTGGGCGGGGAGCCAGTCGGGCAGGGGTTCGCGGGCGGCGAGCCAGCCGTCCGGCACCCCGCCCGGCGTGCCGATCCCGGTGTACGCGGCGACCACCCCGCCGACGATCGCCGCCGTGGTGTCCACGTCCCCGCCCGCCTCGACGCAGACCCGGATCGCGGTCGGGTAGTCGCCGAGGTGGGTGGCGGCGACCCAGAGGGTGAACGGGACGGTGTCCTGCGCGGTGACCCGGGAGCCGTTGCCGAGCGCGTCGACCACTGCGGCGGCCGACTGGCCGAGCAGCTTGGCGGCCCGGCGTACGCCCCGGTGGACCTCGCCGGCCGGATCCAGGGCGCCGGCCACCGCATTGAGCAGCCGGGCCGGTTCGGGGCGGTCCCCGTCGAGCCGGGCCCGGGCGGCCAGCGAGGCGGCCACCGCCACCGCGACCGCCCCGGCGATCCCCTCCGGGTGGGCGTGCGTCACCTCGGCGGAGGCGCGGGCCTGGTCGGCGGCGCGGCGGATCGAGTCGGCGTACCAGGCGCCGAGCGGGGCGACCCGCATGGCGGCGCCGTTGCCGCAGGAGCCCTGCCCGTCGAACGCGGACGCGGCGGCCACCGGCCAGGGCGTACCGGTGCGGATCAGCCGCAGGATGGTCACCGCGCCCGGACCGTAGCCGCGGTACGGCTCGCAGTGCTCGGCGAAAGCGAGCGCCAGCCCGTCCGGGTCGATCCGCCCGGTACCGCCCAGCGCGGCCACCACGGAACAGGCCATCTCGGTGTCGTCGGTCCAGGACCACGGCGGCGCGGGCAGCCGGCCGGCGGCGAGGTCCGCCGGGTGCCGGCCGGGGACGAAGAACTGGGAGCCGAGGGCGTCGCCGACCGACAGGCCGGCGAGGGCGTCGCGGGCGAGCGCCAGGCGGGTGTCGGGGAAGAGGGTGAACGTCATCGTCGTCCCAGCTTGCCCGGTTCCCAGATGCGCCGCAACGCGATCAACTTGCCACCCCGAGTACGGTGCTGACGTGGCAACCGTCCTCCTGGTCGAAGACGATCACGTCGTACGCGGCGCCATGCTGCGCTCCCTCACCGACCGGGGGCACGCCGTGCACGCCGTCGGCACGGCGCTGGACGCACTGCGCCGGGTCGCCGCCGAGACACCCGACCTGGTCGTGCTCGATCTCGGCCTGCCCGATCTGGACGGCTCGGACGCGCTGCGGATGCTGCGCGGGATCACCGACGTGCCGATCATCATCGCCACCGCGCGGGACGACGAGCAGTCCGTGGTACGCCTGCTGCGGGCGGGCGCCGACGACTACATGGTCAAGCCGTTCACCGGCGCCCACCTGGACGCCCGGATCACCACGGTGCTCCGCCGGGCGGGCCGGGCCAGCCGTACCGTCGCGCCGGCCGTGCACACGGTGGGTGGCCTGCGGGTGGACGTCGGCGAGCGCAGCGCGGTGCTGGACGGGGAGCCGCTGGCCCTGACCCGTAAGGAGTTCGACCTGCTGGCGTATCTCGCCGCGCGTCCCGGCCGGGTAGTGTCCCGGCGCGAACTCTTGGAGGAGGTATGGCGGCAGCCCTCGGTCGGCGAGGACCAGACCATCGACGTTCACCTATACTGGCTGCGCCGCAAAATGGGCGAGTCCGCAGCGAAGCCGCGCTACCTGCGCACCGTGCGGGGGGTCGGCTTCCGGCTGGTGGCGCCGGACTGAGGCCGGCGCTGGCCTGGCTCACGGCCGGCATGTGCAGCCTCGTCGCGCTCGCCTTCCTCATTCCGCTCGGGATCACCCTCGGCGACCAGGCGCGCGACGACAAGTTGGCCGACGCGGCCCGGCGCAGCGCCCTGGTCACGGGCGCGCTCGCGGCCAGCACCGACCCGGAGGTGGTCCGGCGGGCAGTGGCGGCGGCCGGCGACGAGCGCACGCCACGGCCGGTCGTACACGGGATCGGCGCGGACGAGTCCGGCGGCCGGGCCGACGCCACGGCGCTGGACCGGGCCGGCACCGGGCGCCGCTCGGTGGTCACCGACGTGCCCGGCGGCGTGCTGCGGCTGGACCCGGTGGTGCTCGGCGACAAGATGGCCGTGGTGGAGGTCTTCGTCCCCGAGACGGTGCTCGACGAGGGCTCCGTCGAGCGGTGGCTGCTGCTGTTCGCGGTGGCCGTGGCGCTGGTCGGGGCCGCGGTGATCGTGGTCGACCGGGTGGCCGCCCGCGCGGTGGACGCCACCGGCGAACTGGTCAAGGCGGCGCTCGCGGTCGGCGACGGTGACCTCGGGTCACGGGTCGACCCGACCGGCCCGCGGGAGCTGGCCGAGGCCGGGCATGCGTTCAACCGGATGGCGGAGCGCCTGGTCGCGCTCCGCGCCGACGAGCGCGAACTCGTCGCCGACCTGTCCCACCGGCTGCGTACCCCGCTGACCGCGCTGCGACTGGACGCCGAGGCGCTGGAGTCCGACGACACCAGCATCGGCACGTTCAGCGCGGCGGAGCTGGACCGCCGCCGGGGCATCCGGCGGATCCGCCAGGCGATTGCCACGCTGGAGGGCGAGGTCGACCAGCTGATCAAGACGACCCGCAAGGCGGTCAGCCAGGAGACCGGCCCGGCCACCTGCGACGCCAGCGAGGTGGTCCGGGACCGGATGATCTTTTGGGCGGCGCTGGCCGGCGACCAGAACCGCCCGCACCGGGTGGTCGGGGCGCAGCTGCGCATCCCGGTCCCGGTGCCCCGGGCCGAGCTGGCCGCCGCGCTCGACGCGGTGATCGGCAACGTCTTCCGCTACACCCCACAGGGCACCGCCTTCGAGGTGGCGGTCAGCCGGCGGGACGGGTGGGTGGCGCTGCGCATCGACGACGCCGGCCCGGGCATCGCGAACCCCGACCGGGCGCTGCGCCGGGGCGCCAGCGACCAGGGCTCCACCGGGCTGGGGCTGGACATCGCCAAGCGGGTGGCGCTGCAGGCCAACGGGTCGGTCAGCATCGACCGGGCCCGGCTCGGCGGGGCCAGCGTGGTGATGCTGCTCGCCGACCCCGAGGCGACGCCCCGGCCGGTCAACCGGTTCGGCCTGGTGGGGCGGATGGCGCGGGACGCCCGGGAGCAGAAGACCGGCCGCCGCTGGCGGCGCCCGCGCTGACGCGCTGGTTGTGCGCCGGCGCAAGTCTTCCTTAGGACTGGATTAACGGCGGTCGACTTGCCCTCGTGGGCTGCCAGGATCAGAAGGCGAACCCATCAGTTCCGTCGGCCGGGACGCCCCGTCACACCATCCGGCCGGTGGGGCCGTGCGCGCGGCGGGAGTCGGTCCCCCCACATCCGCTCCCGTCGCGCGCCACTCCCCGTCGCGTCGCACCACCCCGGCTTGACCTGACCGCCGCCGGTGCGCTCAGCGCGTCGCGGTCGCCAGGTACGCGTCGATCTCGCCACTGATCCGGGCCTGCTCCGTGGGCTCCAGGAACGCGGCGGTGACCGCGTTACGGGCCAGCGCGGCGAGCCCGTCCCGGCCGAGATTCAGCAGCCGGGCGGCCACCGCGTACTCGTCGTTGAGGGTGGTGCCGAACATGGGCGGGTCGTCGGAGTTGACGGTGACCAGCACCCCGGCCTCGACGAACTGCGGCAGCGGGTGCTCCTCGATGCTCGCCACCGCCCGGGTGCGGACGTTGGAGGTGGGGCACACCTCCAACGGGATCTGCCGCTCGGCGAGGTAGGTGAGCAGTTCCGGGTCGAGCACGGCGGAGACGCCGTGGCCGATCCGCTCCGCGCCCAGCTCCCGCAGCGCGTCCCAGACGGTCTCCGGGCCGGTGGTCTCGCCGGCGTGCGGCACCGAGCGCAGCCCGGCCGCCCGGGCCTGGTCGAAGTACGGCTTGAACTGCGGCCGCGGCACCCCGATCTCGGGCCCGCCCAGGCCGAAGCTGATCAACCCGTCCGGACGCTGCTCCAGCGCGATCCGCAGGGTCTCCTCGGCGGCCGGCAGCCCCGCCTCGCCGGGGATGTCGAAGCACCAGCGCAGCGCGATGCCGAAGTCCGCCTCGGCCCGCTTGCGGGCGTCCTCGATCGCCTCGCAGAACGCCGGCGCCGGGATCCCCCGCCGCACGTGCGAGTACGGCGTGACGGTCAGCTCGGCGTACCGGACCTGCTGCCGGGCCAGTTCGCGGGCCACCTCGTGGGTCAGGATCCAGACGTCCTCGGGGTCGCGGATCAGGTCCACGACGCTGAGGTAGACCTCGATGAAGTGGGCGAAGTCGCGGAAGGCGAAGTAGTCGGCGAGCCGCTCCGGGTCGGCCGGGACCGGGCTGCGCCCCTCGTGCCGGGCGGCCAGCTCGGCGACGATCCGGGGCGAGGCGGAGCCGACGTGGTGCACGTGCAGCTCCACCTTGGGCAGTCCGGCGATGAACGTGGGCAGGTCGGTCACAGATTCTCCTCGGCGCGGGCGCCGGTACGGGCGACCACGAAGATCCGGCGGAACGGGAAGTACACCTGACCCTGCCGCACCGGGTACGCCTGCGCGAGCCGTACCCCGAGCTCGGCGCGGAAGTCGGCCCAGCCGGCGGCGTCGAGCGCGGCCCGGACCGGGCGCAGCGCCGTCCCCTCCATCCAGCTCAGCACCGGGTGGTCCGCGCCCGCGGCGGCGGGAAGCAGGTGCACGTAGGTAGTTTCCCAGGCGTCGACCGCGCAGCCCGTACCGGCCAGCAGCGCGGCGTAGTCGACCGGGTCGTCGACGGGCGCCTCGCGCAGCAGCGGGGCGAGCGTGTCCCGCCACCGGTCGTGCCCGGCCAGCTCGCGCAGTGACCGGTGCGACGGGGCGGCGAAGTTGCCGGGCACCTGGACCGCGAGCCACGCGCCGGACGGCAGCTCGGCGACCCATCGGGCGAGCAGCTCCTGGTGGCCGGGCACCCACTGGAGCACCGCGTTACAGACGACCACGTCGACGTCCGGCTCTGGCCGCCAGGAGCGCACGTCCCCGACCGAGAAGGTGACCACTTCGGCCAGGGTGCCGGCCGCAGCCAGGCTACGGACCCGGGTCTGGGCGCGGGCCTGCGCGATCATCTCGGCGGAGGAGTCCAGGCCGGAGATCCGGCTGTCCGGCCAGCGGGCGGCGAGGGTCGTGGTCAAGGTGCCCGGGCCACAGCCGAGGTCGACGACCGCGCGGGGCCGCTCCGCCGGGACCCGGGCCAGCAGGTCGTGGAACGGCCGGGACCGCTCGTCGCCATAGCGCAGGTAGGTGCTGGGATCCCACATGACGGCCTCCAAACCGTACGTACGTCTTGCTAGACCCTACGGCCCGCCGCGAGAACCGGCAAGCCGCTCACTAGGCTCTCCGGCGTGGAACACCGCAGCTTCGACCGGCTCGGCCGGCAGGTGGGCATCGTCGGACTCGGCGCCTGGCAGCTCGGCGCCGACTGGGGTGAGGTCAGCGAGAGCACGGCGATGGCCGTCCTCGCCGCCGCCGTGGACGCCGGGGTCACCTTCCTGGACACCGCCGACGTGTACGGCGACGGCCGCAGCGAGCAGCTGATCGGCCGGTTCCTGCGCGAGCGCCCCGGGCGCGGGCTGACGGTGGCCACCAAGATGGGCCGGCGGGTGCCGCAGACGCCGGAGGCGTACACCCTGGACAACTTCCGGACCTGGACCGACCGGTCCCGGGCCAACCTCGGGATGGACACCCTCGACCTGGTGCAGCTGCACTGCCCGCCCACCGCGGTCTTCGCCGACGACCGGGTCTTCGACGCGCTGGACACGCTGGTCGCAGAGCAGCGCGTCGCCGGGTACGGGGTCAGCGTCGAGACCTGCGACCAGGCGCTCACCGCCATCGCCCGCCCCGGGGTGGCCAGCGTGCAGATCATCCTCAACGCGGTCCGGCACAAGCCCCTGGACCGGGTGCTGCCCGCCGCCGCGGCGGCCGGGGTCGGCATCATCGCCCGGGTGCCGCTGGCCAGCGGCCTGCTCTCCGGGCGGTACGACGAGCACACCACCTTCCCCGCGAACGACCACCGCACCTTCAACCGGCACGGCGAGTCGTTCGACGTCGGCGAGACCTTCTCCGGGGTGGACTACGACCTCGGCCTGGCCGCCGTACGCCGGCTCGCGCCGCTGGTCGGCGCCGACCGGACGATGGCCCAGTTCGCGCTCCGCTGGATCCTCGACCAGCCCGGCGTCACCGTGGTCATCCCCGGCGCACGCAACGCCGAGCAGGCCCGGCGCAACGCCGCCGCGGCCGACCTGCCGCCGCTGACCGAGGGGGAGCTGGCCGCCGTCCGCGAGACCTACGACGAGCTGATCCGGCCGCAGGTGCACGGGCGGTGGTGACCCGGCCCGTGGGCGGCGTCGGCGCGGCGTCGCCGCGGACCGCCGCCGGCGGGCATCCTGGAGTCGGGCGGGCGTCGTCGGAGGGGGAACGATGAAAGGCTGGTTCCGGCTCACCCTGGGGCTGCTGGCCGTCGTGCTGGGTGCGGTCTGGACGCTGCAGGGACTGGGCTACGTGGACGGCAGCATGATGACCGGCGAACGGATCTGGGTGGTCATCGGCCCGATCGTCGTCCTGATCGGACTCGTCGTGCTCTGGTACGGGTTGCGGGCCCGGCGCCGGCGTACCTGAACCCGAGGAACGCGTCCAGAGGCGGAAAGCCCCGCGTCCCGGAAGCGGGAAGCGGGGCTTCGTGCCGGCCGGCGCGGCCGGCAATTCGTCGCTCAGAGGGGGCGGACCTGCTCGGCCTGCGGACCCTTCTGACCCTGGGCGATCTCGAACTCCACCCGCTGGTTCTCCTCCAGCGTGCGGTAGCCGCTGGTCTGGATGGCCGAGAAGTGGACGAACACGTCAGCACCCCCGCCGTCGACGGTGATGAAGCCGAAGCCCTTGTCAGCGTTGAACCACTTCACGGTTCCCTGCGCCATGTGTATCTCCTTCTAAAACTGGCGGCCGAGCACGCCGTGCGGCCGGTTGGCCGTTTTCGAGCAGCGGCGCCTGAGGCGGCCCCCGGTGAAGGAGACTTCTCTCAACCCACGCGTCTCTCAACAGCGTGAGACAGCAAACCACGTACGCAAAAACTCTGCACAGCCTACCCGACGAAATTCTCCGACATGTGACCTGACGGTTGTCAAAGGTCCACTGGCCGGGCTGTGCGAGCCGTGCGAAAGGCCCCCTTCCCGCGCTGGCGAAAAGAGGGCCTGCCGTGCGTAACTGATCAGTCGGGCCAGTGGCCGGTGAGCCGGCGTACGCCGACCGCCCCGCCCCGGGCCACCGCCGAGTGGACGACCGCGAAGATGGCCCCCTGCAACGCCGCGGCGGCCAGGATCTCGCCCCAGCCCCGCTCCTCGTCGGTGGCGCTCGGCGCGTCGCCCTCGCCCGCCGTGATCCGCCAGACCTGCCGGAAGATGGCCCCGGCGACCGTACCGGCGGCCACCCCGAGCAGCACCCCGACGGGCTTGTACGCCACCTTGCCGATCCTGTTGCTCACCTACGCCTCCCGCGCACGATCAGCAGCACCACCACGGTCGCCACCGCGCCGGCCGCGACGGCCGCCCAGGGCGCGACCGCCCTGCCCTTCCCGGACGTCCGGGCCCGGGCGAGCCGGGCCTTCCCGGCCGCCTGCTCCCGGGCGAACCGGGACTTCGCCGTCGCCTGCCCGCGCACCCGGGCCACGGCCTGGGCGGCCTGCTCGCGCATGCGCCCCTTCGCCTGCTCGGCAGACTCCCGCAGCCGGGCCTTCACGTCGGCCCGGGCGGCCAGCAGCTCCATCGTCTCACCGAGTTCCACCCGCGTGCGGCGGATCTCCTCACGGAGCGCCTCCACATCGCCGCGTCCGTTGCCGGTCATCCCCGTCTCCCGTCCTTCACCGCGGCGGCGACGGTGTCGACGTCCGCCCGGACACTGCGGACCGTCGCCTCCGGCACCGGTGGGACAGCACGGCTGACCTGCGTCTTGCCGACCAGGGCGAGAACCCCGGCGAGCAGGAAGAGCGCCACCGCCACGATCAGGGCGGCCAGCCACGCGGGCAGGACCAGCGCGAGCGCCAGGATCACCGTGGCGACCAGCGCCCCCGCGCCGTAGAGGGCCATCACCCCGCCGCCGCCGAACAGGCCGATCCCGATGCCGGCGTGCTTGCCCTTGCGGGTGAGTTCCACCCGGGCCAGCGCCAGTTCGTCCCGGACCAGGCGGGAGACCTGCTCGGTGGCCCGCTGGATGAGCTCCGCGGTGGACGGCTCGCTCCCGTTCCGGGACGTGCTGCGACTCGCGACGTCAGCCATGCTGTCCTCCTTTCATCATCCCCGCGCTGTATGCCCGGAGTCGCCGCCCGTCAATCCTGCGCGGAGAACGGCCGGTCGGCCCGGCCGCACACCACCGGACTCCGGGCCGCCGGGATGGCGAGCCCGAGCCGGGGCGTGCGCCGCGGGTCCCCCGAAACACGCCGGACAAACGCAGCGGGCGGAATGTCTTGCGCGGTGGCGACGCCCCGGTGGCTGCCCCCTGGCACCGAGGTCGCCGCCCGCTGACGCGCGGGAGCCCCGACTCCGGGCTCGGGGGCGGGTCCGGTCAGCGGTGGGCGTCGACGGGCTCCTCCGGGCCGACGAAGACCTCGCTGCGGGCCTCGCCGTCGTCGCTGCCGCCGAAGACCCGCGCGTCGTCGGGCACGTCTTCGGGCAGCCGGGGGGCGGGCCGCCGGGACCGCACCGCCTGCCACGGCAGCGCGCCGGAGACGTCGCCCACCTCGGTACGCAGCCGGGGCAGCGCGGCCGGGCGCTGGTCGCGTACCCAGGCCACCAGGTGCTCGCGGACCAGGCAGCGCAGGTCCCACAGGCTGCCGGCGTCGGCGGCGCTGACCAGGGCCCGCACCTTGACCATGCCGCCGGTGGCATCGGTCACCTGGAGTACGCAGACCCGGCCGTCCCACAGCTCGGTGCTCTCGCAGAGCCGGCGCAGTTCCTCCCGCATCGCCTGGACCGGGATCGCCCAGTCCACGTCGAACTCGGCGGTGCCGAGCACGGCCGCCTCGGTACGGGTCCAGTTCTGGAACGGGGTGCGGGTGAAGTAGGAGGTGGGCAGGATCAACCGCCGGTCGTCCCAGATCTGCACCACCACGTAGCTGAGGGTCAGCTCCTCGATCCGGCCCCACTCCCCCTCGACCACCACCACGTCGTCGAGGCGTACCGCGTCGCTGAAGGCGAGCTGGAGGCCGGCGAAGACGTTGCCCAGCAGGCTCTGGGCGGCCAGCGCGGCGACCGCGGCCGCCACACCGGCGGAGGTCAGCACGCCGGCGCCGATGCCCCGGACCGCGGGGAACGTCATCAGCATGACGCCCACGGTCAGGATGACGATCACCGCGATGGTGAGCCGGCGGAGCATCACCACCTGGGTCCGCACCCGGCGGGCGTGCCGGTTGTTCGGCACGTCCACCCGGAACCGGGCCAGCGCGGTGTCCTCGATCACCACCAGCAGCGAGGCGACCAGCCAGGCCGCGGCGACGATCAGGGCCAGCACCAGGACGTGCAGGACGACCTGACGCCACGGGCTGCCGACCGCGTACAGGGTGCCGAAGCGGACGCCGAGCTGCCCGGCGAACACGGTCGCGGCCACCTGGAACGGGCGGTGCGAGTGCTCGGTGAGCTCGGTCATCAGCACCGAGCGCCGGCCCAGCCGGCGGGCCACCCGGTGCACCACCTCGACCAGCAGCAGAGCGGCCGCCGCCGCGGCGAGCGCGGCGACGGCCGTTCCGACGTAGCTCTGCACGGATCTCTCCCCTCCAGCCGGGCATGCTCGGGCAAAGGGCCCATAATGCCCGACGGCCCCGGTATCGACCAGGATCAGACCCGCCGGTATCGGGACTGGAGGAAGCAGTAGATGCCGAAGGCGGCGATGCCGAGCGCCGCGAGGGTGAGCAGCACCGGCCCGTACGACTGGTCCCGCAGGATACGCAGGGCGGCGTCGAGGCCGCGGGCCTTCGCCGGGTCGTACTTGACCGCGGCCACCATGATCAGCAGGCCGGCGATGGCGAAGACCGCGCCCCGGGCGGCGTACCCGGCCATGCCGAGGCGGCGGGCCAGGGTGTGCGCCCTCGGGGTCAGCTGCCCGATCGTGAGATTGCGCTCGAACTTCTTCTTCAGCCCGTACCCGATCATGCCGACGCCGATGGCGGCGAGCACCAGGCCGGCCAGGCCGACCAGCCACCGGCCGCCGGTGCCGGCCATCAGCTTCGCGGTGAGCGCCTGCTGCTGGTCGGCGGCGTTGGCGCTGGCGTCCTGGAAGACCTTGACGGCGGTCCAGGCCAGCCAGCCGAAGACGACGGTACGGACCACGGACGCGATCCGCTCGAAGAGGCGGTCCCGGCCGCGCAGTCTGCGGTGGCCGATGGTCGCCTCGAACGCCTGCCAGAGCGCCATGGCGAACAGGCCGATCGCGATCGCCACCAGCAGGAACTTGCCGAGCGGCTGGGCACCCAGGGTGCGCAGGGCGCCGTTCTGGTTGCCCTCCTCACCGGAGTGACCGAAGGCGATCTGGAGCGCGAGCCAGGCGAAGAGGAGGTGCAGGATCCCGTAGCCGACGAAGCCGGCCCGGGTCAACAGTTCGAGCCACCGGCTGTTGGCGGCCCGGGCGGCGGTGGCGCCGGCGTTCCGGGTGAGTGACATGGCCGCACAATCTCCCGCCGCCATGATCTCCAAACGTCGGCCACCACCGCCCGTGGCCGCGGTCAGCCGTTGGGGTTACGGGCCACCCGGATGGCGACCTGGTCGGCGGTGACGCTGTCCAGGCTCACCTGGAAGCCGCCGGCCTCGGTGGCCTGCTGGCCGGTGGTGAGCGAGAGCTGCTCCCCGGCCACCTCCACGGTCACCTGGTCACCCTGGACGCCGACCAGCTTGGCCTCGATGCCGAGGATGCTGGCGCTGGCCTCGACGCCCCGGTCGAATGTGACCGTGCAGGCGTCCAGGCCGCAGTCGGTGTCGGCGCCCTCGGAGCTGCAACCGGCCAGCAGCGCGACGCCGAGCGCGAGGCCGGCCAGCAGGCCGCCGGCGCGGCGGACGGGGGTCAGTGCGGGGGAAACGTGTCGGTTCGTCACCGTGCCAAGGGTACGAGACGATCGCCACGCCGCCACCGGCGTGTGATCGTTTCCGGCGGGCGTTAGGGTCCCGCCATGCCGTTCGACATCGCCCGCACCCGGGCCGCCTATCCCGCGCTGACCGAGGGCTTCGCCCACTTCGACGGTGCCGGCGGCACCCAGACCGCCCAGCCGGTGATCGACGCGGTCGCCACCGCGATGCGGGCCGCGACGGGCAACCGGAGCAGCGCATTCGTGCCCGGCCGGCGGTCGCTGGAGCTGGTCGCCGCCGCCCGCTCGGCGGTGGCGGACCTGCTCGGCGCGCAGGCCGAGGGGGTGGTGCTCGGGCCGAGCGCCACGGCGCTGACGTACACCCTGGCCCGGACGCTCGGCGCGGGCTGGCGGCCGGGCGACGAGGTGGTCGTCTCCCGGCTGGACCACGACGCCAACGTCCGGCCGTGGGTGCAGGCGGCCGAGGCCGCCGGGGCGAGGGTGCGCTGGGCCGAGTTCGACCCGGCGACCGGCGAGCTGCCCGCCGGCCAGTACGCCGACCTGGTCGGCGAGCGCACCCGGCTGGTCGCGGTGACCGCCGGCAGCAACGCCATCGGCACGGTGCCCGACGTCGCGGCGATCGCCAAGACCGCGCACGCGGCCGGCGCGCTGGTCTGCGTGGACGGAGTCCACGCGGTGCCGCACGGCCCCACCGACCTGACCTCGCTCGGCGCGGACTTCCTGGTCACCAGCGCCTACAAGTGGTCGGGGCCGCACCTGGCGGCGATGGTCGCCGACCCGGACCGCTGGGCGAGGCTGCGGCCGGCGAAGCTGCTGCCCTCCTCCGACGCGGTTCCGGAGCGGTTCGAGTACGGCACGCCGAGCTTCCCGCTGCTTGCCGGGGTGGCCGCCGCGGTGGACCACCTGGCCACTCTGGACCCCACGGCGACCGGCAGCCGCCGGGACCGGGTCCGGGCCGGGCTGGCCGCCGCCCAGGCCCACGAGGAGGCGGTCTTCGAGCGGCTGCTCACCGGGCTGGCCGCGCGGCCTGCGGTCACCGTGTACGGATCCCCGGCCCGGCGCTGCCCCACGGTGTCGTTCCGGCTGGCCGGGCTGGGCCCGGCGGAGACGGCGGCGGGGCTGGGCGCGGCCGGCGTCTGCCTCTCCGCCGGTGACTACTACGCCTACGAGTACTTCCAGACGATGGGGCTGCGGGACAGCGGTGGCGCGGTCCGGGCCAGCGTCTACCACTACAACACGGCCGAGGAGGTGGACCGGTTGCTGGCCGAACTGGACCGGCTGGCCGACAGCGGGGAGACAATGGCCGGGTGAGCTACCTGGTCGAGGACGACCCCGCCAAGCGTCGGTTCGAGATCCTGGTCGACGACGCGCTGGCCGGGTTCACCGCGTACCTGCCGCGCAACGGCGTGCTGGTCCTGACGTACACCGAGGTGGACGAGCGCTACCGGGGCATGGGCGTGGGCGAGGCGCTGGTCCGGGGCACCCTGGACCAGCTCCGCGAGCGCGGTGACCGAATCGTGCCGCAGTGCGCCTTCGTCGCCAGGTTCATCGAACGCCATGTCGAGTACGCCGACCTGGTGGTCGCCGCGCCGTAGGCCCCGACCGGGTGGCCGGCCCGGCCGCGCCCGGATCAGCGGGTGCCGGCGAGGAGTTCGGCGGCGGCGTACCCGGCCGCCCGGGTGGCGCCGTGGGTGGCCACGTGCACCGCGCCGGTGACCAGCTCGGGGACGCCCAGCTCGACCACCACCGCGTCGGGTCGGGCCGCCAGCGCGCGATCCACCGCCGACCGCATCCAGTCGTGCCGGTGCAGGTCCCGCACCACCAGCACCAGGGGGCGGCCGGCCGCCCCGCCGGCCGGGTCGGCCGGGGTGTCGCCCTCGGCGTAGCGGACGGTGGTGGTGCCGGCGACGAGCGCGGTCAGCGGTGCGGCGATCCCCCACGGGGTCTCCGCGCCGATGGCGAGGTTGCGGGGCGGGGCGAACTCCACCACGTGCGCCGGGCCGGCCAGCGGTAGCACCCCGGCCCCGGCCGCCCCGGTGACCACGCGCACCGCCCGGCGCGCGGCGGCCAGCCCGATCGCCGAGCCGTTGCCGGCGTGGGCCACCGGCGGCCGGTCAGCGCGGGCGGCGACCGTCCAGGCGGCGAGCTGGCCGACCCGCTTCGCCGCCTCGGCCAGGCGTTCCTCGGGCAACTGGCCGGCCACCACGGCGGCGACGATGGCGTCGCGCAGCTCCGCCGCGTCCGCCTCGGCGGCCCGCTCCCCGCCCACGCAGATGGCGTCCGCCCCGGCGGCGAGGGCGCGCACGGCCGCCCCGGCGAAGCCGTAGCGGTCGGCGACCGCCCGCATCTCCACCGCGTCGGTCACCACCACCCCCTGGAAGCCCAGCTCATCGCGGAGCAGCCCGCCGAGGATCCGGGGGCTCAGCGTGGCCGGCAGCTCCGGGTCCAGCGCCGGCACCAGCAGGTGTCCGGTCATCACGGCCTGCGCCCCGGCGGCCACCGCCGCCCGGAACGGGGCCAGTTCGACCGCGTCCAGCCGGGCCCGGTCGCCGTCGATGCGGGGCAGGTCGTGGTGCGAGTCGACGTGGGTGTCGCCGTGACCGGGGAAGTGCTTGGCGCAGGCGGCCACTCCGCCGGCCTGGAGTCCGCGTACCCAGGCGGCGGTGTGCCGGGCCACCAGGGTCGGGTGGGCGCCGAACGAGCGGACCCCGATGACCGGGTTGGCCGGGTTGGAGTTGACGTCGGCGTCCGGGGCGTAGTTGAGGCTGACTCCCAGGGCGGCCAGTTCGGCGCCCAGGTCGCGGGCGACCTCCTCGGTCAGCTTCGGGTCGTCGACCGCGCCGAGGGCGAAGTTGCCGGGTCGCGAGCTGCCCCGGGCGGACTCGATCCGGGTGACGTCCCCCGCCTCCTCGTCGATCGCGACGATCACGTCGGGCCGCTCGGCACGCAGCGCCGCGGTCAGGCGGGCGAGCTGGTCGTGGTCGACGACGTTGCGGGCGAAGAGGACCACCGAGCCGAGCCCCGAGCCGAGCCATCGGCGGATCCAGGCCGGCGGGGTGGTGCCGACGAATCCTGGTTGCAGGACGGCCGCGGCGAGACCCGCCAGGTCTCCGGTCGCTCCCTCGATCCGCGCGCTCACACGTACCCCCGTCTCCCCCACGGCCCGCCGCCTCCGGCGGTGGTGTCATGGTCACATCGCCTCCCGAAATAGTCAACAATCCTTACTGTTAGCGCCTGGCGCACCCCGGCACGCCGTGGGAGAGTGCGGGAATGCACCCCGCGCTGCTCGCCGACGCCACCACCGCCGCGGACATCCCCGGCGTACGCCTGCTCGGCCTGGTGGTGGGCGGCCTGCTCCTGCTGCTCGCCATCCGCGCGATGTTCCGCCGCTGATCGCCGGAGCCGGCGGCGTTCGCGCGCCAGCTTCCCGGGTACGGCTGTCGTCGTCCGTACGGTGCGCCCGGCACCCGGCGAGGGGGATGTGATGAAGATCGGTTACTTCCTGTCCAGCGAGGAGTACGGCCCGGCGGAACTGCTCGCGCAGGCACGCGCCGCCGAGCAGGCCGGCTTCGCGGCGCTGTGGATCTCCGACCACTACCACCCCTGGCTCGACGTGCAGGGCCAGAGCCCCTTCGTCTGGTCCACGATCGGCGCGCTCAGCCAGGTCTGCTCGCTGCCGGTGACCACCGCGGTGACCTGCCCGATCATGCGGATCCACCCGGCGCTGATCGCCCAGGCCGCGGCCACCAGCGCGGTGCTGCACCCAGGCCGGTTCGTGCTCGGCGTCGGCACCGGCGAAGCGCTCAACGAGCACATCCTCGGCGACCCCTGGCCGCAACTCGACCTCCGGTTGGCGATGCTGGAGGAGGCGGTCGAGGTGATGCGCAAGCTGTGGCGCGGCCGGTTCGTCAACCACTACGGCGAGCACTACACGGTGCAGCACGCCCGGATCTACACGTTGCCGGACACTCCCCCGTCGGTCTACCTGTCCGGCTTCGGTCCGAAGTCGATCGACCTGGCCGCCCGGATCGGCGACGGCTACATCAGCACCAAACCCGACGCCGACCTGGTCCGCCGGTTCCGGGACGGCGGCGGCGGCGACAAGCCGTGCCAGGCCGGCTTCAAGGCGGCGTACGCCGAGAGCGAGGACGAGGGCGCCCGGCTCGCGTACGAGAAGTGGCCGAACGAGGCAATGCCCGGCGAGCTGTCCCAGGTGCTCCCCTCGCCGAGGCACTTCGAGCAGGCCGCGCAGTTGGTCAAGCCGGAGATGATGAAGCAGTCGTTCGTCTGCGGCAAGAACCCGGACGCCCATCTGGAGATGATCGACAAGTTCGCCAAGGCCGGCT
This sequence comes from Micromonospora sp. NPDC047738, assembly GCF_040642675.1. Classification (NCBI taxonomy): domain Bacteria; kingdom Bacillati; phylum Actinomycetota; class Actinomycetes; order Micromonosporales; family Micromonosporaceae; genus Micromonospora; species Micromonospora sp. NPDC047738. The sequence goes on from NZ_JBEYSO010000042.1 coordinate 35,988, forward strand.
ACGACGAGCTCTACGTGACCAACACCGGCCCGCACTGGCAGGGCCTGCTCGACCTCTACCAGCGCGAGGTGCTGCCTCGGCTGCCCTGAGCCGGGGCGGACACCCTCAGCCCACACTGAGCGCCCGGCACAGCCGGTCGTTGCCGGCCGTCGTGCCGATCGCGGCCCGCTCCTCGGTGTGGTCGACATAGAAGCGCAGCACGTCGGCCAGGAACCACGGGTGCACCGGCAGCCAGCCGAGCCACAGCCGGGGCGCCGCCACCGGGCTCCAGACCAGGCCACGGCCCTCGATCAGTTCGGGGCGGACCACCCGCAGCAGCAGCGAAGCCCCGGACCGCTGCCGCACCGGCGTGCCGGGGGCCAGCGCCTCCCACGGGATCCTCCGCCGGCCGAACTGCTCCCGTATCTCGAGCCCGGCCGGGGTGAGGTCGACCCGCGGGCGATCGCCGAAGACCGCCACCACCAGCAGGACCACCGGCAGCAGCCACAGCGCCGCCAGGAGCAGCGGCGCGGCGGCCAGCAGGTAGCCGAGCGGCCCTGGGGGACCTTCGGGATCGCGGAGCAGGTCGACGGCCCCAGCCAGCGGGACATCGAATACGGGGAGGAGCAGGACCAGCCCGGCGACGAGCCAGCCGAAGGCCGGGGCGGCGGGCACCCGCAGCAGGCCCGGACCCACGGCGACCAGCCTGACCGGCCGCCGCCACGGCCTCCGCAGGCCGGTCAACCCGACCCTGCCGAGGATCACCAGGGCCAGCAGGGACGACGCCATCCCCAGCGCGAGGTCCCACCCGGGCGAGGGCAGACCGACGGCCACCACGATCGACTCCCGCGCGAGCGAGAAGAGCAGTGCTGCCACGACCGCCAGACGGGAGACGCGAGTACCGGGCGGCGGATGGACGAGGGAAATGGCCTGGGTGGTCGGCGCCGACATGCCGGCATGATGACGCACCCGATCAACCCGGCGTCCGCCCCCGAGCCGACGAGCAGGCGGTCAGACACCCGGTCCGGTTTCGCCCGTGATCGACGGGGGTACCTCCGACCACTGATGAAACCGTCCACGCTCAACGAGCGGCACCGCCCCGACGAGCAGGAGCTGCGCGAACTCGCCGCGCTGCTGCGCTCGCAGCCGCGGAGCCGCGCGGAACTGCGCGAGCTGACCGGCCTCGGGCCGCGCAAGCTCGGCCGGTATCTGTCGCTGGAGCAGGTGGGCGAGGTCTGCGGACACTGCGACAACTAACGCTGGACTAGCCTGACCCGGGCACGCCAGGCGTGCCCGTCGACACACGACCACCACGGCGAAAGGGGCTTGATCGTGATCGAGCAGCCGGCGTACACCGGGTTCGGTTTCTCCGACGAGGAGTGGGGGCTGCTGGTCGGGCTGCCGCAGTCCGTCCTGACCGCGGCGAGCGCGGCGGAGTCCGACGGCGCCCGACGCACCATGGCCGAGAACGCCGCCGGGCTGGAGACCATCGCGGCCGGACGCGAATCGGCGAGCCCGCTGGTGGCCGCCGTCGCCGGCGAGGTCGTCGCCCGGGTGGGTGACCCGGAGATCGGCGCGGAGCTGCCGGTGATCGAGCCCGCCGACCCGCGGGCGATGACCGACGACGTGCTCGCCCGGGCCGCGCAGGCGTCGACCCTGCTGGCCGCCAAGGTGGACGAGGGGCAGGCCGGGGCCTACCGGCACTGGCTGGTGGAGATCGCCGAGCAGGTGGTGGGCGCCGCCGCCAGCGGCGGCCTGCTGGGCCTCGGCGGCGACGTGGTCAGCGACTCGGAGCGCCACTTCCGGGACCGGCTGGCGCAGGTGCTGAACGACTGATCGGGGGCGCGACCCCGCGCCCGGCCTGGGACACCGGCCGAGGCCGACGGAGCTATCAGGTGAAGTTATCCTCGTCAATGACGGATATCAGACGCCCCACGACCGCAGACTGTGGCCTCCGTGGGGCGTCGTCATGGATGGAGGGTGACCGAAACACGGGGGTCGTGGCATGGAAATGATGCTCAACCGGATGATTCTCGACACCGAGCGGGTGCCCGCACCCGATCGCTTCGGGCTGTGGCTGGACATGCTCGCCGACTCGCCCGCGCCCCTGCGGGTACGCACCGAGCACGCCGACGACTTCGTGGCGCGGGCGGACACCATCGACCTGGGCCGGATGCGGCTTGTCCGCTACCGCTACCCGTCGCTGGACTGCGTCCGGAGCCCAAAGCTGATCCAGCGCTCCGACCCGGACTACTACGTGCTCGCGCTGACCCTCGCCGGCACCGGCACGGCGGACCAGGCGGGCCAACGGAGCGAATGCCGCCCCGGCGACTTCACCTTCTACGACTGCTCCCGGCCGCACGAGGTCAGCCACCACGGCGAGCACCACGGGCTCGCGCACCCCAGCTCGATCGTGGCCTTCATCCCGTACGACGCGCTGCCGCTGCCCCGCCGCCGGCTCGCCGCGCTGTTCGCCGGCCGGATGCCCGGCAACGAGGGGATCGGGGCGCTGCTCGCCGACTACCTCATCCGGATCACCGGTCACCCCGAGCAGTACCACGCGGCGGACGCCGAACGGCTGGCCGGCACCGGGCTCGACCTGGTGTCCATGATGCTTGGCCGGCACCTGGTGTCCGAGGACGTGGTGCCCACCGAGGTTCGCCGCCAGGCGCTGCTGGCCCAGGTGCGCGCCCACATCCGCCAGCACCTGGGGGACGCCACGCTGAGCCCGCAGTCGATCGCGGACGCGCACCACATCTCGGTGCGGTCGCTGCACCGGCTCTTCGAGACCGAAGAGACCACGGTGGCGGCGTACATCCGGGACCAGCGGCTGGAGCGGTGCCGGCGCGACCTCGCCGACCCGGCCCTGCGCGACCGGCCGATCCAGCTGATCGCGGGCCGCTGGGGCTTCCGGGACAAGGCCCACTTCAGCCGCGCCTTCCGGGCGGCGCACGAGGAGACTCCCCAGGCGTACCGGGTGCGGCACCTCGAACAGGCACGCATCGTCAACACTCCGGCGTCCGTAATCAACTCGCAGCGGACATACTGATCCCGGGCCGGCAGCCGGGAGACCGGCGCGGCCCACTGGTAACGGGGGGCCGTGGCGAGGCGCCCGCGACAGGTCGTCGCGGGCGGCCGCCCGGTGCCGACGCCTCCGCGACCCTCGCGGACCGGCCAGTACCCCCGCCGGCCGTCGACGGCCACGCCGGATTCCGGCCCCGTCCAATCTCCCCCCAGGACCTCACGACGGGGCCGGTCAGGCCGCCTCCTCCAGCAGCGCCAGCACGGCCTTCTCCACCGCCTGCCGCGGCGTCGCCGGCTCCACCGGGACCACCACCCCGTCGTGGTAGAGGTCCACCACCCGCGGGTCCACGTAGGACGTGCGGGCCACGGTGGGCGTGTTGCCGAGCAGCTCGGCGACCGAGCGCATCACCGCGGCGACCGCCCGCTTCCGGGCCGTCGCGGAGCGCTGGGCGCCGGCCGTCGCCAGCTCGGTGGCGGCCAGCACCGTGGCGTGCCAGGTACGGAAGTCCTTGGCGGTCATCTCCCCGCCGCTGGCGTCCCGCAGGTAGTCGTTGACCTCGTCGCTGCGTACGTCCCGCCAGAGCCGGCCGTCCCAGTAGCCGAACAGCCGTTCCTCGGCCCGCCGCCGGCGCCGCAGGCTGGTCAGCACCCGGCACAGCTCGGCGTCCTCGATCCGGCGTACCTGCTCGATGCCGCCCTTCGCCGGGAACTCGAAGACCACGCAGCCGCCCCGGGACCGGGCGTGCTCGGGGCGCAGGGTGGCGACGCCGAAGGTGGGGTCGTCACCGGTGGCGTACTGGTCGCTGCCGACCCGGAAGGTGCCCATGTCCAGCAGCCGGGCGACGGTGGCGAGGACGCGTTCGCGGCGCAGCCCGCGCAGCGCCAGGTCGTGGTCCACCTGGTCGCGCAGCACCGGTAGCCGGTGCGCCACCTCCAGCACGTGGTCGAACTTGGCCTCGTCCCGCTTCTGCCGCCACTGCGGGTGGTAGAGGTACTGCTTGCGCCCGGCCGCGTCGATGCCGGTGGCCTGGATGTGCCCGTTGGGGTACGGCGAGATCCACACGTCCCGCCAGGCCGGCGGGATGACGAGATCGCGCAGTCGGGCCAGTTCGTCGGGGTCGCGGACCGGCGCGCCCTCCGGGTCGACGAAGAACCAGCCCTTGCCGCGCCGCCGGCGTCCGTACCCCGGCCGGCCCGGATCGCTACGCCGTAATCGCACCGGAGACTCGCATCGCCCGTTCCGCCTCGTCCGCGGCGGCCAGCACCTCGTCCACCTGAATGGCCGCCAGAGTCGGGTGCCTTCCTACCCCGACGCCGGCCCGCCAACCCCGGTCGAGCCCGGGGCGGCGCGTGACGTCGAGCACCCGGTGCCGGGGCCGGTCCGGCGGCGGCCCCCAGTGCGCCGGCGGCACCGGCCCGAAGAGCACCACCGACGCGGTGCCGTACCCGGTAGCCAGGTGGGCCACCCCGGTGTCCCCGCTGACCACCAGCCGGGCGTCGGCAACCAGGGCGGCCAACTCGGCCAGGTCGGTCCGGCCGGCGAGCACCGCGTTCGGCGGCAGCCCGGCGTCCCGGGCGATCCGGGCGGACAGGTCCCGCTCGCCGGTCGAACCGGTGAGCACCACCCGGTGCCCCCGGTCGGCGAGCGTCCGGGCGAGCGCCGCGAACCGCCCTGCCGGCCAGCGCTTCGCCGGGATCTTGCTCCCCGGATGCAGCACGGTGACGCCGGCCGGCATCCCGGCGGCGGTCGGGCGGCGCAGCGCCAGGTCGCCCGGGTCGGCCGGCAGGCCGTACCAGTCCAGCAGCCGGCACCAGCGGCGGACCTCGTGCTCGTCGTCCTCCCACGGCGGGCCGGCACCGTGCCCCGCCTCGGCGTTCGCGAAGGCAAGCAGCCGGCCGGGCCGGGCGGCGGCGAGCATCCGGTGCGACCGCGGGCCCCGGCCGTGCAGGTTGACCGCAACCTCCGGCGGCGGGCCGGGCCAGGCCGGGTGATCCGCCAGCCCGTCGGTGGGCAGCACCCGGTCGATCCCGCCGACCAGGTCGGCCAGCGGCGCCAGCCAGGCCGGCGCAGCCAGCACCAGCTCGCGGTCCGGGAAGCCGGCCCGCAGGCCGCGCAGCGCCGGGACGGCGGTGGCCAGGTCGCCGACGCCGAGCGCCCGGAGCACGAGGATCACGGGTACGAGGATTCCTGCTCGGCGCAGACCACCATCTCCCGTACGGCGCAGCCGACCGGCTGGGAGAGGGCGAACATGATCGCGGCGGCGGTATCGGCGGGTTCGTTGAGCGCCGCGTCCGGGCCGGGCCGGTACTGCGCGTCCCGCTCGTCGAAGAACGCGGTGCGCATGCCGCCGGGGATGAGCAGGGTGACGCCGACCGCGCCGGCCAGTTCGGCGGCGAGCGCCCGGGTGAAGCCGACCACTCCGAACTTCGCCGCGCAGTAGGCGGTGGCGTCGCTGACCGCCTTCACGCCGAGGGTGGAGGCGACCGTGACGATGTTCCCCCGGGAGGCTTCCAGGTACGGCAGCGCGGCCCGGATCACCGCGGCCGTGGCGAGCAGGTCGACCGTGACGATCCGTTCCCAGGTCTCGCCCGGGATGTCGGCCAGCCGGCCCGGCATGTCCATGCCGGCGGCGGTGACCACGGCGTCCAGCCCGCCGGAACGTTCGGCCAGCTCCCGGGTGGCGGCTTCGGCGGCCCGGGTGTCGGCCAGGTCGCACTCGATCCACGGAACCCCGTCCGCGGGGCGCTGCCGATCCAGCACGAGGGGACGGCCGCCGGCGCGGGCCACCGCGGTGACCACCGCGGCGCCCAGCCCGCTCGCGCCGCCGGTGATCAGGACGGTGGGGCCGGCCCCGGGTGGACTGCTGCTCATGCCGCCTCCTCGCTCCGCTCGACGCCGGCATGAGGCACCAGGGCGGAGCCCCGACCGGCGCGGGCCGCCGCGATCATGTCGCTGGTGGACCGCCCGTCCAGATAGGGCACGACGACCGTGTGCCCGCCCCAGCGGGCCAGGATCTCCGCCTCGGGCAGGGTCTCCGCGCCGCCACCGCTGGCGTAGTCGCCGCCCTTGACCCAGATGTCGGGCCGCAGCCAGGAGAGCGCCGCGTGCGGCGTCGGCTCGTCGAAGATCATCACCGCGTCCACGCAGCCCAGCGCGGCGAGCAGTCGGCTGCGGTCGCCCTGCGGCACGACCGGGCGCTCGGGGCCCTTCAGGCCGGCCACGCTGGCGTCGGAGTTGAGGCAGACGACGAGGCAGTCGCCGAGCTGCCGGGCCGCCTGGAGGGTCGCCACGTGCCCGGCGTGCAGCAGGTCGAAGCAGCCGCCGGTGGCGACCACCGTGCCGCCGGCGGCCCGCACCTCGGCGACCACCGCACCGGCGGCGTCGGCGCCGATCCGGTCCCCGCCGCCGGAGACCACCACCGGTGAGGCGTCCCGGACCGGGGCGGGCAGCGCGGTGCCCACTCCCCCGCCGGCCACGTACGCGGACGCCTCGGCGACCGCCGCCTGCACCGCCTCGGAGACGAGCGCGCCCCCGGCCAGGGCGAGGGCGGCCCTGGCCGCGAACCGGTCCCCCGCCCCGCAGGTGTCCCCCTCCGCGCTGGCCGGCGCGGGGACCACCAGCGGGGTCGAGCCGGCGTGGCAGAGCAGCGCGCCCTCCCCGCCCATGGTCACCGCGACCGCGCCGGCCTGCCAGCGCTGGCGCAGGGCCTGGGCGCTCCGGGACGCGGTGACCAGCCGGGACGCGCCCGGCCGCACCTTCGCCAGCTCGCGGGCCTCCGCCTCGTTCGGGGTGGCCAGGTGCACCCCGGGCACCGCCTCCGGCCCGCGCGGGTGCGGGTCCCACACCACCGGCGCGCGGGTGGCGGCGAGCGCCGCCCGCAGCGCCGGATCCCGGGCGACGCCCCGGCCGTAGTCGCTGACCAGCACCACGGCGGCGTCGGCGAGCAGCCGCAGCACCGCCTCGCTGGGCTCACCGGGCTCGCCGGCCGGCCCGCCGCGGTCGTGTCGCAGCAGCACCCGGCCGCGGGCCCGCAGCCGGATCTTCTCCGGGGTGGACCCGGCCAGCGGCAGCGCGTACAGCTGCACGCCGGCGGCGGCGAGCAGCGTGCCGAGTCGGGCCCCGCCGGCGTCGTCGGCGACCGCGGTGACCAACGCGACCTCGGCGCCCTCGGCGGCGGCGAAGACCGCGGCCAGGCCGGCGCCGCCGGGGCGGTCGACGTACGTGCTCTCGTCGAGCACCGGCACCGGGGAGTCCGGGCAGAGCCGGTTCACCGTGCCCTCGACGTCCCGGTCCAACAGGGTGTCGCCGAGCACCACCACGGGTCCCGTCACGTTCGACCTCCTCATCGGGCCTGCACCTCCCGGCCGGTGTCGTCACCGAGCACCACCTCGACGCCGGTACGCACCGGGCCCGACCCGGCCGCCGTCCGCGCGGCCAGCGCCGCCGGCAGGGCCCGGTCGACGTACTCGCAGAGCACGTGGGTGGCGACCAGGTGCAGCTCCTGCACCACCTGGCCCTCGGGCGAGTCGATGGCGAGGACTTCGTGGCAGGTGTCGGCGAGTGGGTTGGGTGTGGGGCCGGTGAAGGCCCAGCAGCGCAGTCCGGTCTCGTGTGCGGCGTGGGCGGCGGTGAGCAGGTTGGTGCTGGTGCCGCTGGTGGTCAGGAGCAGGAGGATGTCGTCGGGTCGGCCGTGGGCGCGGACCTGGCGGGCGAAGACCTCGTTGTAGCCGTAGTCGTTGCCGATGGCGGTGAGGGCGGAGGTTTCGGCGTGCAGGGCGATGGCGGACAGGGGTTCGCGGTCGTCGCGGAGTTTGCCGACGAGTTCGGCGGTGAGGTGCTGGGCCTCCGCGGCGCTGCCCCCGTTGCCCGCCACCAGCAGCCGCCCGCCGCCGGCCAGCCGGTGCGCCAACTCCCCGCCCCAGCGGGCTAGCAGCTCCTCCGACTGCCGGAACGGCAGCAACGCGGCGGCCAGGTGCGTCAGGTGGTCCTCCAGCACCGTTGCGCCGACCACGGGTCCGGGCGCCGTCATCAGGCGACCACCCGGGTGGGTCGACGCACGGTGGCCACCTGGCCGTACACCTCCGCCAGCCGCTCAGCGGTGCTCGACCAGGAGTAGCGGGTGCGGGCCCGGTCCAGGGCCGCCGTGGCGTAGGCGAACCGGCGGATCCGGTCACCGAAGAGCCGGCGGATCGCCGCACCGAGGGCCGCCGGGTCCCGGGCGGGCACCAGGTCGCCGGTCCGTCCGGGCACCACCGTGTCGGTCAGCCCGCCGACCGCGGTGCCGATCACCGGTACGCCGCAGGCCATCGCCTCCAGCGGGGTGAGCCCGAACGGCTCGTACCAGGGGGCGGCCACCAGCACGTCCGCCGACCGGTACCAGCGGCCCATCTCCTCCCGGGGCACCGCGCCGATCAGCTTGACCCGGTCGGCGACCCCGCAGGACTCGGCGAGCGCCCGCAGCCGTCGCGCGTACGGGTCGGTCTCCAGCAGCCCCGCCGGCGGTCCGCCCACCACCACGCACTCGGCGTCGGGGACCAGCGCGGTGGCCCGGATGACGTCCTGGAAGCCCTTGCGTTCCACCAGTCGCCCCACGGTGAGGATGCGTGGCCGGTCGCCGTCCCGTTCGGCGATCGGACCGAGCGGGGCGAAGGTGCTCAGGTTCACCCCGGACGGGACGACGGTCATCCGGGACCGGGGCACCCCCAGCCGGACCAGTTCGGCGACCTCGTCCTGGCACTGGGCCACCACCCGGTCGACCGAGCGGCCCAGCTTGCGCTCGTGCTCGATCCGGCCGGGCGGGCTGGTGTCCTGCGCGCCCTGGTGGCGCCGCTTCACGGTGCCGAGCGCGTGGTACGTCTGCACCACGGGCACCCCGGTCCGCCGGCCGGCGGCGAGTGCGGCGAGACCGCTCATCCAGAAGTGCCCGTGGACCACCTCGGGCTGCCAGTCGCCGGCCCGCCACCGCTCGGCCAACCACTCCCCGAACGCGGGCATGTACGGCAGCAGGTCGTCCTTGGCGACCGGCTCGGCCGGGCCGGCGGGCACGTGCACCACCTCGTAGCCGTCCGCGGTGCGGACCGTCACGGGCAGGTCGACGGCGTCGCGCCGGGTGTAGACCCGGACGTCGTGGCCGGCGGCCGCGAGCGCGGCGGAGAGCTCCGCGACATGCGTGTTCTGGCCACCGGCGTCCTCCCCGCCGAGGACGGCGAGCGGGCTGGCGTGCTCCGAGATCATCGCGATGCGCATACTTCCTCCTCCAGCAGCCGGTCCCAGTCGGCGAGGAAACGCTCCAGGCCGTAGCGCTGCCGTGCGGCGCTGCGGGCCTCGGTGCCGGCCCGGCGGGCCGCCGCCGGGTCGTCCACGAGGCCCCGGGCCGCCTCCAGCAGCACGTCGACCCGGGTGGAGAGGGCGCCGGCGGACGGCGGCACCGCCTCCACGGCTTCGGTGGTGGCGAGTGCCACCACGGGCATGCCCATGGTCATTGCCTCGATCAGGCTCAGTCCGAGGGATGTCCAGCGGCACAGGTGCAGGTATGC
>NZ_JBEYSO010000043.1:0-45046 GCF_040642675.1 Micromonospora sp. NPDC047738
AACGTGGCCACCAAGGCCACCACCAGCCCCCCGATCAGGAAGCCCCGCGATCGTCTCTTCACCATCACCCTCCGGTCCATCAGAGACACGACGAGCGAAGGCTAAAGGTCATCAATATACGCAGCGATATACGTCAGATACATTCCGTGCCTAACCTGGGGTTGCGAAGCGAGACCCCTGCGCTACATCAAGGCCAAGACGGGCGGCGACGCCGGTAGTATGCTTCGCCGTCCAGGCACTGCCGACGCACAGCGCAACCCGCCGCCACGAACCCCTCGATACGCAGACCCCCGATCGGGAGCACCGGCGCTGCCGTGCCCGGTCGCTCCGCTCTTCGAGGGCAGGTGGCGCGACAGATCCTTCAGCCGCAGCGACGCGGTCGCCGTTGCCCCCGGGCTCCGACGCGGCGAGCTGCGCTGTCAGGGCCCGTTCTCGTCGTCGTCGAGAAGGTACTGATGGGTGATGGTGGGCCTGGGCTCGGCGCATGAACCGACATACGATCCTGCTCGCGGCAGCATCAAGATCAAGGGGAAGCTCCTCTGTCCCATCGACCTCGACGAGCATCAGGCGCCCGTCGACCGGGCCGCCCAGCAACCACGCGTCTCTCGCCGGCATCACATCGTCCCTCGGCACCGGGGATCGCGGCCAGCCGCGCCGCGATCGCTGCGCTGAGTCCCGTCAGCCGAGCGATGGGGCCCGCTGACGACTGCTCGGTACGGCGTTCCGATCCCCTGCCGCGCCTTTCCTTGACGAAACCCATTAGGAACACCCCCCGGCACACCAGTCCAGAACTTGGCGCCCACGGGGTGGTCGTCAGTCATCGGCCGAAGTACCCGGAAGATCAACACATCTTCGTGTGTGATCAGGTGCAGTGGGGTGCCGGCGGTGCGGGCCTTACGCACGGCTTGGAGTTGGAAGAACGACGGGCGGGCGACGAGTCGCCCGTCGCGGACGGCGGCAAGGAGTGCGACGCACCGCTCGGTCGGGATGAGGCCCGCGCGGATGCCGGCGGCGATGACCGCGCTGGGCAGGTCGACGAGCTGCCCGTTCTTGCGCCAGGGGCGGGCGGTGACCACGACGGTGCCGCCGGGGCGCAGCAGGGTCGCGCAGCCGGACAGGATCTGCTCGAACCCGTCGGTGAGGCCGGTGAGGTCACGGTAGGCGAGGTTTCCTTTGTCGGTGCCGTCGTTGTAGGCGTTGTCGAACTTCGCCACCCCGTCGGCGCCGGGGCGGACGAGGCCGTGAACGGTGGGCCCGTACGGCGGTGAGGTGACGACGAGGGCGACCTGCCCGGTGAGGGCGGCGGGCAGCAGCGATCGCAGGCGGGTGGCGTCGCCTCGGACCACGGAGGCCCGTCCGCCGGCGCCCTGCTGCTGTGCGTGGGTGATGTTGGCGTCGGCGATGTTCGACCATCGCGGCTCGTACTCCACCCCGATCGCGTCGCGGCCCGCGTGGATCGCTTCGACAAGGGTGGTGCCGATCCCGCACATCGGATCGAGGACCAGGTCCCCGGGCTGGGTGTAGGCGGCGATGGCGTGGGCGGCGATCGCGGGCAGCATCCGGGCTGGGTGCTTGACCGACTCGGGCACGTACCGGCCGCGGCGCTGCACCGGTCCGGTCTGTTGGGCGGTCGCCCACACCGATAGGCCCTGGGGCCCGCCCGGCGTGCGGTGGCGTCCGTCGGTGTCGCGGTGGCGGCCCTCGTAGAGGCGGTGCTGGCCGCGGTGGGTGTCCTCGGCCGGGGTGGCCGGCTGGTTCGGGTCGGCGGGGAAGGGCATGTGCTCAACCACGGCGACCGCCCCCCGAGCGCGGGTTCCGTTGGGGAGCCGGCGCCTGGTGATTGCTGAACACCAGCAGGTCCGCGTGCACCCGCAGGTGCGCCGCCGCCGACGGCTGCTCGGCCTGCGTGGCGAGGGCGAGGAGTTCCTCGTCGGTGACGTGGTAGACGAACGCGTCTCCGCACGCGTCGGCGGTGACGGCGACGATGTGCTGCAGGTAGCCCAGCCTGACGCCTGCGGCCGCCCGCACGACGGGTGTGAAGTCCTCCGGGGCGGCGGGGCTGGCGGGGGCGGTGACGACGAGGATCAGGCAGCCGCCGGGGCGCAGCAGCCGCGCGCACGCGGTCAACAGCCATGCCAGTCGGATGCGGTTGGTCGCGTCGGTGGTGTCGAGGGGCCAGCAGGCCACGACCAGGCTGGTCGCCTCTGCCAGGGACGCGCTGTCGGGCGCAGGGATAGCCGGGTTGCTGGACGGGGGCAGGTCGGCGTCGGTGAGGTCGTCACCGAACCAGGCGGCCGTGTCCGGCAGGTCGCTGTCGTCGGGCGGGGCGGCCGGGTCGGTGGGGGTTGGCGGGGTCGCTGGGCCAATGATCAGGCTGGATGCGTCGGTGAACCAGCTGGGGTGGTGCCGGCGGCCGCCTGTGGCGCAGGCGGTGGTGAGGGCGTGGTCTCTGGTGAGGTCGACGACCGCGTCTCCGGGGTGGCTGTAGGCGGCCACGAGCCGGTAGGCCAGCCGGGCCCCGATCGCGCGGCCGGTATCGGGTTCGGTGTGGGCGGTGCGCCACAGGGTGACCGGGACGGGCGGGTCACCGGCCACCAGGTCGATGAGGGCCGGGTCGACATCGGGGTCGACGGGGTGGGCGGGGTCATGGTGGTGCTGCGGCGTGTGCTCGCTCATCTGGATGTCGGCTCCGCGCCGCGCGGGTAGTGCGCTGACACCCCCAAACCGGCGGTTGTGTGCTCTGGCGAACGCCCCCGGTTCTCACAGCGGCTCGCAAGCGCTCACGGTGGGGCGTTCGTGGCACTCACATCGCAGGTCGGCGGCGGTATAGCCGTACTGAACGGAGGTGAGGGGGTCGCGGGGGGCTCGTCTTCTGGTTCCAGCGGCGTGCGCCCGCTCACCCCGGCCTGGGCGAGGCGGGGTTTGTCGTTCGGTTCCTGCTCTGCGGAGACATACGGCGGCGCCCTCACCTGAAATGGTGAGGGCGCCTCCAGGTGTTGCGGGTTCGCGTCGGCCAGGCATGGCCGTGGCAGTGAGCGCCTCAGGCGGCTGCCGCGGCTTCAGACACGGGTTGTGGTCGGCCGGTGGTGGCCCGGCCGGCGCGAGTGGCTGCTCGGTGTTCGGCTTGAGCCGTGAGGGTTGCGGCGGCGTGCGGGGAGGCGATGCCGGTGAGCAGGCCCTTGTGCAGTGCGTCGGCGATGCGGGTGTCGATGCGGCCCAGACGCATGCGTAGGGCGTCGACGGTGATGCCGAGTGCGGCGGCGATCGGCTCGATCGCCCGGCGCCCGAGCCGCACGTCGATGTAGGGCTGTTCGTCTTCTGGGTCGAGGATGCCCAGGCCGACGGCGCGGCGCACGAGCACGTCGGGGTGTCCGTAGGGCACCTTGGGGGTGTGGGGGCCGGGCAGGTCGTCGACGTCGGCGATCGAGGTGTACTCGCCGATCTGTAGGCGGAGCCGGTGCCCGGCGCGCCAGGCAGCCCGGCACAGCGCCGCGTACGGGGCGTCCTGGGTCAGGTCGACGCGGTCGCGCAGGGCGGTGAGGAATCCGGTGAGGATCTCGGCGTCGATGTCGTCGGGGTCGCCGTCGTAGCCGGTGCACAACTGGCCGGCGTAGCGGCGCAGGGCGGGCATGGCCATCCCGACTGCGGCGATCACCCACGCCGGCCCGTCCAGGCGGGCACGGCGGACCAGTTCCCGCCACACGCTGTCACGTTGCGCGTATGCCTGAGGGTGACGCAGGAGCCAGTCGCGCAGCGCCGGCAGTGTCATGACATCCGACCCATCTGCGTTGGGCACGCCGCAGGTGTCTAGGTCGAGCGTCAGAGGTGCTGGCTCGCCGGTCAGCGCGGTGAAGGCGGCGTCGGCGGCGGCGAGCGGCGAGGTTGGCCAGTCGTTGGCGGACACGCTCATGTCACAACTCCCCGTGTCAGAGGTGATCGTCGATTGACAGGGCCGCGATGCCATGGCTGCGCGGCGGCACCGATTGGGCCACGGCGGTCACACAACTCCTCACAGCGCAGGCCACGGCCCTGGGGCGGCGCCGGCACTGGTGACACTGCCTGTGACTGGCAACCCATGACATCGACTCACGCCGTTGACATTCGGATTTGTCAGCGTCGTTGAGCTGGGCTGCGATACAGGCCCGGCACTGATGCCACCAGTCGCCGAGGGCAACGCCGTCGACAGCCGAATGGAGCACTACGGCGATGCCATCGGCCGGACGTGACACTCACCGCCGCCCACGGCCGCTCACAACGACTCACATCCCGGTACCGGTGACATCGGTCGGACGGCGCCAATGTCACCGCTGCCGGATCTCGCGCAGGCGGCATCGGCGTCAGCGCCACCAGGACGTTACAAAGCCGGTCGGACACCGCGACCGAGTGTCATGTCAGCGGCAGGGCGACAGGAGCAGCGGTGACATCGGTGGCGATTGTCGCAGAACGTTTCGTCCGCGCAGCTTCATCGACGCTTATCGCTGGCTTGGGCGGCCTGTCAGTGGTGCTTCGTGTCTGACAGCCGCGCCTGACACCGTCACGACTCGACCAGATGTCGCACGTCGGTCACCCTTGGCCGACATCCGCCTTCACCCCGGTCCGAGCGGAGCCCAACCGGTTCGAGATGTTGTGCGTTGCTGTGTGCCGCTGTGAGTGGCGGTGAGAGCCGGGGGCGTTCGCCAGAGCACACAACCGGCGGTTTGGGGGTGCGGGACTTCTCGTCGCCCTCCACGGGTGGCGTGGAGCCCGCCCGCCGCCGGGTCCGCACCCGGTCGGGTCGCCCGCCGTGCCGGCCGCCTCGGGTGCCGCGCAGTGCTTGGTGCGCTGACACCTCATCGAACACCCGCTACCCGACAAGGGAGGAAGGGCTCCTCCCGGGGACGGTCTGGTTCGTGGCGCGTCCCGTCCGCGGGCCCGGCGGCGGTTTTCCGTGACCGTCCGCTAGCACCCCGCCGCGTCCCCGGACGTCGGCGGGGCCGGAGGTGAAAGAGTCATGTTCCGCATTCCGGCACGTCTTCGTGCCCTCACCCGCTCCCGTACCGTCCGCCGCGCCGCCGTCACCGGCGTGGTGGTGTTGTTGTTGTCGGTGCCGACCGCCGCGCACGCCGCCCCCGTGGATCCCAAGGACGGTGGTCCGTATCCGCTGCCGGTCGTGATCGGCAACCTGCAGACCTGGGTGATGGGCATCCTCGCCGCGCTCGCCACTCTGTTCCTTGTCCTCGCCGGGGTCTATTGGGCCACTGCCGGCGGCGACCCCGCCCAGGTCGATAAGGCCAAGGCCGCGTTGAAGAACGCCTTGATCGGTTACGGCCTCGCCGTTCTCGCGCCGATCCTGCTGCAGGTCGTCCGCGGAATCGTCGGAGGCTGACATGGGTTGGCTGCTCGACCAGATCCTGGACTGGCTGGCGGCGGCGATCCTCGCGACGTTGGACGCGCTGTTCGAGGTGATCACCGGCGTGCTGCTGGTCACCCCGAACGTCACGGACTTGCCTCAGGTGCAGGCCCTGACCGGCCGTTCCGTCCTCGTCGTCGACACCGTCTTCGTCCTGGCCTTTGTCACCGCCGGCGTGCTCACCATGACCGCCGGCGGCAGTGAGACCACCCGCTACACCGTCAAGGACCTACTCCCCCGGCTGATCGTCGGGTTCGTCACCGCGCACTTCTCACAGCTGTGGTGCGGCATGCTCATCGACCTGGCCAACGCCCTGACCGGCGCGCTCACCACGCCGGTGGGGGACAGCGACGGTGCCCTGCGGGCGATCAAGACACACATCGCCGCCGGGCAGGACAAGACGGCTGTGCTGCTGTTCGTGATCTGCGTGGCGATCATCGCCGTCCTGCTCGCCGGCACCGCGTTCAGCGTGATCGTCCGTTTCGCCGTCGTGCTCGTCCTCACCGCCGCCGCACCTCTCGCCCTGGCCTGTCACGCCCTGCCGCACACCGACCCGCTGGCGCGCCTGTGGTGGCGCTCCTACACCGGTGTGCTCGCGGTGCCCGTGGTGCAGGGCTTCACCCTCTACGCCGGGCAGTGGATGCTCACCGACCCCAACCATCTGCTGCCCGTTCTCGGCCTGCCGGCCGAACCCGGCGCAGTGATCAACCTGTTCGTCGTGATCGTCATGCTGTGGACGACGCTGCGGGTACCCACCCTCATGCGGCGTTACGTGGCCACCGGCAGCGGCCGCGGGGTGAACATGCTCGGCGCGGCGGTGCGGGTGATCGTCGTGCAGCAGGTCACCCGCTCGGTCCCCGGCCTCGGCCGGGCGGTGAAGGCGGTGGGCCGATGAGCGCCCACGACTCCACCGAGGCGGGGCGGGCGCGGATGCCCGGCGACGTCGACGCCCCCGACAAGGTCCTCTACGGGCTGACGTTCCGGCAGCTGGCGATCCTCGCCGTCGCCGCCCTGGCCTTCTACGGCGCTTGGCGGGCCCTGCATCAGGTCGTGCCCGCGCCGGTGCTCGTCGGCGCCGCCGTCGTCATCGGCGGCCTCGTCTTCGGCGTCGCTGTCGGCCGCCGCGACGGTCTGCCGCTGGACGTGTGGCTGCTCGCCGCCGTCCGTCACGTGCGGGCTCCGCGCGCGCTATCGACAACTGACACGACGTCGAAGACACCGGACTGGGTGCAGGCGCCGACGACGAAGGTGATGGTGCCGGCGCCGCTGAAGCTGCCCGCCGACGCCATCGACGACGGAGGGGAAATCCGACTCGGCGCCGCGCGAGCGGCGATGGTCGCTACGACGAACGTCAACCTCGCGCTGCGCACCGGCGATGAGCAGGCGGCCCTTGTCGACACCTTCGGCCGCTGGCTCAACAGCCTGTCGACCCCGACGCAAATCGTGGTATCGGCGCAGCCGGTGGACCTGCACTCGGCCGCCCGAATCCTCGCCCAAGCAGCCGTGCGGCTGCCGCACCCGGCGCTGACCGACGCGGCCAGCGACCACGCCCGCTTCCTCGACGATCTCGCGGCGCGCAAGGATCCGCTGCGCCGGCAGGTCCTCATCGTCACCCGCACGAGCGCCGGTGAGCGCGGCGAGCACGCGGCTCGACGGCGCGCCGACGACACGGTCCGTGCCCTGTCCGGACTGGGCGTCACCACCCGCGCCCTCGACGGTGCGGCGGTCACCGCGGCGCTCGCCGCAGCCGCCGACCCCTACCGGCCGCCCCGTCCTGGCGGCCTCGCGGCCCCCGACGCCGTCATCACCTCAACCACAGCCCATCAGCGTCGCCGGCAGGGAAGGAGCCGACCTACATGAAGCTGCGTCATCGATCCCAGCCTGCCGGCGGTGGCTGTCAGGCGGACGGGCTGGCGGCTGCCGTCGCCCCCGCCGCCGTCGAGGTCACCCCGCGGTTCCTGCGGGTCGGGGACGGCTACGCCGCCACCCTCGTGGTGACCGGCTACCCGGCCGAGGTTGGACCGGCCTGGCTCGAACCCCTGTTGTCTTGGCCGGGCCGGCTCGACCTTGCCCTGCACATCGATCCGCTGCCCGCCCCGGTCGCCGCAGCCCGGCTGCGTAATCAGCGGGCCCGCTTTGAGTCGTCCCGGCGGGCGGACGCGGGGCGGGGCAAGCTGCCTGACCCGTCCGTGGAGGCTGCCGCCGACGACGCCGCGGACCTCGCCCAGCGGTTGGCGCGTGGTGCGGCGAAGCTGTTCCGCGTCGGCCTCTACCTGACCGTGCACGCCCGTACCGAAGACGAACTCCGCGAGGCGTGCGCGCAGGTGAAGGCCGCTGCCGCGTCCACGCTGATCGAGGTGCAGCCCGCCACGTGGCGGCACCTGGCCGGGTGGACCACCACCCTGCCGCTTGCCACGGACTCCCTGCAGATGCGCCGCACGATGGACACCGCCGCCCTCGCTGCCGCGTTCCCCCTCGCCAGCGCAGATCTGCCCGCGCCGCTGCCTGGCGACCCACCCGCCGACGGCGGGGTGCTCTACGGCGTGAACCCCGATTCCAGCGGGATCGTGTGGTGGGACCGCTGGGCACAGGAGAACCACAACAGCGTGGTCCTGGCCCGCTCCGGCGCCGGGAAGTCGTACTTCGTGAAGCTGGAGATCCTGCGCAACCTCTACCAGCAGGTCCAGGTTGCCGTCATCGACCCCGAAGACGAATACCTCCGCCTGGCCGACGCGGTCGGCGGAGCTGTGGTCCGCCTCGGCATGACCGGCGTGAAGGTCAACCCCCTCGACCTGCCGGCAGGTGACTCCCGCCCGGACGTGCTCACCCGCCGGGGCCTGTTCCTGCACACCCTCATCGCGGTGCTGCTCGGGCAACAGCCGCCACCGGCGGAGCGGGCGGCCCTGGACCGGGCGATCCTGGCCGTCTACCGGGCCGCGGGCATCACCCCGGACCCGGCCACCCACCACCGGCCCGCCCCGCTCCTGCGCGACCTCGCCGACTGCCTGCACGCCGATCCCGATCCCGCCGCCGGCCAGCTCGCCGCCCGCCTCGCCCCCTGGGTGGAAGGTTCCTTCTCGGATCTGTTCGACGGGCCCACCACCACCCGCCCCGACGGGCATCTCGTGGTGTGGTCGCTGCGGCACCTGCCCGAGGAGCTCCGCGGCGTCGGCACCCTCCTTGCCCTCGACGCGATCTGGCGGCAGGTCGACGCTCCCGACCGTATGGCCGCGCGGCGGCTCGTCGTGGTGGACGAGGCGTGGCTGCTCATGCGCGACGGCGAAGGTGCCCGGTTCCTGTTCCGCATGTCGAAGGCCGCCCGCAAACGAAACGCGGGCCTGACCGTCATTACCCAGGACGTCGCCGACCTCCTCGGCACCGACCTCGGCCAAGCCGTCGTCGCCAACGCCGCCACCCAAGTCCTGCTCAAGCAAGCCCCCCAGGCCATCGACGTCATCGGCGACGCCTTCGGGCTCACCGCCGGCGAACGTCGACTGCTCCTCGCCGCACGGGTCGGCACCGGCCTGCTGATCTCTGGCACCAACCGGACCAGCTTCGAAGCGATCGCCTCCCATGCCGAGGACCTGCGGTGCACCACGACCCCGGGCGAGGTGGCCGACCTCGACGACGAAGGAGACGGCCTGTGACACCACCCCTCATCAGCGACCTGCTCTCACCTGCGCCGATGCCCAGCCCGTCCGCGCCGGGCACTGACGTCCTCCCGCCCCCGGCCGGGCCGGCGCGGTGGCTGCTCGACGCCGCCGGCTGGGCGGCGCAGCGGCCCTGGCTGCTCGCCATCGCCGCAGCCGCACTCGTCGCCTACATCGCCGGCCGCAACCTCCTGCAGCTGTGGCGGCACCACCGGCACGCCCACGGCGCCCGTCTCGTCACGATCGCCCCACCACCTGCAGTTGACCCTCACAGCGCGTCCGCGCTGTGGGCCAACCTCGCCGGCACCCTCACCCCGTCCCGGCGCTTCCGGTGGCTCTACGGCAGCCCCCACGTCGCCTGGCAATACACCTGGACCGGTCGGCGACTGCTCATCTCCGTGTGGGTGCCCGGCACCGTCCCACCCCGTGCCGTCGAAGCCGCCGTCCGCGCCGCCTGGCCCGGCGCCGCCTGCACCACCGACGACACCCCCGCCCCGCCCATCCCGCTCGACGCGACAACGGTGGTGGGCGGATATCTGCTGCCCACCGCCGCCGAATGGCTGCCCCTGGCGACTGACCACAACAACGACCCGCTGCGCGCGCTCATCTCGGCCGGCTCCCAACTGCGGGCCGACGAGCACGCCTGCGTGCAGGTCCTCGCCCGCCCCGCCGCACCCCGCCGTGCCTTGCGCGCCCGACGCATCGCCGGCAGGTTGCGCGACGGCAAGACTGCCGTACCCGCCGTCAACCCGGCCGCGCCGCTGCTGTGGCTCGTGGAGGCATTCCTACCCGGCCGCGCCGCCAGCGCCCGCCGGCCGTGGCCGACGGGCCGCCGCGACCCGGGAGTGGAACGCGACGTGCGTGCCATCCTCGACAAGACCTCCCATCCTCTGTGGGAGATCGCCATTCGATACGCGGTCGGCAAGGACAGTCGACGCGCCGGCACCGATCAGCGGCCGCGGTTGAGGGGCATCGCCGACACCATCGCCTCATCGTTCGCCGTGTACTCGGGCCGCAATCGGCTTACTCCACGGGCGCGGATGCCCGCCGCCGCCGCGGTCCTCGCGCAGCGGCGCCTCGGTGCCGGGTTCCTCACCTCCACGCCCGAGCTGGCCGCGCTCGCCGCGCTGCCCCAAGATCTGGCCGTCCCGGGTCTGGACCGGGCGCGGGCGAAGTCCATGCCCGTACCGGTCGCTGTCCCGACCGGTGGGCGCGGCGTCAAGGTCCTCGGCACCGCCGAGGTCGGCGGCCACGGCGTGGCCCTGTCCGTGCCGGATGCGAGGTATCACCTGCACGTGATCGGATCCACCGGCAGCGGGAAGACGACGCTGCTGGTCAACATGGCGGTCGACGACATCACCGCCGGCCGCGGCACTGTCGTCATCGACCCGCACGGCGACTTGGTCCTGGACATCCTCGACCGGCTTCCTGTCTCTGTCGCGGACCGTCTCGTCATCTTCGACCCGGACCAGCCGAATCCGCCGACCATCAACCCTCTCGCCGGTGACGACCCCGACCTGGTCGTGGACAATCTCGTGTCGATCTTCGGGAACATCTTCGCCAAGGCGTGGGGCCCCAGGATGGACGACGTGATGCGGGTGGCCTGCCTGACCCTGCTACGTCACGCCAACGTCACCCTGCAACACATCCCGCCCTTGTTGAACTCGGCGCAGTTCCGGTCGGCGATGACCGTCGACCTGGACGACCCGGCCGGCCTGTCCGGGTTCTGGCAGTGGTACGACGACCTCAACCCTGCTCTGCGCTCGCAGGTCATCGGCCCCGTCCTCGCCCGCCTCCGCGCGTTTCTCCTGCGCGACTTCGTCAAGCGCACCATGCGGTACCCGCGCTCGAGCTTCGACATGGGCAAGGTCCTCGACGGCGGCGCGCTGCTCGTGCGCATCCCGAAAGGCCAGCTGGGGGAGGACACCAGCAAGCTGCTCGGCTCCCTGGTCCTGGCGCAGGTGTGGCAGGCCGCCACCGCCCGCGCCCGCATCGCCCCCGACAAACGCCGAGACGCCACGTTGATCATCGACGAGGCCCAGAACTTCCTCACCCTCGCCAACAGCCTCGACACGATGCTCGCCGAGGCCCGCAAGTACCGGCTGTCCCTCGTCCTCAGCCATCAGGACCTCGCCCAGTTCCCGAAAGACCTCCTCGCCGCCGCCTCGGCGAACGCCCGCAACAAGGTCTACTTCACGTGCGCGCCCGAGGACGCCCGCGTCCTCGCCCGCCACACCCTGCCCGAGCTCGACGAACACGACCTGACCCACCTCGACGCCTACACCACCGCGACGCGTCTCGTCGCCGACGGCCGCCAAACACCGCCATTCACCATGAAGACGCGCCCGCCGAAACCGGTGGTCGGCGCGGCGACCGCGATCCGGCAGACCGCCGCCGAAGCCATCAAACCCCAGGACACCAGCGCCATCGACGCCCTCGTCGACAGGTTCTCCCGCCCAGACAAGAGCGACCGGCCCACCGGAGCGGACACTCGCGACGCCAGACGGAGCAATCTTCCATCCCGCCCCGCCTGACCGCCAACCACCGGGTGGCCGACACCGTCGCCGTCAGCGGCGGCGGGGGCTGATCCGGCGGCGTGCGTGGGCTTTCCATGACGCCTTCCGCGGCGGCTTCACCACGCCTTCACCACCTCTCACCACATCCGGCCCCGCACCGCAGCCCTGCGTGGCTGTCAGCGCAGCACACCGCCCGTGAGGACCTCCGCTGAACGGCGGTGACATTTCCAGACTCCCTCCCCATAGGAGGGAGTCTCTCTACGTCTACTCCCTGAGGAGATCCCTCGTGCCCCGCGAATCCACCAACCCCGAGTCCCGCCCGTCCCGCTCCCCCTCCAGCAAACTGCAGCGGCTGACCCACCTGCGCCGGCTGACCCTGCGCGACCGTCAACTCCTAGCCTGGCTCGCCGAGCACTATGTGCTGTCCACCGCCCAGATCGCCACGGCCCTGTTCCCGTCACCGCGCTCCGCGCGGCTGCGCCTGGCCGCCCTGCACCGCATCGACGCCGTGCACCGCTTCGTCGACATCACCACCGGCGACGGCCAACACCTCTACACCCTCGGCCCCCTCGGCATGCTCGTACACCCCACCACCTACACCGACCCCGAACACCCTGATGCCCGGCCGCCGCGCTCCAGCATCGAACGCACCGAACGCATCATCGGCAGCCCCCGCCTGCGGCACCTACTCGGCACCAACCAACTCTTCATCGACCTGCACGCCTACACCCGCACCGACCCCAACACGAAGCTGGCACGGTGGTGGTCCGAGCAGCACGCCACCACCGCCTACACCCTCGCCGGCATCCGCCCCGACGGCCACGGCATCTGGTCCGCGGCCGGCCGCACCGTCGGGTTCTTCCTCGAGCACGACAACGGCACCGAACCCCTCGCCAGGGTGCTGCGCAAGCTGCGCGGCTACGAACGCCTCGCCGAATTCGGCCCCCGCTACCCCGTCCTTCTACGGGTGCCGACCCGGCGCCGCGAAGCCCACCTCCTCGACGCCCTCGCTGGCGTCCCGACCGTCATGCCCGTCGCCACCGGCCTGCACCACGAGCACCCCGCCGGCCCCGCCTGGACCCTCGCCGCCCAGCCCGGCCCGCGCCGGTGGCTGCACGAACTGCCCTCCGATCACGGCCCCCGCAACACCGCCACGAACCCACACCGATACACCGGCCCCGACGGCGACCTCTGACACCCAGATCCCCGCTCACATCGCAGGACAGGGGTCAGAGTTCAGCCGGCGTTGACATCGGGCATCCCGGGAAGCGAATCGGCAGGATCCCGGAAGTGCGCTCTCGGGCAGGACGACCAGTCGCCCGGTGAGGGCCAGCAACAACGCCGCTCCTCGGCGTGGTCGGCCTCACACGACGAGCCGACACCGCACGACCAGCGGCAGATCAGTGCGCCGTGGCGGGACATGAGCCGTCGATCGAGTGGATGGTTTCTCAGCGGTGGTCGATGCTGACCTCTCGGAGAGGAGGGCAGGTCAATCCCTTACGCCGGCCGTCGAGGTCCGATGTTGGCTGGCTGGTCAGGCTGGCGGATCATCTCGAAAGAGATGCTCTTTCACACCTCGCCCGCCCCAGCGGGTTGCAACGAGTTCGGGGCGAGGGCGGGTCGGCTTGGGCACCCAGCCGCGTTGTCTAGTGTCGGGCGCAGGGCTGTCCCAGTCGGCGATCAGCGCAAAAGGATCCGTGGCGCGATCAGGCTCATCGTCACACGGCTCCCGGACGACCATCGCTGGGTAAAAGCGCGTCTCCTGAGCCACCCTGCAGTCATCCGTCCGGGAGGCGACCAAGGCACCGCAGCCTTCGCAAGCCACACACGGGGTCCACCCCACCACGGACCAGCAGCCCGTTCGAACAAGGTCATGGACGAAGCGTGTCCCGCGTACGTCGCCGGGTGAGAGGACGAAGGTGCCGACGACCTGATCACGGCCATACGCGGCCTCGTCGATCGCATAGGTGCCGGGGTCGAGGAGCGGCGGGTTCACGTGATGGCAATCCAGGAGCGACCAGTGCAGCCCCTCCGGCAGCTCCACCAACCGGACCGGGACGCTCAGCGTGTTCCCGCAGCTCGCACACCGAAAGCCCTCCACTACGGCATTGTGACATTCGGGCCAGGCGAAGGCATCCGAGAATATGAGGGAGCAGGCGTTCGCGTGACGGACCATCTCGAAGTGCTCGCCTTCGTGAATGCACTCATCTCGGCATGTCCGGGAGCTGGGCGGCCCGACTCGTCGTGACGTTCCGCAGCGCGCTGATCACGGCATGAGCGTAAACCTGATCTCGTCGGTGGAATTGACTCGACGGCGGTCTCCCAAGACTCTGCCCTGATAGTGGCGGGCGCGCCGGTGCAGCCGGATCGGTCGCTCTCGTTGCTCGTCGACCGTGCGGTACCTGCTCGGTATGCGCACCGAGTACTTCGTTGCCGATCGGAGGGGCGCTGACCGCGATGGAAAGGTGGACGCCGCCGGGCCGAAAACTTCACTATGCGAACCTCCCCGACCAGGGCAACGTTCAACGCCACAGACCCCACAGAAGATCCCGAAGTCGAGGATGTTCGAGTGGCCGACGAGGACCATGAACGTGAACACCCGACGGAGCGCGCGCTCAAGGCGTTGTCGCGGCCGGAAGCGCGGCGCCGAGGCTCCCGCGGGGTGTTGGGGCCTCGGCGCCCTTCGCCTTGCTCGACATAGCGGGGGACGCTACAGCCTGCGGGTGTTCGGCCGCTGGAGCGATCTCGGTCGATCAGGCCTGCAGGTGTACGCGGCGGCGCCGTGCGACGAGCGCCAGCGCGATGCCGACCGCGACGGCGACCGCACCCGCGCCGACGAGCAGCATGGTGTTGCCGCCGGTGACCGGCAGGCCCGGGCCGGCGCTCGACGACGCCGACGCCGACGGCGAGACGCTGCTCGACGACGCCGACGCCGACGCCGACGGCGAGACGCTCGGCGAGCTCACGGCGACCTTCTTCGCCGGCACGAAGATGCGCGGCTCGTCGCTGTCGTCGGCGCTGACCTGCGCCGGAGTGTGGTCGTCCTCGCCGTTCTCGCCGGCCAGGATCTTCCAGCCTGCCGGGGCGGTGAAGGTCAGCAGGACATCGCCGGCTGGGAGGTGGGCGAGACGGAACAGGCCGTTGGTGTCCGTGATGGCCTCGGCGTACTTCGTCTTGCCGTCGGCACTGGTGGCGACGACCTTGACACCCGGGACGCCGGGCGTCTGGGGCGTCCACTCGGCGTCATAGGACTCACCCTGGAAGACGTAGCCGCCGAGATCGTCGAAGGCGCCCGCCACCAGCAGCCGCACGCTGGTGGTGTTGTCGGCGTCGTTGGCCTCGCCGTTGTCGGCGGTAAGCTCGAAGGCGACGTATCCGTGGCCGTACTGCCACGCCACGTGGTTGGTCTTGCCGGTGAGCTGAACGGTCTTGGTGGCGCCGGCGGCGAGGTCGAAGCCGGTCGACAGCTCACCGTAGACGACGCCGTCGACGCCCTCGCTGTCGCCGCCGGTGTAGTGCACGTGCTTGGCGTCGACGGAGCTCTTGTTCTTCACCGTAACCGTGATGGTGAAGGTCTCGCCCTCGGCGTAGTTGGCCTTGTCGGCGGCGGAGGTCACCGCGATATCCGGCTTGGCGTCGGCGGCCAGGGCGGCCGTTGCCGGGAGGGCGGCCACGAGCACGCCCGCGAGGGCGGCGGCGGCAAGTGCGCGCATGGAGGTCTCCGTAAGGGGGACGGGAATCAGCGCGATGCTAGCGGCTGGGCGAGTCGCTCCGCTATCCCACGAGCGAGAACCGTGATCGGAAAGGTATCCGATCACGGTTAGCTTGATGATCGAGTGCACGCTCATCGACAGAAGCGGATGCGCCATACGGTCGATGCCGGCTCGCTGGTAACGGAACGTCACGATGACCGCCGCCTGTTCCTGTGGGCGGTTGAAGGCTCGGACGCACGATGTACCTGGCTGTGCACGTTGACGCCTACGCCGACACTTGCTGACTGTCACACCGCAAGATCGGCTGTGAGTGGATCGACCACTCACAGCGCGAACCGCCTCAGCCGTCCGACAGCGGCTGTTGATCTCTCACGGCGCAGGTCAACCGCCCTCCTGTCGCTGTTGCCGGTGGGATGCGCTGTGAGTGGCAGCCGCTACCTTTCCGGCAACACCACACCCCAGATATCGCTCCACCCCGGTTCGGTCCCACCTCAGGGATCCCCCGCCGCACCCCAGCGGTACGCGACGCCCACCCGCTTCGGCCGGTCGGCACGCGGCCCGCGCGGCGGCCCCTCGAGGTCGCACCAGCCACCCGCACCACCTCTCCCCTTTCCGCCTTGATCCGACCCACGCACCCGGTGGGCCGGTCATTCCTACGCGCCCGCGTGCACCCATCGAAGGAGGACAGCCGTATGTCCACTGTCAACGGCACCCCGCTGACCCGCCACGGCAGCCGTGTGCCAGCCATCCAGGCACGACCGGTCTCGGTGACGGCGCCGCCCGTACCCGCGCCTCGCCCAGGCCCTGCCCGGGCCGCCACCAATGCGCGACCAGTCACGCCGGCCCCGACGATCGCCACGATGGTCATCTGCCTACCCGACGCGCTGCCTGCCGAGGCACTCACCAGCTCCCAGCTCGACACCCACTTCGGTGTTACCGGCACTCTCGCGCCCCTGTTCTGGGCGGTCGCGCAGCTGCGCGTGTGGCAGCGCCAGCAGATGATCGGGCTGCGCAAGGGCAGGCCCGCGCCGTGCGCAGGCGGCCCGGTGCGGCTGCTCGACCTGCACGGACTGCGGCACGCCGCCGCTGTCGGCGCCGGGATCCGCTACCAGATCTGGCAGCAGGTCGTGCACGGCACGAAACCGGCCACCCCGTGGCCGGTTTTCGAAACCCGCCACCTCGCCGACCCCTACCGCTACCCCCTCGACACGGCTATCGCGGACTTCCACGCCCAACCCCGCGTCCACGCCATGCGCCTGCACGCCGCCACCGCTCCCGGCCAGCCCGGCGTCGGCGAGCTGGAGATGTACCAGGCGGGCCAGATCGCCTACCAGCATTACCGCGCCGCCAGCACCATCGCCGGCGACGCGATGCTCACCGCCGACGGCCGCAAACTCGCCCCGGCCAGCGACGCCCTCGCCCACCGCATCACTTACCTCGAGCAGGCCCTGGCCCACCTCGACACCCTCGAACCCGATCAACGGCTACTCGCCGTCGCTCTATAGCCCCATCGCCCCCCGGCGTCGAGCGAACCGGAATCCGCTGCGGGCCCAACCCCAGCTGTGGGGCACCAGCGATCGGTCCATGCCGCGTCAACCTGAGGCGCCGGCTTTCCTCTTGGGCCGTCGACGCACCGCAGCTGCCCCAACGGCCAGCTGCCGCACCGCCTCACACAGCGGCGGTCAGTGCTCTACAGGCCGGGTGCTCCGGGCCAGGGGCGCCCTCTCCCGCCTGGCCTGTACAGGCCGCCGTGTTCCTCTTTCAGCCCGCTTCATCGGCAGGAGGTTCCTCCCCCACGGTGTCGGCATCGAAGACGTGCTGCCCCGTGCGGAGTACGCCATGGCCTGGCCGGCCCACCACCTCAACGGGGCGCAAGTCCCCGCGGCCGAGCGCAGCGAGCCGGCCCCGGCTGGCATCTCCCGCCGACGTCGCGTCCTCGTTCTAACCGCACCCAGCCGGCGCCCGCCGGCCGATCACTCATTCCTTCCCACGCACGCCACGCCCCCGGCTGGCGGCCGACCGCGGCGCGGATCTCGAGGGGATGTCCCGAGATCTGGTCATCGCACTTGATCAGCGGCGCGATCGAAGCGTGGATCACTGCTGACCTCCACACCAGAAAGGACGTGCCCATGACGGATGCAACGGAGCCCGTGCCGGCGCACACGATGTTCACGGTGCTCGCCGCGCTCAGCGAGCTCGGCGAGGCCACGGCCATGGCCGTGGCCGAGCACGCCGGGCTCGGCTATTCCACGGCGACGGCGAAGCTGCGCGCTTGGGAGAAGACCGGGCAGGCCGAGCGGTTCCGCAGCGACGACAACCGCGCCATGTGGCGGTTGACCGACATCGGCCGCACCACCACCGGCACACCACCCTCCACCCAGGGGGCGGCTGACACGCCACCCGACGGGACCGCTGTCGCCACCTCGGACACCGCCACCCCGACCGATCCCCTCGGCGCCGACAGGCCTGAACGGGACGGCGAACCCCCTGTACCGGCAGCCCCGGACACGGACAGTGCGTCCCCGGCCCTGGCTTCCACCGGCGGCGCGCCTGCTCCCCTGGACACGGTCACGTATCCCAGTAGCGGCGACGAGCAGCCGTCCTCGGGAGAGGCGGGCCACGACCGTCAGCAGTCCGACGCCGCCCCCGACGGCGCCGACGCCGACGCCGACGCCGAGGCCGAGGCCGAGGCCGGGGGCGAGGCCGAGGCCGGGGGCGAGGCCGAGGCCGGGGGCGAGGCCGAGGCCGACACGCATGGGCAGGCAGCCGCGACGGGGAACAGCCGCCGGGTGAAGGGTTCCCTGCGGGGTGCGGTACTGGACATCCTCGAAGGCCACCCCGACCGGCAGTACAAGACCAGTGAGCTGTGCAAGCTCATCGACGCCGCGAACGCCGGCAGCGGCGCGAGGAAAGCCAGCCAGGGCGCGGTGTACAACGCGGCGATCAAGCTGGTCGCCGCCGGCACGGCCGTGCAGACCGTCGAACGCCCGGCCACCTTTCAACTCGCCCCCGCCGCCGGCGGCCGGTAGTCCCACTCGTCAGGTAGCCCGAGGGCGGGCGTCGAAGTTTGCGGCCTCACGCCCGCCCCCGGTGCTCCTTCCTGCAAAGGAGCAACTCAGTGTCTCCCATCCTGCAAGGAATCGTCACCACCGTCGGCGGGATCCTCGCCGGCTTCGCCCTCGCCAGCGCCCTCCTGTGGCGTCAACAGCAAGCCCTCGAAGTCGCGCGCTACCAGGCCACCCACGACGAGATCACCGGGCTGCCCAACCGGCGGCTGTTCCTCACCCGACTGCGCGCCGCCCTCGCCGACCGGGCGGCGGTCGGGGTGGTGCTGCTCGACCTCGACGGGTTCAAGACCGTCAACGACACCCTCGGCCACGACACCGGCAACATGCTGCTCGCCCACGTCGGCCGCCTCCTCGCCGCCCTTGACGTACCGGTGGAGATGGCCGCGCGGCTGTCCGGCGACGAGTTCGCCCTCCTCGTGCGCGGCGACCACGAGGACGTGGCCGCTGCCGCCCGCGCCGCATGGCAGGCCATCGGCGCCGCCCCCTTCCCGCTCGACAGCGGCGAGGTCAGTGTCAGCGGCTCCGTCGGCTACACCCACAACCCCGCCTACCTATCCACCAACCCCCGTCAGCTGCTGGCCGAGGCGGACGCGGCGATGTACCACGCGAAACGTTCCGGCGCCGGTGTGCACGGCCACCGTCCCTTGGCCACCCCAGTGGGGCGCAGCCGCGACCGCCACCACCACTGACAGATCTGACTCCTTGAGGGCCCCGCAACCACCCAGTTGCGGGGCCCTCCCCCATTTCCGCCCTGACAAGGGAGATCCCTGTGCTGTCCTTCACCGCTGTCCACGCCCTGGCTGGTTGCCTCCTGGCGACCGACGTCGACGCCGAGCATCTGGGCTGGGGCCAGCTCCCGACGCTGCTGCTCATCCATACCCGGCCCCTGCACACGGCCTCGCCCGCGCACGCTTTGCGCAGCGTGGAATTCCCGCTGCGCCGCGGCGACCTGCTCGCTGATCCCGCTGGCCTGCCCGCTCTGCTGCACCGCCTCGCCGCGGGCTTGCGCCAGCGCCACGCGTCAACGCCCTACCAGGCCACCCTCGACACGATCGTCCGCCTCATCCGGGCGACCGAACCCGATGCGCGGCTGCTGGCCTGGGCCACCTGCTACTCCGACATCCGCACGATCGACGGCGGGCCACGGCAGGCCCGCCGCATCGATGCGGTCGACGCCGACGGCCGCCTCTATCAGCTCACCCATCCGCGCGGCGATGACCATCCGCTGCTGCTCATCGACGACATCCCCGACCCGGGCGACGTCCCCGCCACCTACCCGGGACTGACCGCTCTCCTCACCGCCACCGCCCAGCCGGCCAGCAGCAGCGGGGCGCGGGGGCATGGCATGACCGGCCGGCGACGGCGACCTGACGCCACCGACGAGGAGCCGATCTTCATCACGTGGGGGCCCGACGGGACGTCACTGCGCTGCCGGGTGTGCGGGGCCGTCGACGAGTTCGTCCAGGACGAGATGCCGTCCATGGCCGGCTTTGGCGAAGACACCTACATCCGCTGCAGCCGCTGCGGATCGGTCGAGACCAGCGACCCGATCTTCGGCTGGCGCGCCAAGCCCGCCCCCTGGCCGGCGCCCCCGCAACAGGACGAGCCGTGACCGTCCCAGCAGCCGCCGGCACGTCCAGCGTCTCGACCGCCGGCCGCGCATGCCTCCCATTCCCGCATCTGCTGCGAAGGAGACCTGCCCCGTGAGCACCCACTGCTTCATCGGCACCACCGATTCCGCGAAACCGCACCTCGTGCACGCCCGGTTCGTGCTCTTCGACGGCCACCCAGGCGTCGTCGTGCCCACCCTCGCCGCGATCTGGGTCGGCCACGCCCGCCGCGACGCCGAAGCGCTGAACACCGCGATCCTCGCCTCCGACTGGGAGTACCTCGACCCGGCTACCACCGCGGCTACCGGATCCGGGTTCGGCGGGCAGCGCCCGGTGCCCGGCGTCGGCATGACCCTCGCCAGCACCACCGACGGTGCCATCGAGGCGCCGGAACCGGTCACCGTGTTCCCGCTGTCCCAGGCCCGGCACCTCGACGCGGAGTGGATCTACCTGATCGACCCGCTCACCGCCACGGTCGCCGTGCACACCGACGACGGGCAGCACCTGGCCCGCTACCGGCTCGCCGGCTGCCTGTCCAAGTCACCGGATGCGACCTGCACCCCCGCGAGCCGCTCCCCCGCAGCGCGCTACGCCCCGCAGCCAGTGGCGGCCCCGCGGTGAGCGGGCGCGGTCTCGCCGCCATCGTCGCCGGGGTGCTCGCCGTGCTGATGCTGTGCGCAGGCGGGATCGGAATGCTGTTCACCGGCGGTGGCACCGCCTCGGCCGCCTGCGACGGCACTATCGGCCCGGACCGGCAGCCACTGCTGCCCACCGTCACCGTGCCCCCGCCCGCCGCCGACGTCGGAGGGTGGACCGGCGAGCAGGTCACCAACGCCACGGTGATCGTGTCCGTCGGCGTCGAGCTCAAGGTCCCGCCCCGAGGCTGGGTCATCGCCCTGGCCACCGCCATGCAGGAGTCCACCCTGCGCAACCTCCCCGGCGGGGACCGCGACTCGGTGGGGCTGTTCCAGCAGCGCCCGTCCCAAGGCTGGGGCACACCCGCCCAACTACAGGGCCCGCGCTACGCGGCCGGCAGGTTCTACCGGGCGTTGCTAGCCGTCGACGGTTGGCAGGCCATGCCGTTGACCGACGCCGCCCAAGCGGTGCAGCGCTCCGCCTACCCCGGCGCCTACGCGAAGTGGGAGGACGACGCGATCGCCCTGGTCCGCGTCCTTGCCGGCGGCACCCCCGCCGGGCCAGTCGCAGAGGGTCTGGAGCAGGCGATGAGCAACCCGCTGTGCCTGTTCGACGCAGGTGACGGCCAGGCCGGCGGTGAGCAGGTGCCGCTGCCGGCGGGGTTCACCCTGCCGGCGGGCACGCCGGGGCCGGTCGTGACGGCGATTGGCTGGGCCCTGGCGCAGCTCGGCAGCCCGTACACCTTTGGCGGGGACTGCACCGCACCGCACTCCGGCATCCCCGCCCGCCAATGCGACTGCTCGTCGCTGATGCAACAGGCCTACCGGGCCGCCGGCATCAGCCTGCCCCGCACCACCAGCGACCAGATCGACGCCGGCCGGCCGGTCACCGACTACCGGGACCTGCGGCCGGGGGACCTGCTGTTCATTCCCGGCAGCCGTGGCACCACCGCCAAGCCCGGGCACGTGGGCCTCTACCTCGGGCAAGGGCTGATCGTGCAGGCCCCGCACAGCGGCGACGTCGTCAAGATCAGCCGCCTGTCCGCGTGGGCCGCGCACCTCGCCGCCGCGCGCCGCGTCATCGGCTGAACCACCACATCCACAAACCGCGGATCCCGCCGGCGGGGCGGCCTTCTGGGCGCCGACCGCTGCGGATCCCCATCCCTTCCGAGAGGACATCACCGTGACCGACACGGACCACATCAGCAGCAGGAAACAACCGGGGACCCGGCCCGAGGACCACACGGACTGGGTCGCCCTGGGCCGCCGGCTGCAGAACATCCAGAACACCCTGGTCCACCACGACGAGACCCCGCGCTACGGCGACGACTACTACGCCGAGGCGCTGCGCCGGCTGCTGAGCGACTCCCGCTCCGGTTGGATCAGCACCGCGGAGCACCAGTGGCTGCTCGACCTGCACACCCACGTGGACCGGCGCAACGCGCAGGAGGCGAACCGGCGGGCCCGCGAGGCCCGCGCCCGCTACGCCACCGCCTCCCGCAAGATCCGCGCCGAGCTGGCCGGGTGGCTGCGCCGGGTCACCAATGAGCGGACCGTGGCGGGCCGCTACCGCCGTGAGGGGGTGCTGCTCGCCGCCGACTGG
Organism: Micromonospora sp. NPDC047738; assembly: GCF_040642675.1. NCBI lineage: Bacteria > Bacillati > Actinomycetota > Actinomycetes > Micromonosporales > Micromonosporaceae > Micromonospora > Micromonospora sp. NPDC047738. Next base: position 22,185 of record NZ_JBEYSO010000043.1, read on the forward strand.
CTCGACCCGGCCACCTCCGCATCCCCCTACGCCAGTCTCCAAACCAGCGCCGTTTCCCGTAGCCCCCAGCAGGCGGCCGTTTCGCCGGTCGGCTCGGACGTGCTGCTGGCGTTGCGTAACGCGGGTGAGCGTGAGGGGATGCTCGCCGTGGGCTGGTGGCAGCAGCACGCCCTCGAGGGACGCGGCGCGTCCGAGCAGGCGCAGACCGCCCGAACGGTCCTGGGCGGTATCGACAGCAGCGACGACGGCGTCCTGGCGGCGTTGCCCCGCTTCGACGTCGCCGGCTACGACGCCGACCGCTACCAGGCCCACGCGCCGGCCGGCGCCCCCGGCTGGTCGGAGCTGCTCGACCACGATCAGGCGCTGGTGGTCGACGCGGTGCGGGACGGGTTCACCGACGCCGTCCGCGACGGTGTCGCCGCCCGCTGCCACGCCGTCCTGACGGCGCGGGCGGTGACCCGATGACCTACCAGCCTGGCGAGCGGGTGGCGCTTGAGCACACCAGCGACCCGCACACTCTTCTGCGTCCGGGTGACGAGGGCACGGTGCGCCACTACAACCCGGATCAGCAGGTCCTCGAGGTGAACTGGGACAGCGGTTCCCGCCTGTCGATGCTTCTCGAGGCCGGCGACCGCGTCCGGCGGATCCCCGCCGACAAGACCGGCGACCCCGGCTGGGAGCAGGTGCTCGACGGCTTGCGGATCGCTGGCGCGGCGGCTGGCCGGGACGCAGCCGTGTGGTGGGCGCAGAACGTCATCGGCGGGAGGGCCACCGGCGATGGCCGCGAGGTCGCGCGGCAGGTGCTGGCCGGCATCGACGACGTGGACCCGCCCGTCATCGACGGGCTGCCAGCCGCCGACCGGTACATCCTCGCCGAGGACCGCCACCGGTATGCCGAGCACGCCCCGCAGGGTGCTCCGACGTGGGAGGACCTGACAGCCCGCCAGCGCGACCAGACGCGGTGGGCGTGGTGCGACGGATTCGACAACGCCGCCGAAGCCGAGGTGGCCCGGCAGTGCCGGATCGTGCTGCACCCGCACGGCGACGACCGCGACATCAGCCACCTCGCTCCCGACCGGGTGCGCCCCGGCGGGCCAGGCGTCTTCGGCGGAGACTGGGCGTGGGCGCCGAACGGCGACGGGCAGATGCGGATCCCGGTCGGGTTCGTCGGCACCCTGGTGGACACGTGGAACGGGTGGGCGGTGTTCACCTGCACCCGGCAGGTAGCCGAGGCGATCGTCGCCGAGCAGCGCGATGCCCGCGACCGCTACCGGCAACAGCTCGCAGCTGAGGGCATCAGCGGGCAGCGGCAGGACCGGATGGTCGACGAGGCTATGGCGCGGCTGTGGTTCGACGGCGACGTCATCGTCGCCGACGAAACCCGCGTGCACGACGACCCGGACGCCACCGAACGGATCAGCCCCAACTCCGACGGCCGGTACGTCGTGATGGGCCGGGCCTGGACCTGGCTGCCGGTGCACCCGTACGACTGCGACCGCATCGCAGGCGACATCCCCGACCCGCCCTCCCCCGCCAGCACTCCAGCTACGGCGACGAAGGGAGCAGCTGATGCCTGACGACCTGACTGACGAGTTCGGCGAGTACACCCACGAGGAAATCCTGCAAGCCCTCGTCCTGAGGCTGCTGACCAGCGCCGACCTGGACGAGCTGTGCGACGACGTCGACCTGCCGCAGCTCACCCACGACGACGGGCTGCCGGTGGCGATCACGTCGGCGCGCACGTACCGGGACGCCGGGGTCCTGACTCTGGACCGCGGGGTGTGGCTGGAGCTGTCCGACGGCAGCGTGTTCGGCCTGACCATCGGCATTTCCCGACGCCCCCGCGGCGAGGTCACCCTCCGCCGCAGGTAACCGCACTGACGCACCCGTTGCCGGATCGACTTGATCAATCCCGGTGCGGGTGTGTTCCTTGTCGTCGCCCACCACCCGGTGGCGGCGGCATCACCGAGCCGCAGCCCTTCTGGGCTGCCTGCTGAGCACCTCACGGAGCTTGCCGGCCGTCCCTGCCAACGGGGCCCGGCCCGTCAACCGCCCCGTCTCCACCGCGCGGACACCGCACCCGCTTGCCCGCACACCCGGAGACGGGGGTGCGCGGGCCCAATCCCAGATCACAGGAGGCCTGCATGGACCCTGCAACCCCAACCCCAACCCCGATCGCCGGCGGCGCCCCTCCGCCGCCAGACCCGGGTGATGGCCGCCGGCCCGGCTACCTCTACCGGCAGGTGGCCGCTCATCTGGCCGCGCACCCCGACCGGGTGTTCAAGGTCGGGGAGCTGACCACGGCGATCGCCGCCCGCTCCACCGGCGCCGTGTTCGAAGCCCTGAAGAAGATGGCGGCCGCCGGGTACGCCGCGCACCAGACGGGCCCGCACCGGTTTCAGATCACCCAGGCCGGGATCGACGCGGCCGGGGCGATGCCACCGCCCGCCCCGCGCACACCCCGCAGTGGCCGCGGGGCAGGTCGGCGGCAGCCCGTCTCTCGCCCCAACGGTGACCTGTACTTCCCGCGCAAGCTCGCGGGCGCCACCGACGTGGACGTGCTGCGCAGGCTGCGGGAGAAGCGTATCCCCGTGCTGCTCTACGGGCCGCCGGGCACGGGCAAGACCGCGCTCGTCGAAGCCGCGTTCCCGGACCTGCTCACCATCGCCGGCACGGGCGACACGGTGGTGGAGGACTTCCTCGGCAACTTCATCCCGCTGCCCGACGGCGGGTTCGAGTTCGTCTACGGGCCCCTCGTCACCGCCATGCGCCAAGGGCGGGCGCTGCTGGTCGACGACGCCACCCTCATCCCCCCGAAAGTCCTCGCCGTGCTCTACCCGGCCATGGACGGCCGGCGGGTCATCACCATCCCCGGCTACCGCAACGAACGCGTCGAAGCCGTCGATGGGTTCTACGTCATCGCCGGCCACAACCCCGGCGTGCACGGCGCCATCCTCACCGAGGCCCTCGCCTCCCGGTTCGACGTGCACATCGAGGTCACCACCGACTGGGACCTCGCCCGCCACCTCGGCGTCCCCAACCCCGCCGTCCAAGCCGCCATCGCCCTCAACGGCGACCTCGCCGCCGGGCGCGTCGGCTGGGCGCCGCAACTGCGGGAGCTGCTCGGCTTCGCCCGCGTCCGCAAAACCCTCGGCCTGCCCGCAGCCGTGGCGAACCTCGCCGGCCGCGCCCCCACCGACGACCGCGAGCAGGTCCTCGCCGCGCTGCGGCAGCAGTTCGGCACCGACATCACCGCGCTGACCCTCGGCAAACAGCGCTGACAAGGAGAACCTGATGCCTCACCCTCACAGTCACCTGCAGACCGGCCCGGCCGCGACCACGGCGGGTGACCCGGACTGGCAGGTATGGAGCGACGCCTGGACCCGGCACATCCCGACCCTGACCGGCCGCACCGACCTGACCGTCACCGTCGCCCCCGGCGCCGGTGGCGGCGCCCCTGCCTGCTGCTACCCGGACGCCGGCCGCATCGAGGTCGACGCCACCTACATCGGCGCCCCCGACATCGCCAACCCCCGCCGCCCAGGCCACAAACGCCTCGTCCCGACCGCGTACGGGCTGCTGGTGCACGAAGCCGCCCACGCCGCCCACAGCCTGTGGCGCACCCCGCCCGGCACCCCCGCTGTTGTCGCCGCAGTCGCGGAGCTGCTGGAGGAGTCCCGCATCGAGTACCGGCAGCGCAGCCGCCGGCGCGGTGACCGCAGGTGGCTGCGGCACACCGTCACCACCCTGATCAGCCCCGACGACGGCGCTGTCGACGACCTCTGGCACGCCGCACACCTTGCAGGTCTTCTGCTGGCGCGGGTCGACGCCCGCATCCTCACCGCCAAAGACACCAAAGGAATCCGAGCCGCCATCACCACCGTCCTCGGGCGCAAGCGGCTGCTGCAGCTGCGTGACCTGTGGCGGCAGGCCCACACCACCGACGACAGCGACGCCGACACCATGATCGACCTGGCGTGGCGGTGGTGCCGGATCCTCGACATCAACCCGCACCGCCAACCCCACACACCCGCCCCGGACAGGGGCGTGTTCGCCGGCCTGCTCGCCCAAGCGCTCACCGACTACCTCGCCCACACCACCGGCCTCACCCCCGCGCAATACCGCGACCAGCAGCTCACCGCCCGGTTCTCCGCACCGGCCAGGTGGACCCGCCGCGACCCCACCCACACCGAACACGCCGCCGCACGTCACCTCGCCGCCCAGCTGCGCCGCGCCCGCACCCACCAGCCCGAACCCGACACCCGCCCCAGCCAGGCTCCGCCGGGACGACTGCGCACCCGCCACGCCATCACCGCCCACGCGCAGATCGCCGCCGGCACCCTGCCCACCGCCACACCATGGGCGCGACGCACGCAGCTGCCGCCACCGAAACCAACCCTGCACCTGGGCGTCATCGTCGACGCCTCCTACTCCATGCACCCCTACGCGGCGCCGATGTCGTCGGCCGGATGGATCCTCGCCCACGCCGCCGGCAGCAACCAGGCGGTCACCGCCACCATCGCCTTCGGCAACAGACCGACCCTGCTCGTGCCGCCCCGGCGACGACCCAGCCAGGTGCTGGAACTCGCCGCCGCAGGCGGCAGCAGGGCCTTCACCGACGCGGTGAAACTCGCCGACCAGCTCCTACAGCTGCGCCAGCCCGGCCGGCTGCGAATGCTCGCCGTCGTCTCCGACGGCGACCTGCCCGACACCGGTCCCGCCCAACGCCTCATCACCGCACTGCACCAGGCGGGCTGCCCGGTGCTGTGGCTACGCCCCGCCGACCTGCCGGGGCACACGTTCACCCACACCACCACCATCGAGGTCGCCGACCCGGTGCAGGCGATCGGGCACATCGCCGACGCCGCCGTCACCGCCCTCGAGCACGCCTAACTGCTCAGGCCCCCTGCGCTCGCCGAGCCCCTCGCGGTCCACCAGATGACTGGCCCGCACGGCGGTGAGCGGCAACCGACTGAGAAACCCACCCCACCGTTATCGGCCGCATGCCCGGCCACTTCGCGCATTCCAGCCCGGGCACGGCCGATCAGCCGTGCCCGGGCCCTCATCTCGGAAACAACAGGAGACATCGTGAGCGACCCGAACATCCCCCGGCTACCGATCACCTCACCCGGCGACCTGCTCACCGCCGTGCCCTACCTGCTCGGCTTCAATCCCATCGACAGCATTGTGATCATCGGCCTCACCGGCACCCGCGTCGTCGTAGCCAGCCGCACCGACCTCCCCCACCCCGGCGGCGTCGCCGCCTGGGCCGACGAATACACCCCGACACAGATCCGCATGCTCGCCAACGTGGCGGCCACCCGCGCCATCGCCGTCGGCTACGGGCCTACCACCACCGTCACCGCGGTTATGGACACTGTCATCCCGCGGCTGACCGCCGCCGGCATCGACATCTTCGACGCCCTGCGAGTCACCGATGGCCGCTACTTCTCCTACACCTGCCAGGACCCCGCCTGCTGCCCCATCGATGGGGTGCCGTTCGACCCGCGCCGCAGCGACATCACGATGCACGCCATTGTCGCCGGCTGCCACGCCCTGCCCGACCGGGCCGCGCTCGTCGCCAGCGTCGCGCCCACCACCGGGCCTGCCCGAGTCGCCGTCACCCGCGCCACCGCTCACGCCAGATCCCGCCGCCGCGCCCTGATCACCCAGGCCGGGCGTGACGGGCTGATCCGCGCCGGCGACGACGCCGTCCGGGATGCGTTCGCCCGCTACGCCGCCGAGCACACCCTCACCGACGACGAACTGGCCTGGCTCACCGTCCTGCTCCCCGTCCCGGCGATCCGCGACGCCGCCTGGCGGGCCACCGACGACAAGCCCTGGCAGGCCGCCATGTGGGCCGACATCACCCGACGCGCCCACCCGCCCCTCGCAGCCCCACCGGCCAGCCTGCTCGCCTTCGCCGCTTGGCGCCGCGGCGAGGGCGCGCTCGCCTGCGTCGCCATCGACCGCGCTCTGGCCGCCCACCCCGGCTACACCCTCGCGCAGCTCATCGACCGGGCGCTGCGTGCCGGGTTGCCCCCGTCCGTGCTCGACGGCTGGCCCCACCCCGAACAGCCCACTGCCTGACCGCCTGCCCCGCGCATCCATCCCGACGCGCCGGGCGTCGCCCTGACCAGCACGACCGCACCCGCCGTCTGACACAGGCGGCGGGTGCGCCCCCAACTACGCCATAGAGGAACCCGAATGACCGAACCCACGGCGGCCAGCCAGGCACCACCGATGCTCGAATCCGTCCTGCGCCACGCCTGGGACGCCTTCCATCCCGGCCAGCCCGCCCCACTCGGATGGCTCACCCACACCACCACCCAAATCCGGGCCTACTTGGACGAGCACCACACCGCCCCGCAGACGCAGCCGCCGACCGTGCCCGCGGAATCGCTGCCGCAGCTGCGCAGCCGGGTGTTGCACGCGCTACGCGACGCGGTCATCTCGCATGACATCGACGTCGACGCCGCCAACCAGGTCCTGGACGCCGTAGACCTGCCGCTGCTGCCGCGCCGCTGGCAGGTCCGCCTCACCTTGACCGTGGTCACCGAGGTGACGTCCACCTGCCGTGAGGACGCCTTCGACACCGCCGAAACCGCCGTCGAGACCGCCCTCACCGGCGCCGAACTCGAGGCCCGTATCGAGTGGGACGGCCGCGAACGCGACAACGCCGACCCCGGAGAGCTCGACGTCACGGCAGCCGAATACCCAGGCCTCGACCAGTGACGAGCACAGCCGTTCCTCGCATTGGCGTCCGCATCGCCGTGGCGACGCCACCCGGTCGACGGGCGGGCGGCTGCGGTCAAGACAGCCCGCCGGCGGCTGCCTCCTTACCGATCCGGCGCCCGGCCGCCTCTCGCTGGTGACAGCTGATCCCAGAAGCCGGTCGGCGACTTGATCTAGGCGCAAAGTCGAGCGTCACTCGTGCCGGCCGCCACCCCGGCGTACCCGACAGCGCACATCCCCACAGCGCTGGCCGGGGTGGCGGCCACCAGGCCAACACTGCCCGCGAAGGGACTACCGATGAACCAGCCGCACCGCCACCGCATACCCCCCACCGTCACCGACGTGCCGCTGTGGCTGCTCGCCACCGATGTCGCATCCGCTCACCTCCCCCACGCCCACCGTCCCGACCGCTGCGCCAACCTGCGCTGCGCCGGCCAGCCGTACCCGTGCCCGCCGGCACGCGACGCCCACCGCGCCTACCAAGCGGCGACCCGCCCCCGACCATTCGCACGAGGTCGGGCGCAAGTCACTACCCCGGCCACTGCCGCGCGGTACACCGACTGGTTCCGGCCCACACGACCGCTGGCACCCCCACACCGGCTACTGCCCACACCGAGAGCCGCCTGACGGCCTGGCCACCACTGCGGTGACGTCAGGCGGGACACCGCCTCATCGCCGAACCCGCCACACGTCGCTGGCAGCAGCGTTTCCGCCTAACCGTCGTAGGGCCTGTCGATGCCTCAACGCCGCCACCAAGCGCGGCTGCCAGGCCGCCGCAGAGCCGAGCAGGGGAACTGCTGCTCGGCCCGCTATGCCGCAGCTGCGACCGCAGCCCATGAGCCGCACGCACGCTCCGGGTTGCGGGCTCCGCCCTCTGAACCACCGACAAACATCGGAGAATCCGCCCCGCCATGAGTATTGAAGCTGTCTCCTGGGCGCTCAGCTACGCCCCCGACGTCCCACCACAGTGCCTCGCCGTGCTCATCGGCCTGGCCAATCACGCCGACGCCGCCGGTCGCGCCGCCTTCCCCTCCCAGGAACGCCTCGCCCACTACGCCCGCAAGACCGTGCGATCCGTACGCCGCGACTTGGACGAGCTGGAACGCCTCGGCCTCATCCGCCGCGGCGACCAGCGACACACAGCGTTCCTGCCCGCGGACCGCCGGCCCGTCGTCTGGGACCTCGCGACGCACCGCCGCCGCCCGCTGCCGGCAAGCCTCGACCCGTACGCCGAACCGCACCCCGGCCGCCCCACCGACGTCCACGAACCTGTGGATAACCGGCACGAACCTGTGGATAACCGGGAGGACGTCCACGTCCCCCCGGTTATCCACCGGCCGGACGCACACGTCCAGACGGCCGGACGTACACGTCCGAACGACCGGACGCACACGTCCGACGAACCGTCCTTAACCATCCATAACCAAAAACGCGCGCGCCCGCGAGGCGGCATCGCCGCACCGGCCGACGTCCGGAGCCGGCAGTGTCCCCAGCACCGCGGATCGCCGGCGCACAACTGTGGGCCCTGTCGGGCGGAGCGTCTCGGGCGTGGGGCCAACGACGGCCCGTCGCGCGACCAGCGCGCCACGGTTGACGAGCTGCGGCCGGCCGCTGCTCCGAGCGCCGCACCGTATGACCGCCGACGCCCAGCAGGCCCGCGCACCAAGGTGGTGGATCGGCCCGCTGCCTCGCCGGCCCTACATCGGAGGCACCGTGATCATGATGTCGGCGACGGCCTCACCCGCCGTGGTGCGAGGAAGGTCGCCACACTCTGCCCTGCCGCCGCCCACGCTGCAAAGGAGCCCCTGTTCCTGCATGTTGAGGCACTTCATCGTGCATGTGTCGTCGGAGCGGACCGGCTGCTGCCAGCCCATCCAGGCACCGGTCGTACGTCGACCGCCGTCGCAGCAACAGCCGTTCACGGATCGCCGCTCAATTCGCCACTGCACCGAGCGGGGCGACCGCTCCAGCTCATCGCTGACCCATCGACACGGGGTCAGAAGCGGCACCCACGGCCGGTGGGCCGGGGCCCACAGGGGGCAGTCCCTATGGGCCCTTCCGTACCGGATCAACTGGGGCGGGCTGACTTCCCGGTGAGCGCTGGTGGAGCAGGCCCCGCACATCGTGGCACGGCGCCGCTGACCAGGTTCACCACGCTGCGTCGGTGGGTGCTGGCATGATGCCTGGCTGTGGACTGCTCGCGCTTCGCTGACCAGTTCGGCCCGCCGCCGCAAAGCCCGCCGGTTCCCATCGACTGGGCGGTGGTGGAGTCGTGGCTCGGTCTGCGGCTGCCCGCCGACTACAAGGCAATCGCCTCGGCGTACGAGCCGCTAGACATCGGCGAGTACATCTGGCTGCACGTCCCCTGCGCCCAGGCGGAACGGTTCGACTACGGCACCTGGATACGCCAGCAGCACCGGTGGGCCCGGATCTCCTCCCGGCTGGTCCCGCCGCACGAGCCGCCCGCGTTCCACCCGGCCGCCCGCGGCCTACTCGCCTGGGGCGAGACCCGACGATCAGACCTGCTGTTCTGGAACACCGCCGCCTCCGACAACCCGGATGAATGGCCCGTGGTGACATTCCACGCGGACGCCGTGCACGCTGGCGTCAACCCATGGCGCGACTTCGGCACGCCGCTGTTGGACACACTGACCGCACTGGTACACACCGGCCTGGACCTGCCCGGCGGTGGCAGCCTGGGCCCGCTGCCGGCGAGTGCACGCCGGACCGCCTTCCTGCCCGACGCGCACGCCTGGGCTCCGCCAGCACCTGTACCGCGCCTGGTGCCTGAGCAGGTGCAACGCGAGGCCCTCACCGCAGGCAGCGGGCTGGACACATTGCGCCTCCTCGTGCCCCCACCCGACACGCCCTGCCTCGGCGACGGCAGCTGGGACGACCTGTTCGCCGAACTCGGCACCTCCCTGCCGACCGAATACGTCGCCCTCATGGACCTCTACGGCGCCGGCATCTGGTCGAACTGGCTGACGTTCCCCGCACCGCTGCGCCCAGGCGCAACCCTCGCCGCCTACGCCCGCGAGCGGCTCGGGTGGTATCGGGACCTGCGAGACCAGTTCCCCGAATACCACCCGCTGCCCATCTGGCCGGAACCCGGCGGGTTCCTGCCGTTCGCGAGCTCCATCGACGGCGACAGCCTCGGCTGGCTGACCGACGGCGAGCCCGACCGTTGGCCGCTCATCGTCGAACCCCGCCACCATGAACAGGGCCCGCCACTGGCGGGCACACTCACCGACCTCCTGCTCAGCTGGCTGCGGGGCCAGCCAGCCGCCCGCGAGTTCCCCCGCCTGGATCCGCTCGACGATCCGCTGGAGTTCATCGACTTCCAACCACGGACCGACACCGCGTACTGGTGAAGTGCCCGCCAACGGTCACGTCCGCGCAGACCCGAGTCCTCAGCGACCGAACCGAACTCGGGAATTCGCGCGCCGTGACGGGAATATTCGCCATGGAGCCGGCTCGGGTAAGCATCCGAATCTTGCCGCTGATCGGGCGTTCAAGGCGCGGCACGGCGACTCTGCCCGATGAGTGAAGCCGCGCCACTGTCGGCGTGCAAGAACGATGGAGCATCGGCCGGTCGGGCAGCTCCCGCGGGGGCTCAAGGTCGGTGGCCCGTCGGAGGTGTCCGCCAGCCGGGAGGCGGTGACGTTGTCGCGGCACGTCACCGGCCTCTGCGGTCGGGTTCTATCCCGCGCCTTGAAGCGACGCTGCTGCTGGCCTGTTCTGACCCGGCGCCAGGTTCCCCTACTCAGAGGCTGCTCCGGCTTGCCGGCGGCGCAGCGTGCGGATCCACCCCTGGGCAGTGTGCCGCGGCACGTCGTAGTGGTCGGCGACGGCATTCACACTCCCGGCCTGCTGGTAGACCGCTTCGAGATCGGCCGGTGAGCGCCGGTACACCCGCCCCTCGCCCCCGGAGGCCGCACCTTCGGAGGTCCGCTTCGTGGCCTTCCCTGCCGTACGCGTGGCCTTGGCGCCCGCCGCGGTCTTCCCCTTGCCCCCTCGGCTTCGGGTCGCGCCAGCGCCCGACGCCCGGCTGGCCTTCTTCACCTCGCTTGCCGTGGTCGCCGGTGACACCTGCTTGGGCACCACGACGTCAACCGCGTCAGCTTCCATCGTGCTACTCGCAGCCGGCTCATCGGCAACCGTTGTAGGGGCGGTGGACTGGACCGCCGTCGACTCGGCGGCGGGCTCCCCGTCGTCAACGGACATACCGCCGGCTGCGGGCACCTCGTCGGATACGGCAGCGGGCGGCGTCGTTATCGCCTGCGGCCCGCTGGCGGCGGGCGCGATCGCCTTCAAGAGCAGGTCCAGATCGACCGCGGGGATCCGGCCTGCGGTCAGCCCGTCCCCCTGCCCTGCGCGTACCACCAGTTCGGTGATGCGCGAGATGGTGTCGCTGACCTCGACCTTCAGGGTTGTGGTCGCTCGACTGGCATCGTCTGCGGCGATTGTGATGGTGTAGGAACTCATCGAGACATGGCCTCCAATGTGGATATGGTTGTCGCCTCACGTAAGACGTCCGGCAATGGGACAGAAACTGCACCTGTTCACTGGTCGGTGTTGGTGAAGAAGATACCGCAGGCCCCTGAGCTGATATTTCAACCCATCACCCATCCAGGTCGGTCGCTGAAGCGGTCTTGCCCCGGTGTTCCGGATCCTGTTCGCGACGGCGGTTGCGGCATCGTGGTGCAGCCGCTTGACGGCGCTTTGTCCTTGTCACGGATCTGCCGCAGACAATGCGCGGGTCGGCGCCAATCGCCGCTCGGTAAGCACCAGCGCTGACTACGTTCGGTAGCCGAGAGCAGCGACAGTCGGCCCGTGGTGGGGCCAGTTGGCCGTCCCGGTGGAGCCCATCTCGTCCGTCATGGCCAGACACAAGGCCGCGATCCCGGCCCGGCTCTGCCGGTTGATCAACGAGTCTGCCTGGCGATCGGACGGTTCCACGCGCCGCTCGCGCCGCGCCTCGAGGCAGTGCCAGCGGACACGGCATGCTCCGGGTAGGCGGACAGTTTGCTCCGGGCTGGCGGACATGAGATTTCCGTGCCTGCGGTCACGTGCTCTTCCGGAATCGCCTGACTTTCGTCGATGAACATAGAGATCCCCTCGGTCGGGGTTGGCTGCTGACTGCTGATCAAGTGCCGATCCGATCCGAGGGGATCCGTGACCAAGTCTGACAGGGAGATCGTGGAGATTTTGGAGGCGTTCGACCTGACCCGCTGTGCGCATTCGGCTGCGCGGCTGGTCGGGGTCGACGAGAAGACCGTCGCGCGGTATGTGCAGCTGCGTGAGGAAGGTCGGGACCCGTTGGTGCGGGTCCGCCGGCCGAAGGCGGTTGACGTGTTCATGCCGAAGATCGAGGAGTTGGTGGAGGCGTCGCAGGGCCGTATCCGCGCCGATGTGGTGCATGCCCGCCTTCTTGCCATGGGGTTTACCGGCACCGACCGCACGACCCGACGGGCGGTGGCGCAGGCGAAGGCGGCGTGGCGGGCCGGGCATCGGCGTTACGCCGACTCGGTGGTCCAGTCCGGTGCGATCGTGGCCGCGTGTCGCGCCCAAGCCATCGTTCCGCCGGGCAGCGGCCAGGCTCTGGTACGGCCTTCGGTACGTGCGATGTCTTCGAGGTCAGCGGCGATGCGGCGGGTCATATTGGTGAGATGCGCCTTTGCTATCTGGTCGTCCTGCTCGGCAAGCGCCTGTAAATGGCCCAGGCGGCCTTGGTACTCCCGAATCGGCCGGCGCTGGACGGATGAGATCCACGACGGATCGGCTGCGGGAGCGAGTACGAGCACGTCGGGCACGACATTTTCGGCCAGGGCCGCGGTGATCCGGTCGTGACCGTCGAGCACGAGGAGCGTTTGCAGCCCGCTCACCCACCACAGCAACACCGGTGGGAGGATACCCTCGCGATATTGACGACGGCAGGAACGTACCCGGCCGGCGTCCACCGCCGATAGCCGGCGCAGCGGTAGCACGTCCCGCTGGTCCTCGTCCGGATCGCCGTAACCGAACCATGTGATGTGACCCTGGTCAGGGTCAACCACGCGCAGACGCTGCCAGTGCGTGGTGACAGCCCACCTCGGCATGCCCCAGGCCAACATCCAGCGGCCGGCGTGCAACGGCCCGTCGACCGCGGCCTGCAGCCAACTCGTGAACTGGTGTGTCCACCGCGCTGCCCACGCATCCTCGTCCTCGCTGCTCGCACGCAGGTGCCGGGCCTGCGCGGCCGTGATCGGCGGTATCGGCGAGCGGTATCGGCCAGTTCGTGCGTAGTACACACCCTGATGCATCGCCCGCTGCCGGCCCAGCAACACAACCCGGTCGTCCTGACGCAGCAGCAGCCGCCGACCACCGGCAACCTCGACGCGCAAGCGCGGTCGGACCGGTACCTCCACCTCAACGACAAGCCCCGCCCAACGGCCACCGACCGACGCGGGCAATCGGGAGGGCGTCACGCCGTCATGGTAAAGCCACGCGCCAGGCTGGACGATCAAGAATCCACCGACGCCACCAGCAAGACCCCTGACGACCGGCGAACGAGCCCGCGACACCAGCCGACGAACGACCTAATCAATGGGGCAGTTGAGACCGGCGGCCAACCGACGTCGAGTCACGCTGCGTAACGCGCGCATCGCGGCAGATCCGGACGCCGGGCCGTTGACGTCGGGGTAGCAGCCGTCGGCCGGGTTGGGATGCAGGGGCCGGCAGCTGGCTTGGCAGTCACCCGGCCACCCTAGAAGGCCCCTGGAGCGCGTCGATGTTCGCCTGCACTCGGACCCGCCAGTCATCGTCGTACACCGTGTCGGCCCACAGGTTGCTGAGTTCTGACTCTTGACCCATGACACGCAGCAAAGCCGCGACAGCTACCTCGACGAGATCGTCCAGCTTAGTGGGAACCTTCACGTCCAAGCCGCAACACTGTAGCGTCTCGTTGTCGCCTCTTCGTCCGGCGGCAACGATCGCGGCCGCCGCAACTGCTGCCTCCGCCTCGTCCTTCTCGAGATACTCGTGCTCGTCGAAGCCGGCGACGGTCGTCAGCGTTAACCTCAGAAGATCACGCACGGCCTCACCGTCGAGGTCGCGCAACTCGTCACAGAGATCCAGCGCTCCGTCGTTCTCGAACGGTCCGGTACCCGAGGCGCCCATCCGCCACCCCTCTGCTCGCTGCCAGCGAAGTTTGATCCCATGATCGACATAGGCAATCCTGGCCGCCAATCGAACGACCCGGTCGTTTGCTGGCGAAGGCCAGTGCCCGGATCGCGGCCAGATGAGTGCGGCCTTGGGAGCGCATTACCGCAGCCGGCTCGCGTCCGGGTGATAGTCCCGGCGCGCCGTCCACCATCAGCACGTTGCCTCCTCCGTTGGCGACGTGTCTGATTCCTTCCGGAGCCAACGTCATCCACCTCGCTCACCTACCCAAACACCCGGCCATCGACCGTTGGCCGCCGCAACCCACCACGGGTCAACGCAGCGGATGCGTCCGCCCGTATCCTGCTGCGGTGCTCCTCACCTCGACCGCAAACCGCCCTCGTCGGCGTCTGCACGCAGAGTCAGAATCTCTCAAGGTGATTGCGGGATTCCTGGCCACGCTGCTGCTCGCCGGCTGCGGGCTCATCGCTCGCCCCCACCTCGCCGCCACGCTGCGGTTCGAGTTCGCGGCCACCACCGGGGACGGGTACATGAACCAAGTGCTCACGATCTACAACGACAGCACTCAAATGCTCGCCCCGACGCTGCGGTTCACGGCGCTCGACGCCACCCGAAGCCCGCTACCGGCCGTAAAGGTCACCACTGTCTACGGCAGCGACCAGGGCAACCTGGTCGTCCCACCGGGCGGTGGCGTCGACGTGCTGATCTTCACAGGCGAGGGAGCCCAATTCGCCGAGGACGTGGTCGTGACCGCGCTCACCACGGAGACGATCGAGGCCCCAGCCGTCCATGTCGAGCCCGTTGTCACCCCGGTGGACGAATCCGGCCGCGTGCTCGACCGCAACAGCCGGTTCACCGCCGTGTCGCTGCGCAATGACGACAGCGAACAAATGAGCGTCCGGCTGGTCTACATCATCTGGACCGTTCCCGAGGGAGACCAGCGCCAGCAGGCCGCTCAGGTCGTACCGGTCGGTGACCTGATAGTCGTACCGCCCAAGCAGACCACTCTGGTGGCGGTGACGGGCGAGGCGCGGACCGCCATGGCGGGCGCTGCAGGGCGCTTCCCGACAAGCATCAAGGCGTACCTCTCCCGATAGCCCGCATGTCGCTTCAACAGTCCCGGACCGGCCGAAGAAAATCGGCTACGTCAATACGTAGGCGCCTATCGTGCCGTCTGCCGGCTGCACTCCAGGACGCGCGGTCTGCGGCTACGTGCACCTGATCTTGGTCCGACGCGCGGCCATCGGCCAACTGTGCGCTCCTCGCCGGTGCTTCAGCAGATCCGGCAGTAGAGCGAACTCTTCGTTCGCGCTGCGTTCGCTGCCAAAGCAGCGACCTCACCAACGAGTTCATGGGCCAAGTCGTCGTCGATGGCTTCGCCTTCCTCGGACCGCAAGTCGATCCACCGCTCGGCGGTCCTGCCCAGCGTCTCGCCGCCGGCGTCGGCCAACGCCTTCGTGAGATCGGGAGGGACGAGTAGGACCAAAGGTCTGTCGTCGCCGCTGACCACGTCCGGCCCCCCGCCGGCGATGAGTTCATCGAGGTCCCGATCCATTAGGAGGCTCTCCCACTCCTCAAGCGTCGACCAGACGTCAAAGTTGCCGTAGGTGGCCGACTCGAAGCCTGGTCCAGGGCCGCTTTCCACGACGCTGGCCGCGGCCGCATTGTCGGGAGCGACGAAGAACTTGATGATCGAACTCACGGGCGGATTATGCTACCCGCCCCGGCTGCCCCGTATTACAAACCCTGTCCTCATGCACGCTCATCGGCAAATCCGCTCGTTGTGCTCGCTACGTCCCGCGAGGCCATGTAGGCGGCGAGAATGTAGTTGGGATGCCGGTCGAGGTTCTTGCGGGCGCGGTCGTAGCGCATGGTCGTACGCGGGTCGGCGTGACGGGCCGCGATCTGCACGTCGCGTAGGCTCACGCCGGCGTCGAGCATGGTGGTGACGAAGGTGGGGCGCAGCATGTGCGGGTGCATCCTCGGCATCCGGATTCCGGCGCTGGCAGCGAGATGCTTGAGCCGGCGGGTCGCGGCGTGCCGGTCCATCCGCGCGCCCAGAGTGTTGCGCAGGATCGGACCATCGAGGCCCTGGCCACCGCTGGTGGCAGCGGGACGAGGACGACCTTGCCGCACTTGCCGCGCACTCGCAGGACGCGGTGCCCGTGTTCCTTGCCGATGTCGCGGATGGTGGCGCCGCAGGCTTCGGCCGAGCAGGGCGATCAGGGCGAAGTCGTTTGGGTTGCTCGACTGCCGTGCGGTGGTGATCAGGGCTTCGAACTGGAGGTGGCCAAGGCCGAGGGTGGGGGATTCGGGTGGTACTACCGGTCGGCGGACGTAGTCGGCCGGTGAGTGCGGCAGGATGGAATCGATGACGCACACGCGGTAGAGGCCGATCACCACCGATAGGCGGCGGGAGACGGTCGAGCGCTGGGATCGGCGCACGTCCTGGAGCCAGCGCACGTATCGCTCGATGTCCGCGCGTGTGGTCGGCAGTGGCTACAGCTCCTGGCCGGTGCACCAGGTCAGGAAGACACGCAGGTCGGACTCGTGATGGGGCGGGCCGGGCCCAACTCGGCAAGCATCACGAAAAGGAGCCGCGGGAAATGTCTGACCGGCCAGCTGCGATCCAGCTCGCACAAGACGGCGATGACCTGCTCTACGCGCCAGGCATACGTGAGTTCATCGAGCCGTCACTGGGAGCCGACCGCGTCACGGCCTACGAGACGCTGATGGTGATGGCCCTCCTCTGGCCCGCGCTGCGCGCGTTCGGCGCCGCGAGGTGGGACCGCTACGGCAGTGACCAGCTGAAGGCGCTGATCGAGCTGAGACGTCACCGTGAAGGCATGCCGGTGGACGACTTGAGCTACGTCCTTGATCTCGACGATGTCGAGTCGTTGCTGGATGAGTTGGTGCGCCTGGGGCGCCTGACCCGTTCGACCGGGCCGACGGGCGACCAGACACGCTGCCTCCGGATCACCGAACGGGCTGAGCGGATCGTGGACGAGTACCTGGAGCGGATGGCCGACCAGCAGGCACTGCTGTTCGACTCGGTCGCCCCCGACCGGCTGGCCCTGCTTCGCCACGTCTGCCTGCGCATGGATTCGAACGTCGAGGCCCGCTTCAAGCGCCAGATGCGGGAGGTGTCCGGGGGGCCTCGCTCGACGGGGACGTCCGCCGGTTTGAATACGAAGTGGACCTGCTCTACGACCCCGCCGTGCGCGAGTTTCTGGGGCCGTTGAGCCCCGGTCGGATCCTCAACTACGAGACCGCAGTGGCCCTACGCGCGGCGGTGTTCTCGTTGAAGGATTTCGCTGGAGGCCCGCGCATGGACCGGGGGACGATGCAGCTGCTGTTGCGGTTGCATCGGCATTCGGGGGCATGCCGGTGGCCGAGATGATCGCCGATCTCGACCGCGACGATTCGGTGCGGCTGCTGGACGAGGCCGAGCGCATGGGGGCGGTCACCCGTTCGCCGAGCCCGGCCGGCGACGGCATAGTTTTGGTCCGCCTCACCGCGGCGGTCGGACGACGGATGGATGAGTATCTGCGCGGCCTGACCGACGAGCTGGCATGGAGACTTGACGGCGTGGCTCCGGAGCAGCTGCCCGCGGTCCGCGACGCGTGCTGGCGGATCGCCATGAACCTACCCGGCTTGGTCAGCAGCCGTCAGTAGCCGGCACCGCGACGGAGCGATGGACTTTCCTGGATCTCATACGGGACGCCCGGTTGCTCCCGGCCGTCGGGAATGACGAGGCGCAAGACGTCGTCCCCCGGTTGTCACCGCGATGACACGATCTTCCCTCCGACCGGGCGGTGAGCAGCTTGTCCGTCCGCTTGTTCCTGCGGTCCTGCCTGTCCGCCCGTGTCCCCGCCTGGTACTGGCGGCGGTCGCCGGGTTGCGGCTACTGCGCCTCCGGCGGGGGCGCAACGACTCCAGGATGACCGGGGCTCGGTGCGCGCGTTGCGGTCCGTGGGTGGTTGCGGTAGGCCATCCCGCCCACCGTCGACCCGGGCAAGCCGAGCACACCACCGCCCGGCCCGCCAGCGTCCGTACGAGCTGCCAAGGTCCGCTTGACGTGGCGGGCCGGGCGGCGGCCCGCTCCCCAGGAGGGCGGGTCGGCGGCAGACGGGATGGCAAGAGCCGTCCTGTGAGTGTCAATCAGCGGAATCCTCAGCAAGCGCAGGAGGGGCAAACGGGGGATGGGTTCAGGCGATGCCAGATACCACGTTAGCTCGAAACAACGACAGTGACACCGATTGCACCGACCGGCTCCCCCTTCTCTGAACCTTGCACGGATTGCTCAATGAGAACTTTCGCCGCGCTGCCCGGAGAGGCGTCGTCGGGTACGTCGATTACAGCCTGGACCCCTCTGATCTCGCCGGCCTCGAGAGTGACCTCCATTGACCCAGTTACCGCCTGCCCGACCGATGGGTCGAATAGGCGCAAGGACCCTTCCGGGAAGAACAGGACCGGCTCGCTCGTCTCAAGTTGCCGCAACCTGATTTCGTACCGCTGGTCACCGAGGTCTGAGACGTCGAACGGAATCACCAAACGTTGGGCGGCTTGGACCGTATGGGCCAGCACATTCTGTTGCCCATAGTGGCGGTCCTTCACAGCGTTATACGTGCCAGGTGCCGGGTCGAGGGATGTGGTTACCTCCACAAAAAAACAGAAGTGGTCAGGAGTTGGAAGACCGAAGCGACCGAAGTATTCGGAAGGAGTAAAATCGATAGCAGTAGGAGATTCGGTCGGCCCCGTCTGGGCTCCGATGAGGAAGGTGGTTGATCCAACCACTCGGGGAGTCCATGCAGTAGCGGGGCTGTTGCAATAGAACCGGGCTGTCACGAGACAACTGAGAGCACCTAAGTTCCTAACCTTCACGGAGAGCTTAACCAGCGTGTCGGGGTCCAACGGATTCGCAGGATCGTACGGGTCGTGATCGATGAGAATGCTGGGGCATTCGTAGTAGACGACATTGGGGTCGGTCCAAGTTCTTGCCCCGTTATCCGACGGGGTGTAGGGGACCACAAGGAAGGGGGTGTCTGGGCGCTTCTTTTCGTCGTTAGCATCATGGCCATTCCTTTGCCTGGCCATACTGTCTCCCATCACGTTACGTCGAGATATTCGAGGATTTCGACTGGAACTGGGTTCTCCTGTATAGAGTGCCCAACTGGCACTCGCCAGCACTGATGTCCGAAGCCGCGGTCAGCATCGGCATTCAGGTTGATGTCTGATTCGCCTGGGTTCGCTCGGGGCTGATGTCGTAGCCATACTTCTGCCCCGAATTCACCGACGGTCGGCGCAGGCCCACCCGATGTTCCCTCTAACACGACAGCCGGCGTACTTGACGCTGGATACAGCGAGGGATCTTCAACTGGCTCCTCTATCCGAGAAGATGGCCGGAGAAGGTGCCAGCCGATTTCTGTCCCAGGTGCAGGTGTCACAGGGGTGGAGGGATATAGGCCTGGCTTGGCCGGCAGATGCGTAAATTGTGCTAGGGGATCCGTGAAGTCAAACTCATCGGGATAGAGGAGCCCGATTCGTTTGAAATGTTGGAGCAGGACCGATGCCGATTCGTACAGTTGAGTGTGGGCGTGGAAGGCATAGGCCGCAACTTTGCAGGCGTTGTCGGACTCCAGGAATCTTGTCAGCGCCTGACGGGATGACGAAGGGTTTTCGCCGGAGGAGTCATCGGCAATGAGGATGACAATGATGATCCCGACGATCGTCACGCAGAGAAGAACCAGAAGTAGGCCAAAGCACCCGTTGTCGCCGACCTTGCCCTCTGCGCCGACCACCGGCGGTTGTGGGTCTCCCAAACCGTCGGTGGGCGCACTAATTCCTTGTTGCGGATCCTGCAGAACGTCGGCCGCGTTCGGCTCGCCGCCGCCGCCTCCAATGGCACCCTCCATTGTCCTTTGAAGAAGCGCGGCATCGATGTCCGGCGGAATGGGCAGCCGCGGAAACGAGTCCAGCAGTTCCAGGTGGCGCAAAAGCTTTGCGTAACCGGCCTGAAGGTCAGGTGCAGCGGCCGGCCCACCGGCACCTGCGGGGAATGCACGATCAAGGGCCGTGAGGATTTGGGTCTCGATTACGTCAGGCAGCTTCGGGCTGGCGCCGTTCTCCAACACCAGCGCCTCTCGCAACTTAGAGAAGGACGGCCAAATCGTGGGATCCCCCGCCTTCGCCCGCAACCAGCCCCCCATTACGTACCGCGCGACTCGGTCGCGCATCCCATGTGAACGGCGCGGTCCACCGACCGTGGCCGTCAGGTAGCTGCTGCCTATGCAGTTGGATGCATAGCTCGTTGCGGCACCAAAGGAGAAGGCGAGAGCCGTGGGAGTGCCATCCCCGGCGGCCTCCACTTCCCGGACCAACGCGTCGGTGCGCCGGCTCAGAACGACATCCCGCCAGAGCCACGACTCGACGGGCTGATCCTCAGAAGCGCCATGAGGAGGGATATGGGAGTAGGGCGGCATAGCCCTCTTCTTGAGATCCTTGACCTGGTCGATCTTCTGAGACATAGATGCCTCGAGTGATCGCATGCTTTCGATCAGTTCCCGGTACCGCTCGAGGGAGGCGGTGGCTGGAGACTTCGCCATGCGCTCGAACTCGCTGCGGAACTTCGCCATTTGGGACATGGCGTCTGCAGCCAGGGCGTAGACAGAGGCGCCCTCCTCCAGCAGGTCGTGTTCCCGCTCGACTCCGTCCGACCGTTCGAGGAGATGATCGACGAGGGCACCGAGCAGCGCGCAACCGGGCTCCGCGTCGACAGCGGCCCTAGTCGCCGACCAGGCGTCACCGTACGGAGTAGATGGCGCGACGGAGTCTAGCGTCTGCCTGATCGCATTGAGGGAAAGTACGTGCGCGCAGTAATCAATCACCCTCTACCTCCTGCGCAGTCTGACATCCCGCCTTCGGCCCGGGAGGCGGCGTTGCCGGAAGGTCTGCGGCAACTAGCCTGAGTGTCAGTTACGGCATGGCTTCCCGGCGGCGGGTCGCATGGAGGGTCACCCGTTCGCGGAAGACGGGTTCTACAGGGCGGCGACGTGCTGACCCCGGTCGAGCTGACGATCGCCAGTCAGCAGCAAATCAGCGAACGTGCTACAGCCGCCATCCGCTGGTGAAGGACAGCAAAGCCCCTGACGCCAACACCAGTCGTCGGCAATGATCGGCAAGCATCAACTACACCGAGCTGCCTTTGCAACACAGGGCTAGGGGTTCGGTCCACGCGCCGCCGTGCCCGACCCGTGCACGATGGAGCGGTCAGCAGGGGTCAACAACGGCCTGTCGCATGAAATCACCGGTCCCTTCCGTGCTCGACAGCCAGGTGGGACGACCACTCACCACCGTGATCAATCCGATTCCAAGCTGACAGTGCAGGCTGGCTTCGCAGGGGGAGGCCAGCGGCCAATCGGCGGAGCAGGCGGGGCGCGTCTAGGGTGTCGCCGTGGACGATCACGACGTCGAGGCTCACGAGCATTCGGACCAGCACGAGGTGTTCCGGTCTTTGCCCTTCCCCTTCAGCGATGGCCGATTCCCTGGCAACCTCGGGGCGGTGGTCCAACGAACCGTGCTGGATGGTGTTGAGCCAGCGCGTGAGGTCATCCATACCGGCGACAACTCCTGGATCGTCGGCGACGGCGTGAACGACCCGAACCAACCCGGCGCCGTGGTCGTGACGTGTATCAACCATGTCGTTGAGCGGAACTCGTCGGTGGCGCAGTTGGCCAGCCTTCCGATCGGCCAGGTGGCCTACCGCGAGAACCCCGGCCAGCCATGGTTGATCGAGCCCCACTCATGGCACGAGGAATAACGGGGTCGCCAGGGAGGACCAGGCCCAGGCGCAAGGCGGATCAGACGGTAGCCAGGCCGTCGCCAGGTCGTCGGCCGTCAGAAGGTTGTCAAGCCCCGGGTTTGGTGGAGAGTGTCTCCATCAAACCCGGTGCGAGACAGTGGATCTGACCGCTGTATTCCAGGAGTGGCCGGGCCCCCTGAACCCCTCCGGCGGCATGTGGATCATCTTAGATCGGGCGGATCGGCGTCCTGACCTGGGCGAGGTCTCTCGTTGCCTTACAGCGGTTGACAGCCCTTGTCGGCGTCAGTTGTGCCCAGCTTGTGCCCGACGATCTCGCCAGTCCTTCGCTGGTCGTCGAGGTTCCGGCCTCAGCGGCGGGGACGCGCGCCGGCGGCGGTGCCATCCCGCTCGGCCGTGGCGGCTTTCATGCCCTGATTGAGGGATTCGGCATGACGAACTGGTCGCAACGGCTGAGCTGTCACTTGCGGTAGTAGAAGTCAGCGGCCTCACCAGCATGTGCCGGCGCGTTGATCTTCAAAGGCTTCCCATGATCACTCATCGTGGTGGTTATCGTCAGTTTCGGGCCGTCGCCCGGGGTCAGCTCCACCTTGATCGAGGTGACCCAGCCCTGGTCGTCGGTGGTGATCGTGAAGGGCGACATGGGTGTGCCGATCGAGACGATGCTCGGGGCGCCCACGGGGAGGAACGACTTACTTAGGGCGCGTCTCAGTTGGTGGCCTTGGTCAGCCTGCGGTAGCAGATGAGCAGGCAGCCGATGTCGGCGAACGCGAGGAAGCGGTCGTAGCGGCGGACCAGGCGGCGGTTGCGCAGGAGCCAGGACAGGCAGGACTCGACGATCCAGCGGTGGCGGCCGAGGCGCTGTGAGGACTCGATGCCTTTGCGGGCGATGCGTACCTAGGGCGCGCTGGTCATAGGCCTTGTCCGCGTGCAGCTTCGCTGGGCGGTGACGGGGTCGCCCGCGCGGGGAGCGGATCGGAGCGATCGAGTCCAGCAGGCGTGTGCTCATCTCCGCCGCGAACACCCACGACTCCCAACTCCTGCTACCCCTTAGGGCGCATCTCATTTGGTGAGGCGGCGGTAGCAGATCAGGGTGCTGGCGATGGTGGCGAAGGCTTCGAAGTGATCGCCCTTGCGGTCATAGCGG
>NZ_JBEYSO010000044.1:0-44172 GCF_040642675.1 Micromonospora sp. NPDC047738
GCGACCTGGTCCGCAAGGTCACCGGCTCCCAGCCCGACGGCGGCACCGACATGTACGCCTGCCTGCTCCGCGCCGCCGACGAACTGGCCCGGCCGGCGGCGGCGGTCGGGCGCGCCCGACCGCCGCCGAAGCGCATCCCCGACCAGGCGCGCCGGCCGGTCAGGCGGCCAACCGCCGGGACAGCTCGTCGGCGACCTGCCGGGCGATTTCCGGCGACAACGCGGCGGCGATCGCCGCCGGGGTGAGCTGCGCCAGCAGCAGCGGCGCGAGCGCGGCGGCCAACGCCGGCACGTCGACCGGCGGCCGGCCGGCGACCGTGGCCAGGTCGGCGCGGATGCCGTTCACCTGGTCGACGAGCCACACGGGCCCGCCGGCCCCCTTCAGGTCGCTCCGTATCTTGGTGCGGCCGTTGGCGATGGCCTCCATCCGCCCGTCGGTGTACCCGGACTGGCTGACCAGGGTGGGCAGCACCGCCGCGAGCTGGTTGAGGACAGCGGCGTGCGCGTCGGTGAACTGGGCCATGGGGTCCTCCAGAAGTCCGATGCCGGTCAGGTAGCGGCGGAACAGCGGGGTCTGGTCCCGGCCCGCCTTGGTGGAGTCGCGGAAGAAGCTGAAGTGGGTGTGGGTCAGGTGGCTGGAGTCGCCGGTGGTGCGCTTCCGCAGCCGGTCCCACCGCTTCACCACCTTGCCGTCCGGCGAGTAGATGATCTCTCTGATGTCCCGGGTGTCCGTCGTGTTGGCGACGCACTGCGCGACGCACCAGGCGGAGAAGGTGCGCAGGTTGTGGGTTCGGCCGCCGGAGCGGACCGTGAACATCCCGACGTCCAGGGCGGACGCGTCGAGGGTCAGGCCGGAGGAGTCCCGGGTGGACTCCACCACGGAGTAGTCGTTCTTCACGACCCGGTCGGAGCCGCAGTGGTATCCGCCCCGGTGGTTGGCGTCGCCGACGATGCCGACCTCGCCGGGTTCGAGATCCTCCGGCCGCACGGCCTTCTTGTCGACGTTGAGATAGGTGAGCAGCAAACTGCGGACGGCCAACAGGTTGTTCGGGGCCCGCGTCATCGGATTCCCCCCTTGTGGATCGTCAGCCGACCGGGCACGACAATCACTCCGCGTGATGCGGACGATCCGGGGACACACCCGGTCGGTACAGTGCACGGCGCCGGGCAACTGACCCGAGAATATCCACGCCGACACGCAATTGCCCAGCTCAGAGGCACTATCTGCAACTATGAAGGGGCTGCGGGCGCCGCCGCGGCCTGCGGCAGCACCAGGGCGGACGGGTGCGCGGGGTCATGCAGCACCTCCCGCCATCCAGCACGGAGGGTGACGGCTGTGCCCAGCGGCTCCCCGGTGCCGGGGTTGCGCGCGTAGCGCGGGTGCGCACCGCCGGACACCTGCACGCGCAGCCGGTGCCCCGGCGCGAAGCAGTACGCCGTCGGCCAGAGGGTGACCGGCACCCGGACCACGCCGGACGGATCGACCGGGAAACGCCCCGGCGCCACCCGGACCAGACCGTCACAGACGTTCCAGGACCGACCGCGAAGGTCCACATCGCAGAGGCGTACGAAGACGTCCAGGTAGGAGAGTTCACTGCGCACGTGGATCTCGGCGTGGACCGGGCCGATCACCTCGACCGGGCCGTCCAGCGGCTCGCTGGTGTAGGTCAGCACGTCGGGCCGGGCCTCCACCAGCCGGTTGTCCACGGCGCCGGCCCGCTGGGCGACCAGCAGCGGGCCACCGAGCGACGGGGTGGGGTCGGCCGGGTCGTACCAGATCCGGTCGGGCGGAGACGACGCCGGCGCGGCCGGGTCGAGGGCCCGGCCGGCGTGCAGGTGCCACCGGGACGGCACGGCCGGCGGGGGCCAGTCGGGCAGGTCCCGCCAGCCGCCACCGACGCCCCCGACGTGCACCCGCACCGGTGCGCGCCGGACCGCCGGGCGGCCGGCCAGGTGCGCGTCGAGCCAGTCCAGTCCCTCCCTGAGGGCCGCCACCAGGAGCCCCGGGCTGCCATGGGTCCACGGGCCGACGGTCAGCCGGGGCCGGACCCCGGCCGACCGGAGCCGGGCGTAGTCGTCGAGCTGGGCGGGGAGGAAGATGTCGTGCCAGCCGCTGATCATCGCCACCGCCGCCCGCACCTCGGCGATCCGGTCGCCGAAGACCCGCAGCCGCCAGTAGTCGGCGTCCGGTGTGTGGTGGCGCAACCACTCCTGGAAGAACGGCACTGTCACCCCGGTGGCGATGTGATCCGCCTCGGCCAGCGGCAGGTGGGCCAGCGCGCGGACCAACCGGGGCTGCCCCCGCCGGAGCTCCCACTGCCGGGCCAACCACGGCACGGTCTGCGCCTGCAGCAGCTCCGCCCAGGTGAGCACGGTGTCCAGGGCAAACGACTCCCCCGCGTACGTCGAGTCCCGGGTGGCCGAAGCGGTCACCACCGTGACCATCGCGCGCAGCTCGTCGGCCGCCTCGGCGGCGAGCGCCCACTGCACGAAGCCCTGGTAGCTGGCACCGAACGTGCCGAACGACCCGGACCACCAGCGCTGCCGGCGCAGCCAGTCGAGGGTGTCCAGACCGTCGTCGCGCTCGTGCACCAGCGGGACGAACGCACCACCGGAGCCGTAGGTACCCCGGCAGGACTGGATCACCACGTGGTAGCCGCGCTCGGCGACGAGCCGGCCCAGCAGCCGGATCGGCCCACCGCGCCCGTACGGGGTCCGGATGAGCACGGTGGGCGCGCCCGGCAGATCCGGGGCGTAGTGATCGGTGCGCAGCGCGACCCCGTCCCGCACCCGGACCGGGATGTCCCGCCGCACCGCGACCCGCCGCGTCCGGGCGGCGGGCAGCCGCAGCGCGACGGCGGCGAGCCGGGTGAGCAGCCAGTCCATGTTCAGTCCGCGGGCGATCCCGCGGCGGCCGGGTCGGCGCCCGCCGCCCGTCGGGCCGGTTCGCCCCGGGCCGCGCGGACGGGGTCCCGGTGCTCCCGCCTCGAGGTCATCAACGACGTGGCCAACCGACCGGTGCCTCGACGCATCAGTCCTCCTCGTGGTCGTCCGCCGCACCCTAACCAGGATCGGCGGGGCCCCGGGGGGCGTGCGACGCCGCCCCGGACGGGCGCGGCCGAGGCGGGGGTCCCGCGCCCAGCCACTCCGCCGGGCCGTCAGGCTCCGCTGTGGACGGCGGAACGGCCACGCCGACGGCCCGGTCCCGGGTGGCCCAGGCGACCATGAACACCGTGGTCCAGGCGGCGCCGAGCAGGACGGACGTGGCGGTGCCGCTGGCCGTACTCCAGCCCAGGTAGAGCCGGGCGCCGCCGACGGCGAACACCCCGGCCACGGCACCCGTCCACACCGCCACGGCGACCGGCCAGCGCGCCCCGCGGGACAGCAGCCAGGCCAGCGTGCCGAAGCTCGCCGTCACCACCGTGATCTGGGTGGGCAGGAGCACCGGCGTGTCGCCAGGGCCGCCCGGGCCGGTCAGGTCGGCGACCACGGCCAGCACGACCAGCGGCACGAACGCCCCCACCGTGCCGACCACGCTGAGCAGGTCGGCCCGCCAGGGGCGGCTCCGCCAGGCCAGCACCGCCGCGACGACCGCCACCGCGGCGATCAGGGACGACCCGCGCAGCACCGAGACGGCGGCCAGCGCCGCGTCGGCCACCCCGGGGGTACGCCGGGCGGCGAACCACTCCGCGATGAGGCCGTCGACCACCCCGAGACCGCTGTGCCGGACCACCGCCTCCAGCACCGCGGCGACGGCCAGCCCGGCGGTGAAGAGCAGCAGCAGGCCGGCAGCGAGGTTGAGCAGCAGCGTCCAGGCCGGCCCGATCCGCATGGCGACCAGGAAGAACAGCACCCCGTACCGGGCGCGCAGCCAGCGCAGCGGGGGCACGGCGGCCGCCCGGGCGGCCAGGGCCCGGGCCGGGTCCGGGTTTCGGCCGAGCCAGCGACCGGCCAGCACCACCCCGACCAGGCAGAGCAGCAGCACCAGCACCGCCCCGGTGGCCCGGCCGAGCAGCCGGGACACCTGCGCGTACGACTCGCCGGCGGCGTACCCGGCCAGCACGGACGCGCCGACCCAGCTCACCACCCCGGCCAGGTTCCACGGCGCGAACCGCCGGTACGGCAGGCCCGCCGCGCCGGCCAGCCGGGGCGCCAGGGTACGGGCGAAGGCCACCCAGCGGGCGGCCAGCACACCGCGACCGCCGAGCCGGTCGAGCAGCGAGTCGGCCCGCTGCCACCGGTCGGCGCCGATCCGGGCACCGAGGCCGGAGGCGCGCAGCCGGGGCCCGTACCGGCGGCCGGCCCGGAAGGCGAGTGTGTCACCGATCACGGCGGCGGCTGTCATGGCCAGCAGCGTCGGGACGAGCCGTAGCGTCCCCGCGTACGCTAGGAAGCCGACCAGCAGCAGGGTCGCCTCGCCCGGCACCAGCAGTCCGAAGATCACCGCGGTCTCACCCGCGACGATCATCGAGGCGACCAGGTAGATCAGCAGGGCCGGCAGGTCCTGCAGCCACGTCAGCAGGTCAGGCATCCGGTCCCCCGCACGAGGACCAGCATGCCAGTCACTGGAACGGTCGGGACAGCAGTTTCGGCACAGATCCGGGCGATCTCGGGGTGACCCCGACACGCGCCCCGGCAACCGCAGACAGGAGTATGGAGGGTATGCAGCTTCGCACCGACCTCCGCAACGTCGCCATCATCGCCCACGTCGACCACGGCAAGACAACCCTGGTCGACGCCATGTTGCGGCAGGCCGGCGCCTACGGCGCCCGCGGTGAGGTCACCGAACGGGTCATGGACTCGATGGACCTCGAGCGGGAAAAGGGCATCACCATCCTGGCCAAGAACACCGGCGTGCACTACCTGCCGGCGGACGGGTCCGACCCGGTCACCATCAACATCATCGACACCCCGGGCCACGCCGACTTCGGCGGCGAGGTCGAGCGCGGCCTGACCATGGTCGACGGGGTGGTGCTGCTGGTCGACGCCAGCGAGGGCCCGCTGCCGCAGACCCGGTTCGTGCTCCGCAAGGCCCTCAAGGCCCGGCTGCCGATCATCCTGGTGATCAACAAGGTGGACCGGCCCGACGCCCGGATCAAGGAGGTCGTGGACGACACCTACGAGCTCTTCCTCGACCTGGACGCCGACGAGGAGCAGATCGACTTCCCGATCGTCTACGCCTGCGCCCGCGACGGCATCGCCTCGCTGACCCAGCCGGCCGACGGCGCGGTGCCGGACGACAGCCACAACCTGGAGCCGCTGTTCCGCACCCTGCTGGACACCATCCCACCGCCGGCGTACGAGGAGGACGCGCCGCTGCAGGCGCACGTCACCAACCTCGACGCCTCGCCGTTCCTGGGCCGGCTGGCGCTGTGCCGGGTCCGGCAGGGCACCATCAGCAAGGGCCAGACCGTGGCCTGGTGCCGCACCGACGGCAGCACCCAGCGGGTCCGCATCTCCGAGCTGCTGATGACCGAGGGCCTGGAGCGCAAGCCGGCGGAGACCGCCGGCCCCGGCGACATCATCGCGGTCGCCGGCATCCCGGAGATCATGATCGGCGAGACCCTGGCCGACGCGGAGAACCCGGTCCCGCTGCCGCTGATCACCGTCGACGAGCCAGCCATCTCGATGACCATCGGCACCAACACCTCGCCGCTGGTCGGCCGGGTCAAGGGCGCCAAGGTCACCGCCCGGATGGTCAAGGACCGCCTCGACAAGGAGCTGATCGGCAACGTCTCGCTGCGGGTGCTGCCCACCGAGCGTCCCGACGCCTGGGAGGTGCAGGGCCGCGGCGAGCTGGCGCTGGCGATCCTCGTCGAGCAGATGCGCCGCGAGCAGTACGAGCTGACCGTCGGCAAGCCGCAGGTGGTCACCCGGGAGATCGACGGGAAGACCTGCGAGCCGGTCGAGCGGCTGACCATCGACGCCCCCGACGAGTACCTCGGCGCGATCACCCAGCTGCTGGCCACCCGCAAGGGCCGGATGGAGCAGCTGGTCAACCACGGCACCGGCTGGATCCGGATGGAGTGGCTGGTCCCGGCCCGGGGCCTGATCGGCTTCCGCACCGAGTTCCTCACCGAGACCCGCGGCACCGGCATCCTGCACCACGTCTTCGAGTCGTACGAGCCGTGGTTCGGCGAGCTGCGGACCCGGGCCACCGGCTCGCTCGTCGCCGACCGCTCGGGCGCGGTCACCGCGTTCGCCATGACCAACCTGCAGGAGCGCGGTCAACTCTTCGTCGAGCCCGGCACCGAGGTGTACGAGGGCATGATCGTCGGGGAGAACTCCCGCTCCGACGACATGGACGTGAACATCACCAAGGAGAAGAAGCTCACCAACATGCGCTCCTCGACCTCCGAGGAGACCGAGAAGCTGATCCCGCCGCGCAAGCTGTCGCTGGAGCAGGCCCTCGAGTTCTGCCGCGAGGACGAGTGCGTCGAGGTGACCCCGGCCGCGGTCCGCATCCGCAAGGTGATCCTCGACCAGACCCAGCGCGGCCGGATGGCCGCCCGCCGCAAGCACGCCGGCTGACCCCAGCCCACCCCGGAGCCCGGACCGCCCCCAGCGGCCCGGGCTCCGCCGTTCCCCCCACCCCTGCCCCAGCCAGGCGTCGATCATGGAGTTGGCGGCAGTCCGGCAGCGAAAAATCGCCGCCAACCTCATGATCAACGCGGGTCACCGGGGTGCACGCCGATGTGGACGAAGCGCCCGCCGGGGGTGAGCACCCGGGCGGCCTCCGCGACCATCGCCGGGTAGGCGGGCAGGTCGGTGTGCCCGAGTACGCAGGTGACGGCACAGACGCTCGCGTCGGCGACCGGAAGCCGGGCCGCGTCGCCCCGGACCACCGCCAGCCGGGTACGGGCGTACCGCAGCTGGCCGCCGGAGAGGTCGACCCCGACCGGCTGCCAGCCCAGCCGTCGGGCGGGCCGCAGCCCCGCCGGTGATCGGCTACGGTCACCGGCATGACCTGGGAGGATCTCGACTCGTACCTCGACAAGGCGCCCGGCACCATCTCCGCGTACGTGGGGCGGCTGGGTGCCCCACCCACCTGGACCCGCCTGCCCGACGCCACCCACTACGCGGCCAGCACCATGAAGATCGGGGTGCTGGTGGCGCTGCACCGCGCCGCCGAGGCCGGCCGG
The DNA here is from genome assembly GCF_040642675.1 of Micromonospora sp. NPDC047738. Lineage (NCBI taxonomy): Bacteria > Bacillati > Actinomycetota > Actinomycetes > Micromonosporales > Micromonosporaceae > Micromonospora > Micromonospora sp. NPDC047738. Next base: position 7,142 of record NZ_JBEYSO010000044.1, read on the forward strand.
CTGGACCTGGACGCGCCGGTGCCGGTGCACAACGCCTTCGACTCCGCCCTGCCGGGCGCACCCCGGTTCGCCAACGCCCGGGACTACGACAACGACGATGCGGTCTGGGACCGGGTCGGCGGCACCGCATCGCTGCGCTGGCTCGCCGAACGCATGATCGTCAGGTCCAGCAACCTGGCCACCAACATCGTCATCGGCGCGGTGGGACTGCCGGCGGTGGCCGAGGCGTGGGCGCTGAGCGGGGCGCGGCACAGCGTCACCGGCCGCGGCATCGAGGACTCCGCCGCCCGGGAGGCGGGCATCGACAACCTGGTCACCGCGGCCGACCTCGCCGCCCTGCTCGGCGGGCTGGCCCGCGGCGCCCGCGAGCCCGGCCCGCTGGCCTCCCCGGCCGGCTGCGCGTCCATGCTGGACGTCCTGTTCGCCCAGGAACACCGCGAGGACCTCGCCGCCGGGCTGCCCGCGGGAACCCGGATCGCGCACAAGAACGGCTGGGTGCACGGCATCCGGCACGGCGCCGGAGTGGTCTTCCCGGCCGACGCGCCGCCGTACGTGATCGTCGTCTGCACCACCACCGACCTGGCCGACGGCGGCCCGAGCGGCGAGGAGGACGACGACGCCTGCCGCCTGATCGCGCACGTCTCCGCGCAGGTCTGGGCGTCCCGACACGACCTGGCCGACTGACCGCACCCCGCCGGCCCGCCGACGGGCGGGCCGGCGGCCCGGGCTCACTCCAGCAGGTGCGCGCGCAGCGCGGCGACCGTCTCGTCGGTCACCCCCAACCCGTCGCGCAGGTACGCCCCGAACGAGCCGTGCACCCGCCGGACCTCGTCGTACGCGGCATCCAGGTATTCCGGCCGCACCTCCAGCAGCGGACGCGCGCTCGCCGGGTCCAGATTCGACTGACCCCGGGTCATCGCCGTCAGCAGCACCTCGCGCAAGCTCTCGGTCAACTCGTTGTGCCGCAGGTAGTCGGCCCGGATCGCCGCCTCGTCCACCCCGAGCGCGGTCAGCAGCACCACCGACAGCCAGCCGGTCCGGTCCTTGCCGGCCGAGCAGTGGAACAGCAGCGGCAGGTTCGCCCCCTCGGCCGCGAGCCGCACCGCCGCCCCGAACCCGGCGCGGGCGGACTCCCCGGTGACGAACCACCGGTAGATCGCCGCCATCGCCGCCGGCATACCCTCCCGGGCCAGCTGCTCGTACGCGCTCAGGTCGTGGCCGAGCAGCACCGCCGACACGTACGTGAAGACGGGGTGGGCCGGGTCGTAGACCGGCAGGTGCACCACCCGCGGCTCACCGGCCAGGCGGTCCGGCGGGGCGACCTCCTGCTCGCTGGCGTGCCGCAGGTCCACCACGCAGGCGGGCGCCAGCTTGCCCAGCACCGGCAGGTCCTCGTCGGTGAGCCGGCCCAGCGCGGCGGTGCGGATCAGCCGACCCGGGCGGACCCGCCGCCCGTCGGATGCCGGCAGACCGCCGAGGTCACGCGCGTTCGGTGCGCCCACCAGTGCCCAGTCCCGTTCCGCCATCGGCCCTCCCCAGTCGCCGGCAAACCTCCGTATAGGGTGCCGCACATGACGATCGCCGCGGTACGCACCCACCGGCTCTCCGCCCCCTTGCACACCCCGTTCGTCACCGCGCTGCGCCGCACGACCACGGTGGACACCCTGGTCGTCGAGGTCGTCGACAGCGACGGGCGGTCCGGGTTCGGCGAGGCCCCGCAGGTCTGGCAGGTCACCGGGGCGTCGATCGCCGGCGCCGAGGCGTGCGTCCGGGACCTCCTCGCCCCCACGCTGACCGGACGAGACGCCGACGACCTCCAGGCCCGCTGCGCCGAGGTGCGCCGGACGGTGGTCGGCAACGAGTCCGCCAAGGCGGCCGTCGACGTCGCCCTGCACGACCTGGCCGCGCGGCGGCTCGGCGTACCGCTGGTGCGGCTGCTCGGCGGCACCAGCCTGCGGGTCCCAACGGACGTCACGCTGGCCGCCGGCGACGCCGTGGACCTGGCCGCCGCCGCGAAGCAGCGCCGGGCCGAGGGGTTCACCGTGCTCAAGCTGAAGGTCGGCACCGACGCCCGGGGCGACCTGGACCGGGTCCGCGCGGTCCGCGCGGCGGTCGGCCCCGACGTGCGCATCCGGCTGGACGCCAACCAGGGTTGGACCCCGCGCGAGGCGGTCCGGGTCATCCGGGGCATCGAGGACGCCGGGCTGGACGTCGAACTGGTCGAGCAGCCGGTCCACCGGCGGGACCTGGACGGGCTGGCCTGGGTCAGCGACCGGGTGGACCTGCCGATCCTCGCCGACGAGTCGGTCTTCGACGTCCGCGACCTGGTCGAGGTGATCCGCCGGCGGGCGGCCGACATGGTCAACGTCAAGCTGGCCAAGTGCGGCGGCCTGCACACCGCGCGGACGCTGCTCGACCTGGCCGCCGCGCACGGGATGGGCACCATCGTCGGCTCGATGATGGAGAGCCCGGTGGGGGTGGGCGCCGCGGCCAGCCTGGTCGCCGCCTACGGCACCACGGCCGTCTCCGACCTCGACGCCGCCTGGTGGCTCGCCTGGTCGCCGGTGGGCGGCGGAATCCGGTACGACGGCGCGAGTGTTCTGCTGCCCGACGAGCCCGGCCTCGGCATCTCGGCCGTACGTGAAGTCAATGTGCACGCCCGCAGTTGATGGCTGGTGAAATTTTTCATAGGGTCGCCGGAGAGAACCGCGAGGTGGGAGTGGACGTGGAGCTGCAGCCGGGCCGCGAGGCCGTCGTCCGGGTCCCGGTCGCGACCCTATGGAGCGCCCCCGAGGCCGTCCGCCCGATCGACGGTGCCGCACTCGGCGACACGCCGGACACCGCCACCTGGGTCGCCGGCATGGACCGCGACCAGCAGGTCGGCGAGTGCGTGCTGAGCCAGCTGCTGCTCGGCGAGCGGGTGCTCGTCACCGAGCTGCGCGCGGACGGTTGGGCGCAGGTCATCGCCCTCGAACAGCCCGCCGCCAAGCTCGACCCCCGGGGCTACCCGGGCTGGCTGCCCACCGCCCAGCTCACCGCCCCGGCAGAGACCGACGCGTCGGCGGGCCCGCTGGTGGTGGACGCCACGCTCACCACGCTGCGCGCCGCCCCGGACGGCCCGGTGGCCCTGGCCGACGTGGTCCTCGGCACCCGCCTCGCACCGGCGGGCCGGACGGTGGACGGATGGCGGCCGGTGCACGTAGCCGGCCGGATGGACCCGCTCTGGGTGCCCGATGCCGATGTGGTCCCGCTGCCCACCGAGCGGCCGGAGGCCAAGGAGGTGCTCGCCGTGGCGGAGCGGCTGCACGACCTGGTCTACGTCTGGGGCGGGGTCTCCAGCCACGGGATCGACTGCTCCGGTCTGGTGCACCTGGCCTGGCGGCGGTACGGGGTGACGCTGCCCCGGGACGCCGACGACCAGGCCGAGGCGACCACCCCCCTGGCGCTTGGCGAGGAGCGCCCCGGCGACCTCTACTTCTTCGCCCGGCCCGGCCGCCGGATCCACCACATCGGCATCGTGAGCAGCGAGCCGCAGGGTGCGGTCCGGCGGATGCTGCACGCCTGCTACATCCAGCGCGTGGTGATCGAGCAGCGGCTTCCCGATAACCGGGAGGCCACCCTGGTCGCGGCCCACCGCGTCTGACCTCCGTACGCGAATGGGGCGCTCCCGACCGCGGGAGCGCCCCATTCGCCGGGTGTGGGTCCGGTCAGTGTCGCGCCGCGGCCAGCTCGCGGCGCCGGTCCCGGGACGACTTGACCAGGCTGGCCGCGGTGGCGATCCCCAGGGTGCCCAGGATGACGGCCAGCGACAGCCAGATCGGGATGTGCGGGGCCCAGGCCACGTGCTCGCCGTTGTTGATGAACGGCAGGTTGTTGTCGGCGAGGGCCTCCAGGACCAGCTTGACCCCGATGAAGCCGAGCACCACGGCCAGGCCGTAGCTGAGGTAGATCAGCCGGTCCAGCAGCCCGCCGAGCAGGAAGTAGAGCTGCCGGAGCCCCATCAGCGCGAAGACGTTCGCGGTGAAGACCAGGTACGGCTCCTGGGTGATGCCGAAGATCGCCGGGATCGAGTCGAGCGCGAAGATCAGGTCGGTGGTGCCGATCGCGATCATCACGATCAGCATCGGGGTGAAGAGCCGCCGCCCCTTCTCGTGGGTGGTCAGCTTCGCGCCGTCGAAGTCCCGGGACAGCGGCAGCGCCTTGCGGCTCCACCGGATCAGCACGTTCTCGCTGAACTCGTCCTCGTCCGGCTCGCCCTGCCGGGCCAGGTTGATCGCCGTGTAGATCAGGAACGCGCCGAAGATGTAGAAGACCCAGGTGAACTGGGCGAGCAGGGCGGCGCCGGCGGCGATGAAGCCACCCCGCATCACCAGCGCCAGCAGGATGCCGATGAGCAGCACCTTCTGCTGGTACTGCCGGGGCACCGCGAAGCGACCCATGATGATCACGAAGACGAAGAGGTTGTCCACCGAGAGGCTGTACTCGGTGAGCCACCCGGTGTAGAACTGGCCGGCCACGCTGGGGCCGGCGGCGAGCCACAGCCCCACGCCGAAGAGCAGGGCCAGCCCGACGTAGAAGCCGACCCAGATGCTCGATTCACGGACGCTGGGCTCGTGCGGGCGCCGACCGATGATGAGCAGGTCGACGAGCAGGACGGCGGTCAATGCGACGAGGGTCGCTGCCCACACCCATCCGGACACGTTCAAGATCTAACCTCCGGCAGACACACAGCGTCGGGCACACCGTACGCCCCATGAGGGGCCAAGGTGCGTCGACGCTGACTCTGGTGACTGTCGGAGGTCTCTTCCGCCACCGACCGGGGGTGCCGGGTCGCTGACCAACGGAGCCGGGTCGTGCCACCGGGGGGCCGGCGCTCTTCCGTGCTGACGACTCCGTTGCGGGGGAATACTCCCCTCCTCGGGCGCCATTGTTCACCATGAAGGCGGCTCGGCGCATCTCCGGGTGCCCGGATTGATGAGGGAATCACTTTCCGCCGTTGGACGGATCTCCTTCGCCAGCGCTTCCTAGGAGGCTAGCTGGACCCTCTGCCCGCCGGCATCCCAGGCCGAGGACCTGGCGGCATGCCCGGCCGGTGGAATACCGCCAGGTCGACGAGGCGGTCGGGCTGTCGGGAAAGCCCGATCTCGCCTCTGGCGGATGCTCAGGAGGGGAGCAGCGGGTCGGCGAACGACCAACCGGCGGCGAGCAGAGCGTCGCAGGCGGCCACGGCGGTGGCCAGCCGGGTCTCGTGCGGCCCGCGCAGCTCCAGCACGGGCACCCCGCAACCGGCGAGTTCCGCACGGAACCGCCCGGTCATCCAGGTCCTCAGGTGCTCGCCGTCGCGCAGCCCGTCGTCGGCGAACGGCACTCCCTCGTGGTCGGTCAGCAGGTACAGCGCCGGCCGGCGGGCGGCCGCCCGCACCTGCGCGGACGCCGAGCCGAGGTAGCGCTCCTCCCAGATCGAGGTGGCGCGGACGTCGGTGTCGCAGAACAACAGGGGGCCGCTGACCCGGGCCGCCGCGTCCTCGGCGGCCTGCTGCTCGCGTACCACCTCGGCGAAGTCGGCCCGGTCCCAGGTGACGTCGAAGACGGTTGCCGCCGGCCGGCGGCGCCGCAGCTCCGCGAGCTTGCGCGCGGTCACTTCGCGCCCGTACTCGGGGACCCAGGTGGTGCCGTAGTGGGCGGCCAGCGCCTCGGCCATCGTCGTGGTGCCGGTGGATTCCGCGCCCACCACAACGACCCGGCGGACCAGCCAGGCCCGCACCGGTGGGCTCAGCCAGCGCCAGTGCCCCACCGGGTCCGCGCGGACCGCCGTGCCGGAGACGGGCACGGTGCGCCGGTCCAGGTCCACGCAGACCGGCACCGCGTCGAACCGGCGGGCCAGCTCCGCCCCGTACGCCTCGGAGGAGAAGACCGCGTCCACCGGCTGCCCGCCGAGCGCCTCCCGGAACACCGCGCAGTGCAGGTCCCAGATCGCCGGGTCGGCGTAGTCGACCGGATGGTCGTCGTACCGGCCGACGACCCGCACCCACGGGGTGGCGACGTGCACCTCGCGCAGCCAGGCCACCCGGTCCGGGAGCGGGATCGACTCCCGCCGGGACGGGGCGACCACCACGGTGACCGCCGCGCAGCGGGCCGCCGCCGCCGCGATCAGCGCGTGGTGCCCGGCGTGCGGCGGATAGAACTTCCCGACCACCAGCCCGTGCCGGAACTCCGGCACCGGCCGGCCCGCACCGTCGCCCGTCGGGACGCCGGCCGCCTCGCCGGCGCCACCGGTCACCACGACTCCTCGGTTCGCGGCCGCGGGGCTCGCCAGACCGGCTCACGTCGCGCGCTCACGCGACCACCGGTGCCGGGCCGGGCGGCACCGGCGCCGCCGCCGACCGCTGTCGTAGGTCCGCCCGCCACTCCCGCAGCCCCAGCACGCAGAGCGCCAGGAAGACCAGGTATAGGCCGCCGGTCAGCCAGAGCCCTTTGTACGCGTAGAGCGGGAGGTAGATCAGGTCGGCGGCGATCCACAGCCACCAGCTCTCCACCAGCTTGCGAGTCTGGCCGTAGGTGGCGAGCAGCGACAGCGCGGTGGTGACCGCGTCGGCGAGGGGCACCGTGGAGTCGGTGGCCCGATCCAGCAGCGCCCAGAGCCCGCCCGTGAGCAGCACCCCGGCAACCGACAGCGCCCACCACTCCCGGCGCCCGGTCCGGCTCACGGTGAGCCGGCTGCGCCGCTGCCCGCCGAAGAGCCAGTGCCACCACCCGTACAGGCCGAGGGCGACGTAGACCACCTGCAGGCCGGCGTCGGCGTACAGGCCGGCGGCCCAGAACAGCAGCATGAGCAGCAGCACGTTGGCGATGCCGACTGGCCAGTTCGCGATGTGTTGCCGCGCCACCAGCCAGACGTTGACCACCCCGGTGGCGAAGCCGAGCACCTCCGCCCAGGTGGTGCCGACGCCCGCGACGGTGAACGCCGTAGCGGTGAGCCAGTCGAGCATGTGTCCCTCCCCGTGTTCCGCGCGCTCACCCTAAGGGGAGTGTGGCGGCCGGAACAGCCCCCGGGGCGGACGGGCCGACGGCCGGCGTGCGAGGCTTCGGGCATGGTTCTTGAGGTCGCGCTGATCGACGTGAAACCGGGGCAAGAGGACGCCTTCGCCGCCGCCTACACGCAGGCGTACCCCCTCCTCCGCGGCGCGGAGGGCTGCCGCTCGGTGCGGATGACCCGGGGCGTGGAGTCGCCGTCCCGGTTCGTGCTGCTGGTGGAGTGGGACTCGGTCGAGGCGCACGACGTCAACTTCCGGCAGAGCGAGCGGTTCCCGCAGTGGCGGGCGCTGATCGGTCCGCACTTCGCGAACCCGCCGCTGGTCGAGCACTTCGTGGACGTGCCGGCCTGACCTGTCATACCCCTCGCATAGCCTGCGGGGGATGCGCCGGCCACCGGTCCCGACGGGCATCGGGGGCGCCGGGCCCGGTGGCGGCGCGGGCAAGGCTGCGGCCAGCCGCGCCCGATTGATCAACTTCCGGGCGCCCCTGCTGCTCGCGGCAGGGTTCGCGGCTGCCCGCCCCGGCCGAAAGGGCGGCCAGCACGCACGCACCCCCGGAGGACGCCGGTCCGGCCAACACATGCGCAGCCCGGAGGACACGGTCCGGCCAGCACGCGCGCAGCCCGGAGGACGCCGTCCGGCCGCGGGGGCGTCGCGTTCAGTGCAGTTCGGGGACCGGGGCGTCGCGGGGCTCGCGGGGCCGCGGCACGTGCACCGGGCCGAGCCGCCGGGCCAGCAGCTCGACCGTCTCCTCCTCGGGCAACGCCGCCGCCAGCAGTCGGTCGACCAGCCGCTCGTAACGGGCGATGTCCGCCTCGGCGACCAGCCGCAGGTCGGTGGTGAGGGTCTCCACCAGCACCGTGCGGGGGTCGGCCGGATCCGGGTACGCGTAGTAGGAGAAGGCGGTCAGCGGGCGGCCGCCGTCCGGGGCGGCCTCGCTCGGCACCACCCGGATGGTGATGTGCGGCCACTCGGCGAGGGCCATCAGGTGCCGCAACTGGTCCCGCCAGACGTCGGCCGGCGTGCCACCCGGTTCGCAGACCCGCTCGTCGACCAGCGCCGTATAGTGCGGCGGATCCAGGCGGCGCAGCACCTCCTGGCGCACCGTCCGGCCCCGTACGTCGGACTCCACGTCCACGTCGTCGCCGAGCAGCGCCCCGGCGCTCACCCGCAGGCGGGCGTAGGCCGGGGTCTGCAGCAGCCCGGGCACGAGGGCCGGTTGGTACTCCACGATGCGGGCGGCGCCGGCCTCCAGTTCGGCGTACGCCCGCTGCCGCTCGCCCATCTCGCCCAGTGCCTTGGACCGGCCCCGCCCGGTGGCGGCGTCCCGGGCGATGACGATCAGCTCGTTGCGCTGGTCGGCAGGCACCTGGTAGGCGTCGAGCAGGTCGAGCACATCGGCCAGGTCCGGCCGGCTCTGGCCCAGCTCGATGCGGGACAGCTTCGAGGTGGACGCCCACCCGAGCCGGACACAGACCTGCTCCAGGGTGAGCGCCTCCCGGCGACGCAGCCGGCGCAGCTCCGCACCGAGGCGCACCCGCCGGACGACAGGACTTGCTGACAGCCGCATACCAGCCTCCCCACCGTGGGAGAGTACGCATTGCCGTCACTCACGGCAATACCTCACTCGCGCAGTGCAACCAACGTGGATTCCCTTCCGGGCGCACGCCCACCGCCGCCCGGCCCGCTCACTTCACGCCGGCCGCGTCCATCCCGCGCAGTTCCTTCTTGAGGTCGGCCACCTCGTCCCGGATCCGGGCCGCCAGCTCGAACTGCAACTCCCGCGCGGCGGCGAGCATCTGGTCGTTGAGCTCCTGGATGAGGTTGGCCAGGTCGGCCCGGGCCATGCCCTCCCGGGACGGGGTGGCGGCACCGCCCCGGCCGCGGCTGCGGGTCTCCTTGACCGGGGCCTTGCCCCGGGACAGTTGCCGGACCGCCCCGCCGACGCGGGTGTTCTCGGTGTCCTCCGCCTCGCGGTAGATGTCGTCGAGGATGTCGTGGATCTTCTTGCGCAGCGGCTCGGGGCTGATCCCGTGCGCCTCGTTGTGCGCGATCTGCTTGGCCCGGCGCCGGTTGGTCTCCTCGATCGCATCCGCCATCGATGGAGTGATCTTGTCGGCGTACATGTGGACCTGGCCGGACACGTTACGCGCCGCCCGGCCGATGGTCTGGATGAGCGACCGGCCGCTGCGCAGGAAGCCCTCCTTGTCGGCGTCGAGGATCGCCACCAGGGACACCTCGGGCAGGTCGAGGCCCTCCCGGAGCAGGTTGATGCCGACCAGCACGTCGTACTCGCCCTTGCGCAGCTCGCGCAGCAGCTCCACCCGGCGCAACGTGTCGACCTCCGAGTGCAGGTAGCGCACCCGGATGCCGTTCTCCAGGAGATAGTCCGACAGGTCCTCGGCCATCTTCTTGGTCAGGGTGGTGACCAGGACCCGCTCATCCCGCTCGGTCCGCAGCTTGATCTCGTGCATCAGGTCGTCGATCTGCCCCTTGGTGGGCTTCACCACCACCTCGGGGTCGATCAGGCCGGTGGGGCGGATCACCTGCTCGACGAACTCGCCCTGGGCCTGCTCCAACTCCCACGGGCCCGGGGTGGCGGAGAGGAACACCATCTGGCCGACCCGCTCCAGGTATTCGTCGAAGCGCAGCGGCCGGTTGTCGGCCGCGCTGGGCAGCCGGAAGCCGTGGTCGATCAGCATCCGCTTGCGGGAGGCGTCGCCCTCGTACATGCCGCCGATCTGCGGGATGGTCACGTGCGACTCGTCCACGACGGTGAGGAAGTCGTCGGGGAAGTAGTCGAGCAGGCAGTGCGGCGGGCTGCCGGGCAACCGGCCGTCGATGTGCATGGAGTAGTTCTCGATGCCGGAGCAGAAGCCGACCTGCCGCATCATCTCGATGTCGTAGGTGGTGCGCATCCGCAGCCGCTGCGCCTCCAGCAGCTTGCCCTGCCGCTCCAGCTCGGCCAGCCGCTCGCCCAGCTCGGTCTCGATGTCGCGGATCGCCCGCTCCATCCGCTCCGGCCCGGCCGCGTAGTGCGTGGCCGGGAAGATCATCAACTGGTCGACCTCGCGGACCACATCCCCGGTGAGCGGGTTGAGGTAGTAGAGCTTCTCGATCTCGTCACCGAACAGCTCGATCCGGACGGCCAGTTCCTCGTAGGCCGGGATGATCTCCAGCGTGTCCCCGCGAACCCGGAAGGTGCCGCGCTGGAACGCCATGTCGTTGCGGGTGTACTGGATGTCGACCAGCCGGCGCAGCAACTGGTCACGGTCGAGCTCCTGGCCGACGGCCACCCGGACCGCGCGGTCCAGGTATTCCTCCGGGGTGCCCAGACCGTAGATCGCCGAGACGGTCGCCACCACGATGACGTCGCGGCGGGTGAGCAGCGACATGGTCGCCGAGTGGCGCAACCGCTCGACCTCCTCGTTGATCGAGGAGTCCTTCTCGATGTAGGTGTCGGTCTGCGGGATGTACGCCTCGGGCTGGTAGTAGTCGTAGTAGGAGACGAAGTATTCCACCGCGTTGTGCGGGAGCAGCTCGCTGAACTCCTTGGCGAGCTGGGCGGCGAGGGTCTTGTTGGGGGCGAGCACCAGGGTCGGCCGTTGCAGCCGCTCGACCAGCCACGCCGTGGTGGCGCTCTTGCCGGTGCCGGTCGCGCCGAGCAGCACCGTGTTACGGTCGCCACGCCGCACGCGACGCTCAAGCTCGTCAATGGCTGCCGGCTGGTCGCCGGCCGGCTGGAACTCGCTCACGACCTGGAAGCGGCCGTCGAGCCGGGGAATGTCGAGCGCCATGACCCCAACGGTACGCCCGCGGTCCGACACTTCGGGCCGACCACGGACCGTCCGTGATTGGCTTCGATATTCCCATTGTGTGCCCCAGCACACCCGACTACCCTCGTACCGTAGGCCGCTCGCGGCGGCCGACCGGGCCCGGTGGCCGCCCGTCAAGGGCGCGGCCGCCCCCGGCACAGGGTCGCAGCACCCGGGACGACCGGCGTGCGCACCCAGGTGGTCGCGCTGGAGGCGCTGACCGGCCGCCGCGAGCGCCCCTGCTCGTCACCGGATCCCGACAGCCGCGTTGTCCACTCGTGGAGACCTCCCCCGGCCGCCGGTCCCGGCCCGCTCCGTCGCCCGACGCCAGCCCGCCCCCCGCCGACGACACCCGCCGTCACCCGCCCGCCGACGGTCCCGCGGAGCCGACCACCGACGGCGCCGACGAGCCGACCCCCGGCACCCGAACCCCGCGCGCCGCCGACCAGCCCGGCACCGGCACCCCTCCCCCGCAGTCGACCGACCAGCCCCACCTCGACCCGCCACGCCCGCACGCAGCCGACCAGCAAGGCGCCGGCGCACCGCTCGCCCGCACCGCCGATCAGCCCGGCGCCGACCCGCCGGCGCCCCGCGCGATCGACCAGCCCGGCGCCGGCGCAGCGCCCCGGCGCACCGCCGGCCGGCCCGGCACCGGCCCGCCGCCACCAGGCACCGCCGGCAGGGCCCCACGCCGCACCACCCCCACCCCCGGCGCCCGCGTCGAGTCATCCAGCAGCAGCCCGGACGGGGGACCGGCGCCGACCGCCGTGCCACGCGAACCGGGCCGCCGCCACCGTCGCGCCCGCTCGACGGCCGGTGACCGGCTCCTGGCCCTCCCGCTCCGCCGTCGGCGGGCCGGCCCGGCAGCCGCCACGGGTCCGCTGCCGCCGGGCAAGGAGGCCGGACCACCGCCCGACACCGACGCCGACGGTAGCGACGATCCGCCGGAGCGGTCGGCCCGGCGCCGAGCGGTGCTGGTCGCGCTCGGCGTCACCGCGGCGGCCTCGGCGGCGGCGCTGGTCGCCGGGCTGCTGAGCTGGTCGCCCGAACCGGCCGACCCGGCCCGGCCGCTCACCGCGCCGGAGGCCGAGCTGCTGGCGGCGATGCGGGTCACCAACCAGCGCGACGTCCGCGCCGGCGTACGGGGCTCGGTCGGGACGGGCGACGCGCGCACCGAGTTCGTCGGCTGGGTCGACTGGGCTCGGCCGCTGGTCTACCTGGATGTCGGCGGACCGGGTGCCGGCACCGAACGCGGGCTGGTCCAGGCCAACCGGTCGGCGCTGGTGGTCCGGCCCGATCCGGCCGCGGCGCCCAGCCCCGCCCCGCCCCCGCTGGTGCCCCCGGCCGACCGCTGGCGGCTGCGGGAGCCGCCCGCCGGGCGTGCCGTGGCCGCCGTCCGGGACCTGCTCCTCGGGCTGAGCGCGAACCGGACCGACCCCACCTCCACGGAGGCCCGCTGGCTGGGCCAGGACACCGTCGAGGGCAGCCCGGTCGACATCTTCCAGGCATCCCTGCCGACGGCCCCGACCCCGACCGTCCAGACCACCGCCGTGCCGACCGCCGCCGGCGCGAGCAGCGGCACCAGTGGGCCGGCAACCGGCGACGGGCCGAGCTGGCGGCCGCGTCTCTGGCTGGACCGGGACGCACGGTTGCACCGGCTGGAGGGGCGGCTGCCGGATCACACCCCGATCACCGTCGAGCTGGCCCGCAGCGACCGCCCCACGCTCCGCCCGGTGGACGCGCTCGGCGGCCGACCGGGCCTGCCCCGCGCGCTCGCCGACGGCGAGACCGACCGGCTGGTCCGGCTGCCCGACCGGCTGCGGGCGAGCGGAGGCGCCACGCTGACCCTGACCGCCCCGCTCGGCCCGACCGCCAACCTGCGGGCCGCCGGCTGGCTGAGCTGGGCGCAGTCCGCCGCGTACCTGGCGCTGGTCGAGGTCGACACCCCGGGACGCCGGGCCCTCCTGCGGTGGCGGTCCGGGCAGGTGGCCCGGGCGGAGGTCCCGGGTGACGGCGCGGCGACGGAGATCCCGGCCGCGCCGCCGCTACCGCCGCCGACCGGGGTGACCTGGCCGGCCGACCAGGCGCCGGGGGACGACCTGGACCGGCTGCTGGACGCGGCGCTGCGGGCCGGCAGCGGCCCCGGGCCGGCGGGGACGACGGTGCGGGTCCGGGACGACCGGGTGGCCGACCGCGCGGTGGACGTCATCGAGGTGCGGTCCGGCGCGACCGCGCTGCGCTGGTGGATCGACCGGAGCGGTCTGCCGCGTCGGTTGGAGCTGCGGACCGGGCGGGGCGTCTGGGCCCAACTCGACCTCACCCCAGGCAGGGTGCCGGTGCTGCCCGCGACCGCGCCCGGACCGACCGCACGCTGAACCCGGTCAGGGCCGCCAGCCGGTCTGCGCGGCCCACTCCTCGGCCCGTAGGTGCTCCTCGTCGAACCAGGGGTCCTTCAACGTCCCGTACGTGGCGCTGTCCGGGGCCGACGCGACCAACTCCCGCTTCAGCTGGAGGTAGGCGGCCCGCTGGCCCGGGTCGGCGCGCAGGTGGTCCCGCATCAGCAGCGCGTACCGCCAGCCGGGCGAGCCGGCCACCCGCAGGTGCAGGTAGACCGGGCGGCCCGGGTCGGCGCTGCCGTGCAGCCGCTTCTCCCACCGGGCACTGCCCGGTGGGCGGGGGTTGTCCCACCAGTCGCCGGGCAGCCGGGGGAACCCCGCGTCGGCCAGCCGCTGGGCGAGCGGCCCGTCCGCCTCCGCCAGCGACGAGACGGTGAGCTGGATGTCGATGACGTCCTTCGCGGCCAGCCCGGGCACCGCGGTGGAGCCGATGTGGTCCACGCGCATGTCAGCCCCGACCGCGCGCCGGATCCGGGCGGCCAGTCGGGCGTACTGCTGGGGCCAGGACGGGTCCGGTCCGGTGAGCACCACCTGTTCCGGCCGGACCGCGTGGCGTTCGCGGACGTTGCGCTCGTAGGGCACCAGCCGCTCGTGCCAGAGCGCGTCCACCGCCGCGTGCAGCTCGTCCAGCGGGCCGTCGTTGGTCAGCACCACGTCGGCCGCCGCCTGCCGGCGGGCGTCGTCGGCCTGCGCGGCGATCCGCCGCTCGGCCTCCGCGCGGTCCATGCCCCGGTCGTGCGCCAGCCGCGCCAGCCGCGTGGCCACCGCCGTCTGCACCACGACCACCAGGTGGTACGTCGGCGCGAGCCCCACCTCCACCAGCAGCGGTACGTCGTTGACCACGACCGCGTCCGGGGGCGCCGCGGCGGCCAGTTCGGCGGTACGCGCGCGTACCCGGGGATGGGTGATCGCCTCCAGCTGGCGGCGGGCCGCCGGGTCGGCGAAGACGACGGCGCCCAGGGCCGCCCGGTCGAGCGCGCCCTGTGCGTCGAGCACCCGGTCGGAGAAGGCGGCGACGATCTCGGCCAGTCCCTCGGTGCCCGGGGCGACCACGTCGCGGGCGACCTGGTCCGCGTCGATGATCACCGCGCCGAGCACGGCCAGCCGGCTGGCCACCGCGCTCTTGCCGGACCCGATACCGCCGGTCAACCCCACCATCAGCACCCGCCCAGTCAACCCGATCACTGGGCCGGTGCCAAACCGGACGCCAACCTCGACGGGCCGCGCGGCCGACGCGGGATGGCGGGGTGCCCGGTCGGCGGGAAGGCAACACCCGCCGAGTCGATCAAGCCCACCCGGCGGGGCCGGCCGACGACGGGGTCGGGCGGAGATACGCGAGGGCCCCGCCCCCGGCGGCCCGGTGAGACCGGATCGCGGGGACGGGGCCCGTCGTCGTCAGCGACGGCTCCAGATCGACATGGCGTCAGACCCGCCGATTTGGAGGTGTCGTCGCAGGAGGGTCACTTGCCGCCGGCGAGCTTCTCCCGCAGCGCGGCGAGCGCCTCGTCGGTGGCCAGGGTGCCGGCCGGCTCCTCGGCCTGACGGCTCGGGGCCGTGGTCGAGGTGGTGGTGCCGCCGGCCGCAGCCGGAGCCGGGTGGGCGGCAGCCTCGGCGTCGGCGGCCCGGGAGGTCTGCACCTGCTTGGTGTGGGCCTCCCAGCGCTGGCGTGCCTCGGCGTACTGGTTCTCCCAGGTCTCGCGCTGCTTGTCGTAGCCCTCGAGCCACTCGCCCGTCTCCGGGTCGAAGCCCTCCGGGTAGATGTAGTTGCCCTGCTCGTCGTAGGTCGCGGCCATGCCGTAGAGGGTCGGGTCGAAGTGCTCCTCGCCCTCGACGAAGCCCTCGTTGGCCTGCTTGAGCGACAGCGAGATCCGGCGACGCTCCAGGTCGATGTCGATGACCTTGACCATGACCTCGGAGCCGACCTGGACGACCTGCTCCGGGATCTCCACGTGGCGCTCGGCCAGCTCGGAGATGTGGACCAGGCCCTCGATGCCGTCGTCCACCCGGACGAACGCGCCGAACGGCACCAGCTTGGTGACCTTACCCGGCACGATCTGCTGGATCGCGTGGGTACGGGCGAACTGACGCCACGGGTCCTCCTGGGTCGCCTTCAGCGACAGCGAGACCCGCTCGCGGTCCAGGTCGACGTCCAGGACCTCGACCTCGACCTCCTGGCCGACCTCGACGACCTCGGACGGGTGGTCGATGTGCTTCCAGGACAGCTCGGAGACGTGCACCAGACCGTCCACGCCGCCCAGGTCGACGAACGCGCCGAAGTTGACGATCGAGGAGACGACGCCCTTGCGGACCTGGCCCTTCTGCAGCTTGTTGAGGAACTCGGTGCGCACCTCGGACTGCGTCTGCTCCAGCCAGGCCCGGCGGGACAGAACCACGTTGTTGCGGTTCTTGTCCAGCTCGATGATCTTGGCCTCGAGCTCACGGCCGACGTACGGCTGCAGGTCGCGCACCCGCCGCATCTCGACGAGCGAGGCGGGCAGGAAGCCGCGCAGGCCGATGTCGAGGATGAGACCACCCTTGACGACCTCGATGACCGAGCCGCGGACGACCCCGTCCTCGTCCTTGATCTTCTCGATCGTGCCCCAAGCCCGCTCGTACTGCGCCCGCTTCTTGGAGAGGATCAGGCGACCCTCCTTGTCCTCCTTCTGGAGGACCAGGGCCTCGATGTGGTCACCGACCGAAACCACCTCGGCCGGATCCACGTCGTGCTTGATCGACAGCTCCCGAGAGGGGATCACGCCCTCGGTCTTGTAGCCGATGTCGAGCAGGACCTCGTCCCGATCGACCTTGACGACGGTGCCTTCGACAATGTCGCCGTCGTTGAAGTACTTGATGGTCTCGTCGATCGCGGCGAGGAAAGCCTCCTCGGAACCGAGGTCGTCGACGGTGACCTTGTTGGCGCTCGAGGTGGCCTCGATGCTGCTCGTCATGTGGGCGGTTGCTCCGGTCGGATGGGTTGTCACAGCAGGCATGGGCGTCGCGGTGACTCGTCCGCGCCAGCGGATCCGTCGCCGGGCACACCGAACGATCGCCGTCAGAAGATCATTAGTGGCTCCGGTGACCGCGCACCTGCTCCCTGCCGAGGCACACGATCCGCGAGCGCATCCTCTAGCCTACCCGCTGCATTACCACAGCGTGCAAGCCCTCCCGGGTCCTGACGACCTCGTCAGCTGCGAAAGCGGAGATTTCGCGCGGTAAGGTCCGGTAGCTGTCCCATCCGTCACATCAGCCCCAGCCGACCGATGGCGGCGGCCCGCCGGGTTGAAGCTAGCGTGACTCGGATGAACGAGGACAGGGTGACCCGGCGCCGGGTGGGCGCCGCGGAGGTTCGCCGGGCCAACCGCGGCTGGTGGGACGCCGACGCCGACGAGTACCAGGCCGAGCACGGCGCGTTCCTGGGCGACGTGGATTTCGTCTGGTGCCCCGAGGGGCTGCGCGAGGCCGACGCGCGGCTGCTCGGCGAGGTGGCCGGGCGGCGGATCCTCGAACTCGGCTGCGGGGCGGCCGCCGCCGCCCGCTGGCTGGCCGCCCAGGGGGCCCGGCCGGTCGCCCTGGACCTCTCCGCGGGCATGTTGCGGCACGCCGCGCAGGCCGCCGCGCGCACCGGGGTACGCGTACCGCTGGTGCAGGCCGACGCGCTCGCCCTGCCGTTCGCCGACGCCGCCTTCGACACGGTCTGCACGGCGTTCGGCGCGATCCCGTTCGTGGCCGACTCGGCGGCGGTGATGCGGGAGGTGTCCCGGGTGCTGCGACCCGGCGGTCGCTGGGTCTTCTCGGTCACCCACCCGATGCGGTGGATCTTCCTCGACGACCCCGGTCCGGGCGGACTGGCCGCCGTGCATTCGTACTTCGACCGCTCCCCGTACGTCGAGCAGGACGAGCACGGGGTGGCCACGTACGTCGAGCAGCACCGCACCCTCGGCGACCGGATCCGGGAGCTGGTCGGCGCCGGGTTCCGCCTGCTGGACCTGGTGGAGCCGGAGTGGCCGGCGGGGCACGAGGGGATCTGGGGGCAGTGGAGTCCGCTGCGCGGCCGGCTCTTCCCCGGCACCGCGATCTTCGTCGCGGAGAAGCCGGCCGACGGGTAGCCGTTCGTTTCCGCCCGGCGGCCCCGGGTAACCGGGGGGCATGGCCGAGAAGGAGTTCCGCGAAGGCGACCACGTCTCCTGGGCCGCCCACAGCGGCCGGGCGTACGGCGTGGTGAAGGAGAAGCTGGTCGACCGGACGCACGTCCGCGGGCACCCGGTGAACGCCTCGCCGGAGGACCCGCAGTACCGGATCCGCAACGACCACTCGGGCCGGGATGTCGCGCACCGACCGGAGGCGCTCCGCCGTGAGTCGAAGTGAGGATGGGCGGGATACCTATCGAGAGTTCACCGAGGCGGTGAACATGAAGCCCGGCGAGCTCCAGAAGTGGCTGGAGACGGACCAGTCGAAGCATGTCGGCTGGCGGAAGAAGGGCAGCGGGGGCGGTGAGTCGGTCGGCCACGAGTCCGGCCGGAAGATCGTCGAGCTGCTGCGCCGCAGGCGCGACGAGCTCTCCGAGAGCGACTACCGGCACATGCGCAAGGTGGTCGGATACGTCCGGCGGCACATGGCGCAGCGACCGAGCGGCGACGTCCGCGCAACCCGGTGGCGGTACTCCCTGATGAACTGGGGTCACGACCCGGTCAAGGCCCCGCTGCCCCCGCCGGGCGGTCCGTCGCGGAAGGCCTTGCAGCGGCACGGCGCCCCGCCGAAGGCGCGCCGCGGGCCGGGCCGCTGACCCGCGGACCACCACGCCACCCGCCCCTGGGTCCCAGGGCGGAGGCGGGCGACGGTCAGTGGTCGGCGCTGTTCCAGTCGCGGCCCTCGCCGACGGAGACCTCCAGCGGCACCGACAGCGGGTACGCCTCGCCCATCTCCTTGCGGACCAGGGCCTCCAGGGTGGCCCGCTCGCCGGAGGCGACCTCGAAGACCAGCTCGTCGTGCACCTGGAGCAGCATCCGGGAGCGCAGCCCGGCCTCGCGCAGCGCGGTGTCGACGTGCAGCATGGCGACCTTGATGATGTCGGCCGCCGAGCCCTGGATCGGGGCGTTGAGCGCCATCCGCTCGGCCATCTCCCGGCGCTGCCGGTTGTCGCTGACCAGGTCGGGCAGGTAGCGGCGGCGCCCCAGGATGGTGGAGGTGTAGCCGTCCTGCCGGGCCCGGGCCACCACTTCTTGGAGGTAGTCGCGGACCCCGCCGAAGCCGGCGAAGTAGTTCTCCATCAGCCCGCGCGCCTCCTCGGCGCTGATCCCGAGCTGCTGGGAGAGGCCGAACGCGCTCAGCCCGTAGGCCAGGCCGTAGTTCATCGCCTTGATCTTGCGCCGCTGGTCGGCGGTGACCTGGTCCACCGGTACGCCGAAGACCGAGGAGGCGGTGGCCGCGTGGAAGTCGTGCCCGGAGTTGAACGCCTCGATCAGCGCGTCGTCCGACGACAGGTGCGCCATGATCCGCATCTCGATCTGGCTGTAGTCGGCGGTGAGCAGGCACTCGTAGCCCTGGCCGACGACGAAGGCCCGGCGGATCCGCCGCCCCTCCTCGGTGCGGATCGGGATGTTCTGCAGGTTGGGCTCGGTCGAGGAGAGCCGGCCGGTGGCCGCCACGGTCTGGTTGAACGTGGTGTGGATCCGGCCGTCGTCGGAGACGGACTTGAGCAGCCCGTCGACGGTCGACTTGAGCTTGGCGACGTCCCGGTGGCGCAGCAGGTGCGCCAGCACCGGGTGCGGCTGCTGGGCGTAGAGCCACTGGAGGGCGTCCGCGTCGGTGGTGTAGCCGGTCTTGATCTTCTTGGTCTTGGGCAGGCCCAGCTCACCGAAGAGGATCTCCTGGAGCTGCTTGGGCGAGCCCAGGTTGAACTCCCGCCCGATCTCCGCGTACGCGCCCTGCGCGGCGGCCTTCACCTCGGCGGCGAAGTGCGCCTCCAGCTCGGACAGGTAGTCGGTGTCGGCGGCGATGCCGGTGCGCTCCATGGTGGCGAGCACCCGCATGAGCGGCAGCTCCACGCCGGCCATCAGCCGGGCCGACTGCTCGCCGTCGCGGGACAGCTCGGCGTCGATCGCGTCAGCCAGGTCGAGGGTCGCCCGGGCCTGGAGCATGAGGTTCTGCTCGGCCTCGCCGTCGTTGCCCAGCCCTTCCAGGGTGAGCTGGCCGGTCTCCGGCGCGTCGACCCGCAGCTCCCGGTGCAGGTAGCGCAGCGCCAGGTCGGTCAGGTCGTAGGAGCGCTGGTCGGGGCGGGCCAGGTAGGCGGCGATCTGGGTGTCGCGGGAGATGCCCTGCAGGTCCCAGCCGTGCGCGGCGAAGGCGAGCACGGCCGGCTTGCTGTCGTGCAGCACCTTGGGGCGGGCGGCGTCGGCCAGCCAGCCCGCGAGCGCCGTCTCGTCGGCCGGGTCGAGCGTGGCCGGGTCGAACCAGGCGGCGGCGCCGGCGTTGGTGGCCAGGGCCATCCCGGTCACCGAGGCGGTGTGCCGCCGGTTCGGGCCGGTGTCGAGCTTGACCGCCAGGCCCACCGGGGTGCCCGCCGGGGCGTGCGTCGCCAGCCAGCCGGCGACGGCGCCCGGCTCGGTGAGCAGCTGCCCGGCCAGCTCGAAGCCCGCCTCGGCCTCCGGCTCGACGGCCTCCAGGTACTGGTACAGCCGGTCGCGCAGGATGCGGAACTGGAGGGTGTCGAAGACCTGGTGCACGGCCTCCCGGTCCCAGCCCTGCCAGCGGGCGTCCTCCGGGCGCACCGGCAGCTCCAGGTCGGCCACCAGGCAGTTGATCTCGTAGTTGCGGATCACGTCGGCGAGCCGCTCGCGCAGGCTGTCGCCGGCCTTGCCCTTGATCTCGTCGGCCCGGGCCACCACGCCGTCGACCCCACCGTAGGTGTTGATCCACTTGGCGGCGGTCTTCGGGCCGACGCCCGGGATGCCGGGCAGGTTGTCGCTGCTCTCGCCGACCAGGGCGGCCAGGTCGCGGTAGCGGTCCGGGCCGACGCCGTACTTCGCCTCGACCGCGGCCGGGTCCATCCGGGCCAGGTCGGAGACGCCCTTGCGCGGGTAGAGCACGGTGATCTGGTCGCCGACCAGTTGGAAAGCGTCCCGGTCGCCCGTGGTGATCAGCACGTCCATGCCCTGGTCGCGGGCCTGGCAGGCGAGGGTGGCGATGACGTCGTCCGCCTCGTACCCCTCCTTCTCCACCACCGGGATGCGCAGCGCGGCCAGCACCTCCTTGACCAGGCTGACCTGGCCCTTGAAGTCGGTCGGGGTCTCGCTGCGGCCGGCCTTGTACTCGGCGTATTTCTCCGTGCGGAAGGAACGGCGGGAGACGTCGAAGGCGACCACGATGTGGGTGGGCTGCTCGTCGCGGAGCACGTTGATCAGCATCGAGGTGAAGCCGTAGACGGCGTTGGTCGGCTGCCCCGTGGTGGTGGAGAAGTTCTCCACCGGCAGGGCGAAGAAGGCCCGGTATGCCAGGGAGTGTCCGTCGACGAGGAGCAGGCGCGGCGTCGTAGCTGTCACGGCAGCGACTCTAGTCCGTACCGCCGACAACCCCGACCCGCGGCGCGGCCCGAACGGCCGCGATCCGCCGGACATCGGCGGCGATGCCCGGTCTGTCGGGGTCCGGTGCGGCGCGTGCCGCACCGGACCCGACAATCAGAGGACCTTGGCCAGGAACGCCTTCGTCCGGTCGTGCTTCGGGGCGGCGATCACCTCGCGCGGGTTGCCCTGCTCGACCACCACGCCGCCGTCCATGAAGACCAGCGAGTCGCCGACCTCCCGGGCGAAGCCGATCTCGTGGGTCACCACGATCATCGTCATGCCGTCGCGGGCCAGGTCCTTCATCACGTCCAGGACCTCGCCGACCAGCTCCGGGTCCAGCGCGCTGGTCGGCTCGTCGAAGAGCATCAGCTTCGGCTGCATGGCCAGCGCCCGGGCGATCGCCACCCGCTGCTGCTGCCCGCCGGAGAGCTGCCCCGGGTACGCGCCGAGCTTGTCCCCCAACCCGACCCGGTCCAGCAGCTGCGCCGCCCGGTCCCGGGCCTCGGCCTTCTTGGCCCGGCGCAGCAGCACCGGCGCCTCGACGACGTTCTGCAGCACGGTCATGTGCGGAAACAGGTTGAACCGCTGGAACACCATGCCGACGGCCCGGCGCTGCGCGGCCACCTCCTTGTCCCGCAGCTCGTGCAGCTTCCCGCCGCGCTCCCGGTAGCCGATCAGGTCGCCGTCCACCCAGATCCGGCCGGCGTTGATCTTCTCCAGGTGATTGATGCAGCGCAGGAAGGTCGACTTGCCGGAGCCGGAGGGCCCGAGCAGGCAGCACACCTCCCCGGCGCGGACCTCCAGGTCGATGCCCTTGAGCACTTCGAGGGGCCCGAACGACTTGTGCACCTGCTCGGCCCGGACCATCAGGCCCGACTCCGCCGCGGGCGCCCCGGCCTGCGCCGGCACGGTCAACTCGCTCATACCGGCACTCCGCTACGCTCCGTGCCGCCATGAGACACCGCGGCACTGCGTCGATGATTCGCTCGCTGGCGCTCGCTCATGCGCCCCCTGCCCCTCCGCTGCTACGGCCCCAGACGCCGAAGCCCTGCAGCCGGTTGCGCGCGTCGGCGGTCCGGCCGAAGCCGCGCCCGTAGTGCCGCTCCAGGTAGTACTGCCCGACCAGCAGCACGCTGGTCAGCACCAGGTACCACAGGCACGCCGCGACGTACATCGGGAAGACCTGGAACGTCCGGTTGCCGACCGCCTTGAGCTGGAAGTACAACTCGGTGCTGACCGGCACGAAGGCCACCAGCGAGGTGTCCTTGAGCATCGCGATGGTCTCGTTGCCGGTCGGCGGGATGATCACCCGCATGGCCTGCGGCAGCACGATCCGGCGCAGGATCTGAGTCCGGCTCAGCCCGAGCGCCTGCGCCGCCTCGGTCTGCCCCTCGTCCACCGACTGGATGCCGGCCCGGACGATCTCCGCCATGTAGGCGGCCTCGGACAGGCCGAGCGCCAGCATGCCGGCGACGAAGCCGGTGAGGATGTCCACCGCGGTGAAGCCGAACAGGCGCGCCTCGAAGTCCTGGATCCCGAACAGGGCGCCGATCTGCCGGTCGAAGGGCAGGCCGAACTCCACCCGGGACCAGAGGATGCCCAGGTTGCCGAAGAGGATCGCCAGCACCAGCCGGGGCACCGCCCGGAAGAACCAGGTGTAGACCCAGGAGACGCCGCGCAGGATCGGGTTCGACGACAGCCGCATGATGGCCACGACGATGCCCAGGCCGATACCGATCAGCATGGCCAGGATGGTCAGCGCAATGGTGCCCTTGAGCCCGTCGATGATCGGCGGCCGGAACATGTTGTCGACCATGAACGACCAGTTGAACGCCTTGTTCGTCACCAGCAGGTGGACGAACATGGCGACCAGCACCCCGATCACCAGGACGGCGACCCAGCGGCCGGGATGCCGCACGGGCACGGCCTGGATGGGTTCCGGCCGTGCCCGTTCGGGTGTTTCCGTCTCGACCGACATGGTCAGCTGGCGGGGTTCAGTTCGGAGCTGGTGACGGCGCCGCCCTCGACGCCCCACTTCTCCAGCGCGGTCTTGTAGCTGCCGTCGGTGATGACCGCCTGGACGGCCTCCTTGAGCACCTCGGCGAAGGCCTGCTGGTCCTTCTTCACCGCGTAGCCGTACGGGGCCGACTCGTAGATGTCACCGAGCAGCTCCAACTGGCCGTTGCTCTGCTTCACCGCGTACGCGCCCACCGGCGAGTCGGCCAGCATGGCCTCGTCCTTGCCGCTGACCACGGCCGCCGTAGCGTCGCTCTGCGCCTGGTACTGGTCGACCGTGATGGCCGGCTTGCCAGCGTCGGTGCACTTCTTCGACCGGGCGGTGATGTCGTCGACCTGCACGGTGCCGGTCTGCACGGCGATCTTCTTGCCGCAGGCGTTGTCCGGGTCGACGCCGCCCGGGTTGCCCTTCTTGGTCGCCCACTGGGTGCCGGCGGAGAAGTAGCTGACCATGTTGACGCTCTTCAGGCGCTCGGCGTTGATGGTGAACGACGAGACGCCGACCTCGTACTTGCCCGAGTCGACACCGGGCAGGATCGAGTCGAACGGCGCGGACTCGTACTCGGCCTTGAGGCCGAGCTTCTGGGCGACCGCGTTGAACAGTTCCACGTCGAAGCCGATGACGGTCTTGCCGTCGTTGTCGAGGAACTCCGCCGGGGCGTACGTGGAGTCGGTGCCCACCTTGATCACACCGTCCGCCTTGATCGCGTCCGGCACCTTGGCGGCGAGAGCGGAGTCCGCCGCCGCGGTCACCGAGGGGCCGGCGCCCGGCTCGCCGGAATTCTCCTTCTCGCCGCAGGCGGCCAGCGAAAGCAGCAGCACGGCCGCGCCGGCGGCCCCGACCGCCGCCCGCCGAGCACCAGAGGGGTTGAACATGGTTGTACTCCTTCTGTGGGGGTCGTCGATCAGGCCACGCCGAGGTATGCCTCTTTGACCGACGGGTCGTGCAGCAGTTCGGCCCCGGTGCCGCTCTTGACGATCCGTCCGGTCTCCAACACGTACGCGCGGTGCGCCCGGGCCAGCGCCTGCTGCGCGTTCTGCTCCACCAGCAGGATCGTCGTGCCCTGCTCGTTGATCTCGGTGATGATGTTGAAGATCTGCTGGATCAACATCGGTGCGAGACCCATCGAGGGCTCGTCGAGCAGCAGCAGCTTCGGTCGGCTCATCAGCGCCCGCCCGACGGCCAGCATCTGCTGCTCGCCGCCGGAAAGGGTACCCCCGGCCTGCTTGCGCCGCTCCGCCAGCCGGGGGAAGAGCTCCATCACCCGGTTGAGGTCCTGCGCGACGCCCGCCCGGTCCCGCCGGGTGTACGCCCCCATGTCCAGGTTCTCCAGCACCGTCATGCCCGGGAAGATGCCGCGCCCCTCCGGGGCCTGGCACAGCCCGCGCCGCACCCGCAGGTCCGCCCGGAGCTTGGTGATGTCCTCGCCGTTGAACCGGATCCGCCCGGAGGCCACCGGCCGGATCCCGGAGATGGCCCGCATCGTGGTCGACTTCCCGGCCCCGTTGGCGCCGATCAGGGCGACGATCTCACCCTCGTCCACGGTGAGGCTGATGCCGTGCAGCGCCTGGATCCGCCCGTACAGCAGGCTCACATCGTCGATCTCAAGCAGCATCGTCCGGCACCCCCAGGTACGCCGCGATCACCCTCGGGTCGTCCCGCACCTCGGCGGGCAGACCCTCGGCGATCTTCTTTCCGAACTCCAGCACCACGATCCGGTCGGTGACCCCCATGACCAGACGCATGTCGTGCTCGATGAGCAGCACGGTCACGCCGGTGTCCCGGATCTGCCGGATGAGCTGGAGCAGTTCCTCCTTCTCCGCCGGGTTGAAGCCGGCGGCCGGCTCGTCCAGGCAGAGCAGCACCGGTTCGGTGGCCAGCGCGCGGGCGATCTCCAGCCGCCGCTGCTCGCCGTAGGAGAGGTTGCGGGCGAACTCGTGCATCCGCTTGCGGATGCCGACGAACTCCAGCAGGCGCTCGGCCTTCTCGCGGCCCTCCCGCTCCTCCCGCCAGTGCCGCGGCAGCCGGAGCAGCGCGGAGATGACGCTGGTCTTGTGGTGCGCGTCGGCACCGACCTGGACGTTCTCCAGCGCGGTCATCTCGGGGAAGAGGCGGATGTTCTGGAACGTCCGCGCCATACCCATCTTGGTGATCTGGTGGCGCTTCTTCCCGCTGATCTTCTCGCCGCGGAACCGGATCTGCCCCTCGGTGGGCTGGTAGATGCCGGTCATCGCGTTGAAGCAGGTGGTCTTGCCGGCGCCGTTCGGGCCGATCAGACCGAGAATCTCACCCTTGTAGAGGGTGAAGTCCACCTGGTTCAGCGCGACCACACCGCCGAAGCGCAGCGTGACGTTGTCGACCTCCAGCAGCGGCTCCCGCGCGGGCACCGCCTCCACCGCGGGTGCGGCAGCCTGCGCCGGGACGGCCGGCGTCTGCTCGACGTCACTCACCGACGATCACCTCCTTGCGGCGGTCCTTGAACTCCGCCGCCCGTCGTCGGTTCGGGATGAGGCCCTGCGGCCGGAAGATCATCATCACCACGAGCACCAGGCCGAAGAAGAGGAACCGGTACTCGTAGAGCTCCAGGCCGAACAGCTCGATGCCGCGGAACCGCTCGATCATGTACGCCACCAGGCCACCGCCGACGATGGCGCCGACGATGTTGCCGGAGCCACCGAAGATGACCGCGGCCAGGATGATGATCGAGTTCAGCAGCTCGAAGTTCTGCGAGTTGACGAAGTTCTGCTTGCCCGCGAAGAGCGCGCCGGCCAGGCCGGCGATCGCGGCGCCCGAGGCGAACGCCCAGAGCTTGAACTTGAACGTCGGCACGCCCATCAGCTGGGCGGCGTCCTCGTCCTCCCGGATGGAGATCCACGCCCGGCCCACCCGGCTGTGGGTGAGGTTCCGCACCCCGATCACCACCACGATGATCAGCGTGAGCACCAGCCAGTAGTACGGCCGGGCGTCGAGCACGCCGAAGAACGGCTTGCCGTCGGCGTACTTGCCCGGCGGGTGCGGGATCTGGTTGAAGCCCCGCTGCCCCTTGAGGAAGTCGGAGCTGACCGCCGCGATCCGGATCATCTCGGCGAAGCCGAGCGTCACCAGCGCCAGGTAGTCGCCACGCAGCCGCAGCGTCGGCGTGCCCAGCATGACACCCGAGACCATGGTCAGCGCGATCGCCACCGGCACCACCAGCAGCCACGGCCAGAGCGTCTTGATGTTGCTGCTCGGCGAGGTCAGCACCGCCACGGTGTACGCGCCGACGGCGAAGAAGCCGAAGTAGCCGAGGTCCAGCAGGCCGGCGAAGCCGACCACGATGTTGAGCCCGACGGCCATCAGCACGTAGATCGAGACGGTGAACATCACCTGGGTGAAGTTCGCGCCCGGGGTCGGGATCGGCCCGAGGTACTGGTAGAACTCCTTGTTCGGCAACGCGTAGAAGAACACGATGACCGCCGCCAGCACCGCCCAGCGCACCCACCGCGGCGCGTCGCGCCACCGCTGCGCGATCGCCTCGCGGCCGTGGCGCAGCCGGTCCATTGCCGCGTCCCGTTGCTCCGGGTTCGGCGGATTAACGGTCGTCGTCATGCCCGTGCCCTCCCCAGCGATTCGCCCAGCAGACCGGTCGGCCGGAACATCAGCAGCACCACCAGCACGGCGAACGCCGCGAAGTCCTTCCACTGCGAGCCGAACAGACCCGAGGCGTAGTTCTCCACCACGCCCAGCAGCAGGCCGCCGACCAGCGCGCCGCGCAGGTTGCCGATGCCACCGAGCACCGCGGCGGTGAACGCTTTGAGGCCCAGCAGGAAGCCGACGCTGTAGGTCAGCGTGCCGATCTTCACGTCGTAGAGCAGGCCGGCCACGCCGGCCATCGACCCGCCCGCGATGAAGACCAGCATGATGATGCGGTCCTTGTTCACGCCCATCAGCGCGGCGGTGTTGGCGTCCTGGGCCACCGCCCGGACGCCGCGGCCGAGCCGGCTGCGGTTGATGAACAGGTCCAGCGCGACCATCATCACCAGCGCGGCACCGACGGTGAGCAGCTGCACCGCGTCGATGGGTACACCGGCGATCTCGAACAACGGCTTGGTGTTGACCAGCCCGGGCGCGCCCTGCGGGAGCCGGCGGGTGTAGACGCCGAACGCCTCCGAGATCGCGATCGAGGCGCCGATGGCCGTGATGAGGAAGGCCAGCGGCGGAGCGTTCCGCTTACGCAACGGGCGGTACGCCACCCGCTCGATCACGGTCGCCGTGCCCGCCGAGGCGATGGCCGCGGCGATCACCGCCACGAGCAGATAGAACATGATCGAGCCGACCCCGCTGACCTGTGAGTTCTGGTCGAGGCCGAAGCCGTTCCAGGTCCACAGTGCGGCGAACGCGCCGGCGATGAAGACCTCGGAGTGGGCGAAGTTGATGAGTCTCAGCACGCCGTAGACCAGCGTGTAGCCGAGCGCGACCAGGGCGTAGATGGCGCCCTGTGTCAGGCCGGTCGTGGTGAGTTCCCCGAAATTGGAGAACAGTCCGTCGAAGTTCAAGGGAGGGACGCTCCATCAGGTGTGGCGAAAAAAACGGGGTGCGGCCGGGAGCGAGCTCCCGGCCGCACCCGCGATCACGACTCAATCGCTGTAGCAGCGACCGGCGTCAGGACTTCTTGATCTCCTGGTCCGGAACGACCTGACCACCCTGGACCTTGAAGGCCCAGACCTTCACCTGCGCCGGGTCCAGCTCGCCACCCTCGACGAACTTGTAGTTGGCCGCCACGCCCTCGCCGCTGTAGTTCTTCACGAAGTCCAGCAGGCCGGCGCGGTCGGTCTTGCCCGCCTTGATGCCGGCCAGCAGGATGTTCGCCGCGTCGTAGGCGGTGTCGCTGTAGGTGCCCGGGTCGGTGCCGTTGAGCGCCTTGTACTCCTCCTTGAAGGTGCCGCGCGCCTCGCTGGCGGGCTGGCACGGGCAGGTGAGGATCGTGCCCTCGGCCGCCGCCGCACCGGCGGAGTCGATGTACGCCTTGTCGTTCACGCCGTCACCGGCGACCAGCGGAGCGGTGACCCCGGCAGCGGTGAGCTGCTTGCGGATCAGGCCGGCCTCCTGGTAGTAGCCGCCGTAGAAGATCGCCTTGACGTTCGCGGCCTTCACCTTGGTGACCACGCCGGAGAACTCGGTCTGCTTGCCCTCGCCCTGGACCTTGTCCGAGCCGACGACGGCCCCGCCGAGCACCTTCTTGACCTCGTCGGCCAGGCCCGCGCCGTACGCCGACTGGTCGTCGATGACGTAGACCCGGTCGGCCTTGATCACGTCCTTGATGTAGGTACCGGCCGCGGGACCCTGGCTGAAGTCGTTGCCGACCGCCCGGAAGAAGGTCTTCCAGCCCTGCTGCGACAGGCTGGGCCGGGTCGCGGACGCGGTGATGTGCACCAGGCCCGCCTCGGCGAACAGCGGGTCGGCGGCCTCCGACTCACCGGAATAGGCCGGGCCGACGATGCCGAGGATCTTCGGGTCGTCGATGGCCTTCTGCGCGAGGCCCGGGGCCTGGTCCGGGCTGCCCTGCGAGTCGAGCGGAACCAGCTCGACCTTGCAGTCGGCGTTCTCCTTGTTGTACTTGTCGACGGCCAGCTTGACGCCGTTGTTCTCGTTGATGCCGAGTGCCGCCGAGCTGCCGGTCAGCGCACCGAAGAACGCGATCTTGTTGCCACACTTGTCACCACCGGACGCGCTGTCCCCACCGCTGCTGCTGCAGGCGGTGCCGCCGGCGACGAGCGCCAGCATGGCAGCTCCACCGATCACGCGCGCGAGCTTCTGCCTCAAGGCCCGAACCCTCCTCCGTCGCATGGCCCCAACCACCCGCTGCCAATTGGCCCTTGCGGGGGGCGAACGAACCAGACCGTCGTCGCCGGTCTGGGCCGGGACGTTATCCCACGTGGGAGCTGTGGCGTAAGTCCCAGGAGAGCGGGTTGACCGAACCGTTACACGCCGTGGCGGATTGGAAACGATCGCTGTAAGAACCGTCGGTCGCGAGGGACTTTCACCTTTGTTTCGTCGGTAAGCAGCCAACGCCGCTCCACCCGCTACCGATCGACGGTCGGCACCGCCGCCCACCAGGCACGAGACTCTCCACCGTCGTCGGCGACCAACATCAGTCGATCCTCGTCGAACGCCGCCGCCACCGCGGTGTCCCCACCATCGGGCACCGCGACCGGCAGCACCATCGGCCGCCATGAACCGCCCGAATCGACCGAGAACCACAGACCGTGACGATTCCCGTCGCCGGTCACCGCCAGCAACCCGCCGCCGGCCGACACGAGCCCATGCACCGACGACACCCCCGGACCCGCCGCACCGAAACCGCCGACCCGCCGCCAGCCCGCGGCACCGGCCCACCCCGCACCGCCGCCGGCGTCCGCCGCCCGCCACACCCCGAACCCGTCCCGCACCGGACCGACCGCCACCACCGCGCCGCCCACCAGAGCGACCCGCTGCGCCTGGCTCCGCCCGTCCGACGCCGGCAACTCCATCCGCCGCCAGGCCCGCCCGTCCACCGAGGCCCAGGCGAGCGGCAGCGCCGCCGTCCCGTGCTGCGGCAGCACCGCCCCCACCACCAGCCACCCCGGCGGTACGGCCACCGCGTCCAACCCGACCGTCCGGCCCCGAGCGTCGCCGGCCAACTCCGGCACACCCTCGCGCAGCGTGAACCGCACCCCGTCCGGTGACGTCCACACCGCCGCCCCGTCGGCCCGGGACCCGACCACCAGCCACCCGCCCGGCCCCGCGACCAGCCGGGAGACGCTCACCGCCCGCGGCCCCCCGTACAGCTCGAACGGGGCCACCGCCTCCCGCAGCGTGCCGCCGGCGTCCTGCGCCCAGGTGCCCGAACGCGGATTGCCGTGCACGCCCCCGTTCCGCGCACCCAACGCCCCCAGCCGACCCTGCCGGCAGGCCGCCGCGTAGAGCACGTGCCGCGCGCCGTAGAAGCTCGACGACGCGATCGGCACGGACGACCAGGAGAGACCGTCCACGCTGGCCCACGCCGCCGGGCGGGTCTCCCCCGCCGGGTCGGCCACCCCGCCCACCACGAACCAGCGCCCGGCGCAGGCCGCCACGTCGCGCAGCAGCAACCGGCCGGGCGGTCCCGGCGGTACCGGCAGCGCCAGCGGCTGCCACCGCGGACGGAGCGGCCCGGGCTCGACGTGCGCCTTCGCCCGTACGCAACCGGCGAGCAGCACGACGACGACACCGAGCATCGCCACCAGCCGCCGCGCCGCCACGGACCGGAGTCTATCGATCCCCGCCGCTCCAACGCACCGGCCGACCGGCGCCGTCAGGAGGCCGGCTGGGCCACCTCGCCGCCG
This sequence comes from Micromonospora sp. NPDC047738, assembly GCF_040642675.1. Lineage (NCBI taxonomy): Bacteria > Bacillati > Actinomycetota > Actinomycetes > Micromonosporales > Micromonosporaceae > Micromonospora > Micromonospora sp. NPDC047738. Next base: position 37,306 of record NZ_JBEYSO010000044.1, read on the forward strand.
GCGGTCTCGGCGAGGATCCGCTCGGCGACCTCCTTCATGGTCATCCGGTGGTCCATCGCCGTCCGCTGGATCCACTTGAACGCCTGCGGCTCGGTCATCCCGTACGTGGTCATCAGCGCGCCCTTGGCGCGTTCCACGGTCTTGCGGATCTCCAGCCGGTCGGTGAGGCCGGCCACCTCCGCCTCGAGCGCGGCGATCTCCGAGTAGCGGGAGAGGGCGATCTCCACCGCCGGCACCAGATCGCTCTTCTGGAACGGCTTGACCAGATACGCCATCGCGCCGGCGGCCCGGGCCCGCTCCACCAGGTCCCGCTGGCTGAACGCGGTGAGGATGATCACCGGGGCGATCCGGGCGCCGGCGATCCGCTCGGCGGCGGCCAGCCCGTCCATGATCGGCATCTTGATGTCGAGGATGACCAGGTCCGGCTTCAACTCCTCGGCGAGCTTCACGGCGGTCTCGCCGTCACCGGCCTCGCCGACCACCTCGTAGCCCTCTTCGACCAGCATCTCGGCCAGGTCCAGCCGGATGAGCGCCTCGTCCTCGGCGATCAGTACGCGCCTGCGCTCCCCATCCGTCTGCGTCTCGGCCACGAGCCTCTCCCACCAGTCTGAGCCTCGACACCCGCGATACCGGGTGTCGCCGCCCCTAGCGTAGTGGGTAACCTGTCATGGCCAATCAACAGAAGGCCCCTGTAGTCCAACGGCAGAGACGATGGTTTCAAAAGCCATAAAGTGTGGGTTCGAATCCCACCGGGGGCACAAACTGTCATACAGGCGTTCGAAGATACTCATGTGCACTCGCCCGAGATACGCGCCCGAGCGCGGCAACTCTACCTGTCCGGCAGCAGCATCGCTGATGCTGCCCGCAGCGTCGGGCTCTCCTATCGCACCGTGTGGCACTGGTGCCGGGACCGGCCAGAGCCGATCACCCAGGGCACCGCGCTGCGCTGCTTCCGCTGCCGCCCGGACGTCGACAATACGACAGATCCGGCCGCTTACGCCTACCTGCTCGGCCTCTACCTCGGGGACGGGCACCTTGTGACGTCGGCACGGGTGCCCGTGTTGCGTATCTCTTGCAGCAACGCCTGGCCAGGACTGATCGACGCCTGCGACCAGGCCATGCGAGCGGTGCTCGCAACCAAGGTTCAGCGCGTCCAACAACAGGGCTGCGTCAATGTCCAGAGCTACGGCAAACACTGGCCGTGCCTGTTGCCGCAGCACGGCCCCGGCAAAAAGCATGAGCGGCCGATCGTCCTGACCGACTGGCAGCAGGAGATCGCGACGGCGCAGCCGGGCGACCTTCTGCGTGGCCTGTTTCACTCTGATGGTTGCCGGTTCAGCAACCGGGTCACCGTCCGGGGCAAGCAGTACGTCTACCCGCGCTACATGTTCACCAACGAATCCATCGACATCATGGGCCTCTGCCAGTGGGCGCTCGACCTGCTCGGCATCGCGTGGAAGATGAACCGACGTAACTGCCTCTCGGTGGCCCGGCGGGACGCGGTCGCCGCGCTGGACCGCCACGTCGGCCCGAACTCCTGACGCCGGGCAGCGCCCGCGGCGCAGCCCGACGGGTCAGATCGCCGCGAGCGCCTGCTCCAGGTCCGCCCGCAGGTCCTCCGGGTCCTCCAGGCCGACCGAGACCCGCAACAGGCCTCCGCACGGCTTGGCGTCGCCCTCGACCGGCCGGTGGGTGAGCGAGGCGGGGTGCTGGATGAGGGTGTCGACGCCGCCGAGCGACACGGCGTGGGTGATCAGCCGGCAGGCACCCGCGACGGCGGCCGCGGCGGGAGCGCCGCCGCGTACCTCGAAGGCGAGCAGGCTGCCGGGGCCGGACATCTGGCGGCCGACGAGCCCGGCCGGGTCGTGGTGCGCGGGGTGGTGCACGCGCGTGACGGCGGGGTGGCCGGCGAGCCAGCCGGCGAGTTTCTCGGCGCCGGCCTGCTGGGCGCGGACCCGCAGCGGCAGGGTCTGCAGGCCGCGGTGCAGCAGGTACGCGCCGAGCGGGTGCAGGATCGCGCCGGTGACGGCGCGGACCTGGCGCAGCCGGGCGGCCCAGCCGGGGTCGCAGGCGACGACGCCGGCGAGGACGTCGCCGTGGCCGCCGATGCTCTTGGTGGCGCTGTGCAGCACGAGCGCGGCGCCGTGCCGGGCGGGCTGCTGGAGCACGGGGGTGGCGACGGTGTTGTCGACGAGCAGTGGGACGTCGCCGGCGGCGGTGGCGAGGGCGGCGATGTCGACGAGGTCGAGGGTGGGGTTGGCCGGGGTCTCGACGACGACCAGGGCGGTGTCGGGGCGGATCGCGGCGGCGACCTGGTCGGGTCGGGCCCAGGTGACCTCGGTGCCGAGCAGGCCGGTGGCGAGCACGTGGTCGGTGCCGCCGTAGAGGGGGCGGATGGCGACGACGTGGCGGCGCCCGTCGCGGGTGGCGGCGAGCAGGGTGGCGGTGAGGGCGGCCATGCCGCTGGCGAAGGCGACGGCTTCGGCGGTGCCTTCGAGTTCGGCGAGGGCGGTCTCGAAGCGGGCCACGGTGGGGTTCCAGAGCCGCTGGTAGACGGCGCTGCCGTCGGGCGGGAGGGTGCCGCCGGTGGCGAGGGTCTCGTAGGCGTCGCCGCCGCCTGCGACCGACGGCAGCGGGTTGGTGGTGGAGAGGTCGATGGGCGGTACGTGGACGCCGAGACCGGCGAGGTCGTCGCGCCCGGCGTGCACGGCTCTGGTGTCCACGGCGGTCATGCTCCGAAGCGTCGAACATCAGACCAGCACAGAGCAATAGAGGCGAACAAGATTCTGCTGATTGCACTTTCGCCATCCTTTGATTCGGTGGATGATGCTCGCATGCCCGTGGCACCGAATGATGTACGGCCGTTCGCGGCGCTGGACGACATCGACCGCGCGATCCTGACCGAGCTGGCCGTCGACGGCCGGCTGCCGAACAATGCCCTCGCCGAGCGGGTCGGGGTGGCCCCGTCGACGTGTCTGACGCGTACCCGGGCGCTGCGCGAGTGCGGGGCGATCCGCGGGTTCCACGCGGAGGTGGACCCGGCGGCGGTGGGGTTGCCGTTGCAGGCGCTGGTGTCGGTGCGGTTGGCCGCGCACGAGCGGGCGGTGGTGGACGCGTTCCGGGCCCGGTCGGTGCGGTTGCCGGGGGTGGTGTCGGTGTTCCACGTGGCCGGTGCGGAGGACTACGTGCTGCACGTGCGGGCGGCGTCCGGGGATGCGCTGCGGGACTTCGTGCTGGACCATCTGGCGGTGGATCCGGCGGTGCAGCACACCCAGACCAGCCTGATCTTCGAGCAGGCGCGCGGTATGGGTTAGGGCACCGTCCGGAACAAGTCCGGCGCGCGGCGGGTTGCTCAGAGGCGTGATCGACGTACCCTTGTCTGTTCTTGATCTTGCTCCGGTCGCGGCCGGCGGCAGCGCCGGTGAGGCCCTGCGACACACGACCGAGCTGGCCCGGCGCACCGAGGAGCTGGGCTACCGCCGGTTCTGGGTGGCCGAGCACCACAACATGCCCGCGATCGCCAGTTCGGCCCCGGCGGTGCTGCTCGCCCACCTGGCGGCCCACACCTCGACGATCCGGCTCGGCTCCGGCGGGGTGATGCTGCCCAACCACGCGCCGCTGGTGGTCGCGGAGCAGTTCGGCACCCTGGAGGCGCTGCACCCGGGCCGGATCGACCTGGGCATCGGCCGGGCGCCCGGCACCGACCAGGTGACCGCGCTGGCGCTGCGCCGGAGCATGGAGGGGCTGTCGGCCGAGCACTTCCCGCGGGAGCTGGCCGACCTGATGAACTATTTCAGCGGCGCGGAGCCGGGGCCGATCACCGCGACCCCGGGCCGGGGCCAGTCGCCGGCGGTCTGGCTACTCGGGTCGAGCGGCTTCAGCGCCCAGCTCGCCGGGGTGCTCGGGCTGCCGTTCTCGTTCGCGCACCACTTCAGCGCGCAGAACACGCTGCCCGCGCTGCAGCTCTACCGGCAGAGTTTCCGGCCGTCGCAATGGCTGGAGCAGCCGTACGCGATGGTCGCCGTGAACGCGGTCTGCGCGGAGACCGACGAGCGGGCGGAGTGGCTGGCCGGGCCGGCCGGGCTGTCCTTCCTGAAGCTGCGCTCGGGCCGGCCGGAGCCGCTGGCGACGCCCGAGGAGGCGGCGGCCTACCCGTACACCGAGTTGGAGCGGGAGTTCGTGGCCCAGCGCCGGGAGGGCCAGGCGACCGGTTCGCCGGAGACGGTGGCCCGGCAGCTCGGCGCGCTGCTGGCGCGCACCGGCGCGGACGAGCTGATGCTGACCACGATGGTGTACGACGTGGCGGACCGGGTCCGTTCGTTCGAGTTGATCGCCGAGAAGGTGGCCGGCGGGCTTCGCCGGGATGCCTGAAACATGCTCTTCATAGCCGTGTCACCCCTCCGTCGCGCGGCACCCGTAGGTTGATGACCGGTGGTGGTACGGCACTCCCGGTCGGGACGGGTCGGGGGTGCCGCGGTGTGGTGCACCGGGTCGCCAGCGCTGCGGGTTCCGCGGCTGGCGGCCCGGTGCTTTTTCGTCCGGGCCGGTCTCGCCCGCCGCCCGACCCTTGCCCCACGGCGGCCCACCTGATCGACTCCACCCCATGGCTGAGCACATGGACCCGGAGGAGTTCCGCCGCGCCGGGCACGCCGTGGTGGACTGGATCGCCGACTACTGGACGACGCTCGGACAGCGACCGGTGACGTCGCAGGACCCGCCGGGCGCGGTAGCCGCCGCGCTGCCCGCCGGGCCGACCGAGCGGGGCGAGCCGGTCGAGGCCGTCCTGGCCGACCTGGACCGGATCGTCACGCCCCGGCTGACCCACTGGCAGCACCCGGGCTTCTTCGGCTACTTCCCGGCCAACACCTCCGGCCCGAGCGTGCTCGGCGACCTGGTCAGCTCCGGGCTCGGCGTGCAGGGGATGCTCTGGGCCACCGGCCCGGCCTGCACCGAGCTGGAGACGGTGCTGCTGGACTGGCTCGCCGGCCTGCTCGACCTGCCGGAGCGGTTCCGCTCGACCGGCCGCGGCGGCGGCGTGATCCAGGACTCCGCCTCGTCGGCGACGCTGGTCGCCACGCTAGGCGCGCTGCACCGGGCCAGCAAGGGCCGCTGGCGGACCGACGGCGTCGACCGGCGCTACCGCGCGTACACCTCCACGCAGGGGCACTCCTCGATCGAGAAGGCGGCCCGGATCGCCGGGCTGGGCACCGACGGGGTACGGACGATCGAGGTGGACCCGGCGACGCAAGGGTTGCGCCCGGCGGCGCTGCGCGCGGCGATCGAGGCGGACCTGTCCGCCGGGGTGGCGCCCGCGATCGTGGTCGCCACCATCGGCACCACGTCCACCACCGCAGTCGACCCGCTGCCCGAGATCGGCGCGATCTGCGCCGAGCACGGCGTCTGGCTGCACGTCGACGCCGCGTACGCGGGGGCGGCCGCGGTCTGCCCGGAGCTGCGCTGGTCGCACGCCGGGGTCGAGTACGCCGATTCGTACTGCTTCGACCCGCACAAGTGGCTGCTCACCGGCTTCGACTGCGACGCGTTCTGGGTGGCCGACCGGGGCGAGCTGATCGAGGCACTGACGGTGATGCCGGAGTTCCTGCGCAACGCGGCGACCGAGTCCGGCGCGGTGATCGACTATCGGGACTGGCAGGTCCCGCTGGGCCGCCGGTTCCGCGCGCTCAAGCTCTGGTTCGTGCTGCGCTGGTACGGCGTCGAGGGGCTGCGGGCGCACATCCGCTCGGGGGTGGCGCTCGCCGACCGGTTCGCCGCGCGGGTGGCGGCCGACGACCGGTTCGAGCTGGCCGCGCCGCACCCGTTCTCGCTGGTCTGCTTCCGGCTACGGGCCGGCGACGAGGCGAGCGCGGAGCTGCTGCGCCGAGTCAACAGCACCGGGCGGGTGCACCTCACGCACACCCGGATCGAGGGACGGTACGCGCTGCGCCTGGCGGTCGGCTCGCCGCTCACCGGACAGGAGCACGTCGACGAGGCCTGGGAGCTGCTCTCCGCCGCGGCCGACGCCCTGCTCGCCACCTGACCCGGCGTGCGGTTCGTTTCTGGTTGCGCTTAGGGGGATGGCCCACCGTGCCCGCCTCCGGGCGCCCCGAGCGTGCGGTTTCGCCGGAATGTGGCCTTTGGGCGCTCGGAGTGGCCGTTTTCGGGGAAAGTGTGACGTCGCCCCGTCGAGGGCCGATGTCCCAGAACGTCTGGGCAACACGACGTCGGCGGCGGCAGGCGGCTGCCCCGACGCCGTGTCGGGGATGTGGCGGTGTCGGCGGGTGTCGGTTACCGCCGTTTCGGCGACTTGGAGTGGATCAAGGATGGTTCGGGCCCGACCAGCCGGGTCCCGTGGTGGGTGATGTCCGGTTTGCGGCCCGGCCGGTGGGCATCCCCGGCCCGGAATGGTGGCCGGCTCGGGGGCGTTGAACACGGGTGCACGGCCGAGGAAGGCACCTCGGTGGGCCCGGATCGGAATTATGGCGGGCCGCCGGAACCCGCGACCGATGCCCCGTGAGGCGGGGTCGGCCAGGCCGGAATGTTGGTGGGCCGCCGGTCGTTGCACATGAACCCGCGACCGAGCCCCCCGTTGTGGTGGGTGGTCGGGCCCGGAATGATGGCGGGCCGCCGGTCGTTGTACATGGTCCCGGCGCCGCGAAGAGGCGAACCCCCGTCACCCCGCGAGCCGCTGGTCGACAGACTTTCCCCCTCTTGTTTGAGCGCCTGACGGTGCTTGCGCACGCTGTCCGACCCCCATCGGGCGGTGGTGCGCCAACCCCCGAATGGAGCTTTGGTCATGAACTCGATGCTGCGTAAGAGTGTTCTTGGTGTTGCTGGTCTGGCTTTCACCGGTGGTGTGTTCGCCGGTCC
>NZ_JBEYSO010000045.1:0-42888 GCF_040642675.1 Micromonospora sp. NPDC047738
CCCAGCGCGCAGAACCGCAGGTGTGCGGCGAGCAGCGGGAACGCCTCCCGCGCCGGCACCTCGGTGAACGGCGCGCCCAGGTGCGGCGTCGCCAGCACCGCCCGGCCGTGCCCGGCCAGTTCGCGTAGCAGAGCCGTACGGACCCCGCGTGCCGCCGTGGGGTTCTCCTCGTGGGCGTACGCCAGGGTGGGGTCGACCAGCTGCACGGTGTGCACCAGCAGGTCGCCGGTGACCAGCAGGCGCTCGTCGCCCGAGTCGACCAGCACCGACTGGTGGCCCGGGGTGTGCCCGGGCGTGCTCAGCACGCGTACCCCGGGGGTGAGGTCGGTGTCGCCGTCGACCAGCCGGAGCTGGCCGGCGGCGCGCAACGGCCCCAGGAGTCGGGCCGGCAACTCGGGGTGGAACCGGTCCAGCGCCGCCAGCTCGGCCTGTTGCAGCAGGTAGTCCGCGTTGCGGAAGTACGGCGTGCCGAGCACCGCCCAGCCGACGTGGTCGCTGTGCAGGTGGGTGAGCACCACGGTCCGGACGTCCGCCGGGTCGATGCCGGCGACGGCCAGTTCCGCCGGCAGCCGGCCCGGGACCGGCGCCCAGCTCGCGGCCAGGGAGTCGGCCGGGCCGATCCCGGCGTCGACCAGGGTGACCGGCCCGTCCCCGGCACGCAGGGCGAAGCACCGGAACGGCAGCCACCAGCGGCCGTCCGGGGTGACCGTGTCCGGGTCCCGGCGGTCGGCCGCGCGCCACTGGTCCGCGGTGGCGTCCGGGAAAGCCTCCTCGCGGGGCTGGAAGAACGGCCCCGCCCCGTCGACCAGTGCGGTGACCGTGATAGACCCGATCGTGTGCGTCAGCGGCATCCGGGAAGGATGCCATCCCGACCCGTCCCGGGTGACCCCGATTTCATCGGGTGAGGCCGGCTGAGAAGCCCCGGTCAGTTTCCAGTACGCTCGTACTGCTTGAGCACGTGTCCCCCGAGAGGAGCGCCGGCCGATGGCGAAGATCAAGGTAAACAACCCGGTCGTGGAAATCGACGGCGACGAGATGACCCGGATCATCTGGAAGCAGATCCGGGAGCAGCTGATCCTGCCGTACCTCGACGTCGACCTGCACTACTACGACCTGTCGATCCAGTACCGCGACGAGACCGACGACCAGGTCACCGTCGACGCCGCCAACGCGATCAAGGAGCACGGCGTCGGCGTCAAGTGCGCCACCATCACGCCGGACGAGGCTCGGGTGGCGGAGTTCGGGCTGAAGAAGATGTGGCGGTCGCCGAACGGCACCATCCGCAACATCCTCGGCGGCGTCGTCTTCCGTGAGCCGATCATCATGTCGAACGTGCCGCGGCTCGTCCCGGGCTGGACCAAGCCGATCATCATCGGCCGGCACGCGCACGGCGACCAGTACAAGGCCACCGACTTCGTCGTCCCCGGCCCGGGCACGGTGACCATCACCTACACCCCGGCCGACGGCGGCGCGCCGATGGAGATGGAGGTCGCCAAGTTCCCCGGCGGCGGCGTCGCCATGGGCATGTACAACTTCGACGAGTCGATCCGGGACTTCGCCCGCGCCTCGATGCGCTACGGCCTGGACCGCGGCTACCCGGTCTACCTGTCCACCAAGAACACCATCCTCAAGGCGTACGACGGCCGGTTCAAGGACATCTTCGCCGAGGTGTTCGAGAACGAGTTCAAGGCGGAGTTCGAGAAGGCCGGCATCAGCTACGAGCACCGGCTGATCGACGACATGGTCGCCGCCGCGCTCAAGTGGGAGGGCGGCTTCGTCTGGGCCTGCAAGAACTACGACGGTGACGTGCAGTCCGACACCGTGGCCCAGGGCTTCGGCTCGCTCGGCCTGATGACCTCCGTGCTGATGACCCCGGACGGCCGCACCGTCGAGGCCGAGGCCGCGCACGGCACCGTCACCCGGCACTACCGGCAGTGGCAGAAGGGCGAGAAGACCTCGACCAACCCGATCGCGTCGATCTACGCCTGGACCCGGGGCCTGGCCCACCGGGGCAAGCTGGACGGCACCCCGGCGGTCACCGAGTTCGCCAACACCCTGGAGCAGGTCATCGTCGACACCGTCGAGGGTGGCCAGATGACCAAGGACCTGGCGCTGCTCATCTCGCGGGACGCCCCGTGGCTGACCACCGACGAGTTCATGAACGCGCTCGACGAGAACCTGGCCCGCAAGCTCGCCGCCTGATTCCCGTACCCGTCACCGATCGAGCCCGCCGGCACCCGCCGGCGGGCTCCGTCGTCGCGTGCCGGCGTCACCAAGCGGTGGCGCGCCTCGTTGAGCTGGGTGGACGGGATGCCAGTCCCATCCAGGAAGGTTGACTGCGGTCGCCTCGCGGCAGAGTGCCGATCAGCCAGCCTTCCCGGCTGTCGCGCACAGCCAGCCGTCCCTTCCCTTGCGGGGGGCCCTGTCCCGGGCCCCCCGCGCCCTGTTGTGGCACCCGCTCCGCCCCGAGTGTCGGCACGCGGCCGTCGCCACCCAGGGACCCTTCCTTTCAGGCCGCCCGCAGCAGCTCGGCGGCCCGCTCCGGGGCGATGTCGTTGATGAAGACGCCCATCGCCGACTCCGAGCCGGCCAGATACTTCAGCTTGTCCCCGGCCCGCCGGATGCTGAACAGCTGCAGGTGCAGGTGCCCCAGCTCGCGGTCGACGTGCAGCGGGGCCTGGTGCCAGGCCGCGATGTACGGCATCGGCACGTCGAACAGCCCGTCGAAGCGGCGCAGCACGTCCAGGTAGAGCGGACCGAACGCGTCCCGCTCGGCGTCGTCCAGCGCGGGGATGTCCGGCACCGGCCGGTGCGGGGCCAGGTGCACCTCGAACGGCCAGCGGGCGGCCGCCGGCACGTACGCCGTCCAGTGCGCGTTGCGCGCCACCACCCGGTCCCCGGCGGCGCGTTCCGCGGCGAGCACGTCCGCGTACAGGTTGCCGCCGGTGCGCTCGGCGTGCCGGCGGGCGGCGGCGAGCATGGCGCGGGTCCGGGGCGTCACGAAGGGGTACGCGTAGATCTGCCCGTGCGGGTGGTGCAGGGTCACGCCGATCTCCACGCCCCGGTTCTCGAACGGGAAGACCTGCGCCACGCCGGGCAGCTCGCCGAGGGCGGTGGTCCGGTCGGCGAGCGCGTCGAGCACGGTCCGCACCCGGCGGGGCGAGAGACTGGCGAACGAGGCGTGGTGGTCGTCGGTGAAGCAGACCACCTCGCACCGGCCGTGCCCGGGCCGTACCGGGGTGAACGGGGTGATCTCGGCGGGCTCTGCGGCGACCCGCTGGCTCAGCGACGGGAACCGGTTCTCGAAGACCGCCACGTCGTAGTCGGGGGCGGGGATCTCGCTGAGCCGGTCGCCGCGGGACGGGCAGAGCGGGCACTGGTCGGCCGGGGGAAGGAAGGTGCGGGTCTGCCGGTGCACCGCCACCGCCACCCACTCGTCGGTCAGCGGGTCGTACCGGAGCTGCGACGCCTGCGGCGGCGGGGGCAGGTCCCGCCGGTCCGGCTGGTCCCGGACCGCGTCGTCCCGGTCGTCGAAGTAGATCAGCTCGCGGCCGTCGGCCAGCTCGATCCGCGTACGCTTCACTTCGTCCCTTCCGTGCCGCGGACGATCAGCAGTTCGCCGACCCGTTCCTCGAGTACCCGGCGCGCCTCCGGCGCCAGCCGTTCGTCGGTGACCAGCACGTCGGCGGCGTCCAGCCCGACGATCGAGGAGATGCCGACCGTGCCCCACTTGGTGTGGTCGGCGAGCACCACCAGCCGGTCGGCGGCAGCCACCAGCGCCCGGTCGGTGTCCGCCTCCATCAGGTTGGGCGTGGTGAACCCGGCCCGCTCGCTGATCCCGTGCACGCCGAGGAAGAGCAGGTCCAGGTGGAGCGCCCCGAGCGCCGCCACGGCCAGCGGGCCGACCAGCGCGTCGGAGGGGGTACGCACCCCGCCGGTGAGCACCACGGTCTGGTCCGGCCGGCCGGCGACGTGCAGGATCTCGGCCACCGGCAGCGAGTTGGTCACCACGGTCAGCCCGGGCACGTCGACCAGGCGGCGGGCCAGCTCGGCGGTGGTCGTACCGGCGGAGAGGGCGACCGCGGCGCCGGGCCGGACCAGCTTCGCGGCGCGGGCGGCGATCGCCGCCTTCTCCGCCGACTGGCGGACCGACTTGGCCCGGAAGCCCGGCTCGTCGGTCGAGCCGGCGAGGGTCGCCCCGCCGTGCACCTTGGCCAACAGGCCCTGCTCGTGCAGCGTCTCCAGGTCGCGTCGGATGGTCATGTCGGAGACGCCGAACTCGCCGGCCAGCTCGGTCACGCGTACGCCTCCGGCGGCACGGACCCGTTCCAGGATGGCCGCCTGCCGCTGCCGTGCCAGCACCCGACCTCACCTCCGCCTCCCGACCCCGTGCTCACGTGGTCGAACGTGTTCCAACAAGAATGAACACTAGCGCGCAGGTGGAAACAGCGGAAGAAAGGGGTGCGCGGTCGCCGGCCGCCGCCGCTCGGGCGACCGGACGGCGGCAGCACGAACTGCTCGGCCCGTAGCCGTGCCGGCGCGTCGGGCCGGGGTCGGGCAGGGGCGAAGGCCCGGGTCAGGCCGGCTGGAGACGGGGTTCCACCCAGCCGGTCTCGGTCAGGTGCTCCATCACCCGCTGGACCGCCTCCTCGACCGTCAGGTCCGTGGTGTCCACCACCAGGTCGGCATCGGTGGGCTCCTCGTACGGGTCGTCGATGCCGGTCATCCCGGTGATCAGGCCGGCCCGGGCGCGGGCGTACAGGCCCTTGCGGTCGCGCTGCTCGCAGACCTCCAGCGGGGTCGCGACGTGGACGAGCAGGAAGCCGGCCCCGGCCGCCTGCGCCATCTCCCGGGCGGTGGCCCGGGCGGCCGCGTACGGGGCGATCGGGCAGCAGATGCCGACCCCCCGGTGCCGGGCGATCTCGGCGGCCACCCAGCCGATCCGCCGGACGTTGGCGTCCCGGTCGGCCTTGGTGAAGCCCAGCCCGGCGGAGAGCTCCCGGCGCACCACGTCCCCGTCGAGCAACGTGATGCTCCGGTCGCCGCCCTCGCGCAACAGGTCGGCCAGGCCCCGGGCGATGGTCGACTTCCCGGAGCCGGAGAGGCCGGTGAGGAAGATCACCAGGCCCCGGTGCCGGCGCGCCGGACGGGCCCGCGACAGCTCCTTGGCCACCGCCGGCGGGGTGTGCCACTCGGGCAGCGGGAAGCCCCGGTCCAGCAGGTCGTCGATCTCCTCCTGGCTGAGCGCCAGCCGCCGGTTGCGCGGCGGGATGTCCTCCCGCCAGCGCCACTGCCCGTCCCGGTTGTCGTACGCCAGTTCCCGGGGCACGAGCACGCGCAGCCCGGCCCCGGAGAGCATCCCCTCGGTGGAGAGCAGGTGGGTCACCCCGTACGCGGCGGCGACCCGGGCCCGGAGCAGGGCGTCGCTGATCTCGTCGCGCCGCCGCACCAGTGGCACCGCCAGCAGGGTGGCCGGGGGCATCCGGTCCCGGGCGGCGAACACGCTGCGCACCAGCGCCTCGGACGGCAGCCCGCCGGTCGCCGCCTCACCCACCGGGATCATCACCAGCAGGTGCGCGGCCAGGGTGCGGGCGGCGTGCGCGATCTGCGCGAGCTGCGGCCGGTGCAGCGGACGGTCGGCGAAGACGCCGAGCACCCGCCCCGGCGGCAGCAGCCCGCGGACCTCGTCGGGACTGCGCCGCAGCCGCTGGAACGGCCCGTGACCGCCGTCGCCCAGCCGGCGCACCGCGCCACCCACGCCCGCCATGCCGTCGCGGACCGGCCAGACGTCGGTCACGTCCATCGCCGCCACCGGGGCACCCTCACCGTCGGTTAGCACCAGCGCTCGGCGCAGCGGGTCGTCCAGCTCAAGCCCGTCGGCGAGCGCCGCTGGCACCTGGAGGGTCACCGGCACCGGCCACGGCGTGCCGTCGGCGAGTCGACCGCGCCGGCTCAGCGAGGCCAGGTCGGCGCGGGCCATGAAGCCGGTCAGCGGGGCGTACGCCCCGGTCAGCAGCAACTCCAGATCGGCCAGCTCACCGGGGCGAGGCGCGTACGCCGGCGCGTCCCGCAACACGTCCTCGGGCAGCACCCACCCGTTGCTCATCGAACCCCCAACTCACCGGCCGGCACACAGTTTCTCAGCCCACCGGCGATCGGTCGAGAGCGCCACTCCACCTCCCAGCCACCGCCCGTTGGCGCGGCGGTCGTCGATCGGCTCAGCCGGCGGGGGTGAGCGGGGCCGCGCCGAACGACACGGCGAAGCGCTGGCACCAGATGGCGACGCTGGTCAGCCCGGTGAGATCGGTTCCGGCGGGGATCTCGTACGCCTGGTCTCCCCGATTTCCCTTGAGCGGGCCGAGCGCGACGTGGCGCCCGTCGTCGAAGACGCGCCACCCGGACGGCCCGGTACGAACCGGCTGGTCGGTCAGCCAGACCTGAAGATCCGGACCGTTCGAGGTGTCCAGCCCGGCCAGTTCCAGCCGGTACCGATCCCCGGTGGTCCGGACGATCCGGGCACTGCCCCGGGTGTCGTGCTCATGGCTGACGAACTCGCCCCGGCTCACCAGGGTCGGCGCCGCCCGGGTGGCGGTGGCGGGACTCGCGGTGGACGCGGTCGGGGCCGGGGTGATCTCCTCGACCGCGGTGAGCCGTTCGTGCACCTCGGTGTCGGTGACCAGCGCCCAGGGCCGGAACCAGTACAGGCCGGCGGCGGCGCCGGCCGCGAGGACGGCGACCACGACCCAGGTCAGCGGGGTGCGAAGCAGTCGGCTCGGCATGTGCCGAGTCTTCCGCGCCCGGCGCCCGCGGTCACCGGTCGCCGCGCTTACGAAACCCTTACCGACCGTACGGGCGGAATCAGGGGCATCCCCGAGCGTTTCCCGATACCCGGGGCGGCGTCGACTTCTTACGCTGGTCGTCGTGACACTGCTCGCGACCGAGTCGCTGACCAAGACGTACGGAGGTCGGGTCACCGCGCTGGCCGACCTCACGGTGTCGGTGGAGCCGGGGATCATCGGGCTGGTCGGCGCCAATGGCGCCGGCAAGTCCACCCTGATCAAGATCCTGCTGGGCCTGCTCGCCCCGACCAGCGGTCGGGTCTCCGTGCTCGGCCTCGACCCCACCACCGACCCGGCCGCGGTCCGCGCCCGGGTCGGCTACATGCCCGAACACGACGCCCTCCCGCCCGACCTGTCCGCCGCCGAACTGGTCACCCACCTGGGTCGGATCAGCGGCCTGCCGCGGACGGTCGCCCGGGAGCGGGCCTCCGAGGCGCTGCGCCACGTCGGCCTGCACGAGGAGCGCCACCGGGCCGTCGGTGGCTACTCCACCGGCATGAAGCAGCGGGTGAAGCTCGCCCAGGCCCTGGTGCACGACCCCGACCTGCTCCTGCTCGACGAGCCCACCAACGGCCTCGACCCGGCCGGCCGGGACGCCATGCTCGCCCTGATCCACCGGATCGGCACCGAGTTCGGCATCTCCGTGGTGGTCTGCTCGCACCTGCTCGGCGAGGTCGAGCGGATCTGCGACACCCTCGTCGCCATCGACGGCGGGCGGCTGCTGCGCGCCGACCGGGTGGCCGCGATGACCTCCGCCACCGACGTGCTCGCCGTCGAGGTCAGCGAGGGCACGGAGGAGTTGGCCGCCCGGCTCGCCGCGCTCCAGCTGCCGGTGTCCCGGGAGGGGCGGCTGCTGCTCGTCCCGCTCGCCGACGACGCCACCTACGACCTGATCCTCGGCGCGGTCGCCGAGCTGGACCTGCCGCTGCACCGGCTGGACCAGCGGCGGCACCGGGTGGCCGAACTCTTCGCCACGAGGGAGCCCAGCCATGTCTGAGCCGACCGGCGTCATCCACGACATCGGCTACCAGCGCTACACCGGTCCGCGGCTGGGCCGCCGGCACGTCTTCGGCGCGCTCTACCTGCACGGCCTACGGACCGCGTTCGGCCTCGGCCGGTCCGCCAAGGCGAAGATCTTCCCGTGGCTGGTGGTCGGCATAGTGGTGGTGGTCGCCGCCGGGCTGACCGCGGTGCGCACCCAGACCGGGCAGACCGTCATGACGTACGCCCAGTTCGCCGACGCGATGAGCTGGCTGGTCATCTTCTTCGTCGCGGTGGTCGGCCCGGAGCTGGTCTCCCGCGACCTGCTCAGCGGCGTGCTGCCGCTCTACTTCTCCCGGCCGCTGCCCCGCGGCGACTACGCGCTGGCCAAGCTCGGCGCGCTGGTCAGCGCGCTCTGGCTGCTGCTCGGCGCGCCGCAGCTGGTGATGTTCCTCGGCGCCGCGTTCACCACCGACAACGGCATGCACGGGGTCTGGGACGAGCTGCTCGACCTGCTGCCCGGCCTGCTCTACGCGGCGCTCTGGGCGGTGGTCTTCGCCTCGATCGGGCTGCTCATCGCCTCGCTCACCGGCAAGCGGGCGTTCGCGGCCGGCGGCATCGTGGCGGTGTTCCTGATGACCGCCCCGATCGTCGGCATCCTCTCGATCATGCCATCCCGGACGGTCAACGAGCTGGCCATGCTCGGCTCGCCCACCGCCCTGGTTCACGCCGTCGGCCGCTACGCCCTCGGCGACCTGCTGGCGCCCGGCGCGGCGGCGGACCAGATGATCGGCGGCTTCGGGCCGGTCTATGTCGCCGCCGCCGTGCTGCTGGTGGCCGGCTGCGTCGCCCTGCTCCTGCTGCGATACCGGAAGGTGGCCGCCCGATGACCACGATCAGCGCTGGCACCCAGGCGGCGGCGCCGACCACGCCCGCGTCCACCCTCGACCTGGCCGGGGTCTCCCGCTGGTACGGCAACGTGGTGGCGGTCAACGACATCACCATGCGGCTCGGGCCCGGGGTGACCGGGCTGCTCGGGCCGAACGGCGCCGGGAAGACCACCCTGCTGCACATGATGGCCGGCTTCCTCGCCCCGTCCCGGGGCGCGGTCACCCTCGACGGGGAGCCGACCTGGCGCAATCCGGGCGTCTACCGGCGGCTGGGCCTGGTCAGCGAGCGGGAGGCGGTGCACGCCTTCCTCTCCGCGTACGAGTTCGTGCTGGCCAGCGCCAAGCTGCACCGGCTGCCCGACCCGGCGGCCGCGGCCCGCCGGGCCATCGACCTGGTCGAGATGGCGGACGCGCAGGACCGGCGGATCGGCACCTACTCCAAGGGCATGCGGCAGCGCACCCGGGTGGCCGCCGCGCTGGTCCACGACCCGCAGGTGCTGCTGCTCGACGAGCCGTTCAACGGGATGGACCCGCGGCAGCGGCTGCACATGATGGCCCTGCTGCACCGCCTCGGCGACGCCGGCCGGACCATCCTGTTCAGCTCACACATCCTGGAGGAGGTCGAGCAGGTCTCCGGCACCGTCCAGGTGATGGTGGCCGGCCGCCTGGCCGCCTCCGGCGACTACCGGACCATCCGGCGGCTGATGACCAACCGGCCGCACGTCTTCGCGGTCCGCTCGACGGACGACCGGGCCCTCGCGGTCGCGCTGATCGCCGAGTCGTCGGTCACCGGGGTGGAGCTGGGCCGGGACGGGCTCACGGTCCGGGCCGGCGACTACGGCGCCTTCACCCGGGCACTGCCGAAGATCGCGCTGACCCGGGGCATCCGGGTCCGGTCCCTGACGCCCGAGGACGAATCGCTGGAGAGCGTCTTCTCCTACCTGGTGGGGAGCTGACTCATGTCGACCGTTTCCTGGATCACCGCGCGCGGGCTGTTCGGCCGGCGCCGGTTCCTGCTGCTGCTCCCGCTGCCCGCGCTGCTGCTGGTGCTCGCGATCGTCTCCCGTTCGCTCGGGGTCGACCCGGGCCAGTGGGGGCCGCCGGTGCTGGTCGGGCTCGGGCTGGCCGTGGTGCTGCCGGTGGTCGCGCTGATCGTCGGCACCGGGGTGCTCGGTGCCGAGATCGACGACGGCACGGTGGTGCACATCCTCACCAAGCCGCTGCCGCGCTGGCAGATCGTGCTGCCCAAGCTCGCGGTGGCGACCGGGGTCAGCGCGGCCACCGTCGCCGTCCCGCTCTACGTCGCGGGCGTGCTCGCCGATTCGGTACGCCTCGGCCTGGGGCTGGCCGCCGCGTCGGCGCTGGGCGCGCTGGCGTACTCGGCGCTGTTCCTGGTGCTCAGCCTGCTGACCCGGCGGCCGGTGCTGCTCGGGCTGGTCTACGTGCTGATCTGGGAGGGGCTGCTCGGCCGGTTCGTGGACGGCACCAAGGTGCTCTCCATCCAGCAGTGGGTGATCGCCATCGCCGACCGGATCGCCCCGACCGAACTGCTCGGCACCACCGTCTCCGTGCCGGTGGCCGCGGTGCTGACCGCCCTGGTGGCGATCGGCTCCACCATCCTGGCCATCGACCGCCTCCGCTCGTTCAGCGTGGCCGGCGAGACGAGCTGACCGCGCACCGCCGCCCCACCCTCCCCGGGGCGGCGCCGTCCGCCCGCCGAGGCCAACCCTCGGCGGGCGGACCTGTCTCCCGCCCCGCCCACGCTCCCCGCTGGCCGCCCGCCGTCGGCGAGCGCGGGCAGGGGGCAGGGCGGGGATCAGAAGGCGCAGGCGACGACGAGTTCGGGGGTGCGGTCGGGGAGCAGGTCGAGCTTGGCGATCCGGCCCGCCGCCCGGAGGTCGTCGGCGATCAGGGTGAGCTGGTCGAGCTGGGCGGCCGGGCCGAGCACCTCGGCCAGCGGCACATCCGCCTTCATCGACAGCTTCCGTTCCGACTTGGCCCGGCGCACCTGGCCCAGCGCGTCCGCGGCCAGCCGCAGCAGCTGCGGGTCACCCGGTCCCTGGGTGGCCCGACCCACCTCGTAGGTCGTGGGCCACGGCGCGCGGTGCACCGAGCCGTACCGCCACCAGGACCAGACCTCCTCGGTGACGAAGGGCAGCACCGGGGCGAACAGCCGCAACTGCACCGAGAGCGCGGTGGCCAGCGCGGCCCGCGCCGAGTCCGCCCCCGGCCCGGAGCCGTAGGCGCGCTCCTTCACCAGTTCGATGTAGTCGTCGCAGAACCGCCAGAAGAACGCCTCCGTCGCCATCAGCGCGGCGGTGTGGTCGTACCCGTCGAAGGCGGCGGTCGCGGCGGCGACCACGCCGGACAGTTCGGCGAGCATGGCGGTGTCCAACGGCTCGGTCGCCGGCGCGCGCAACGCGTCGGCGGCACCCAGCCCGAGCGCGAACCGGGACGCGTTGAGCAGCTTGGTGGCGAGCCGCCGCCCGACCTTGATCTGCGCCGGGTCGAAGGCCAGGTCCATCCCCGGCTTGCCGCTGGCGGCCCAGTATCGCACCGCGTCGGAGCCGTGCTGCACCAGCAGGTCCATCGGGGTGACCACGTTTCCCTTGGACTTGGACATCTTCTTGTGGTCCGGGTCGAGGATCCAGCCGGAGAGCACCGCGTCGCGCCACGGCAGCACGCCGTGCTCCAGGTGGGACCGGACCGCGGTGGCGAAGAGCCAGGTCCGGATGATCTCCTGCCCCTGCGGCCGCAGGTCCATCGGGAAGACCCGGCGGAACAGGCCCGGGTCGGTCTCCCAACCACCGACGATCTGCGGGGTCAGCGACGAGGTGGCCCAGGTGTCCAGCACGTCCGGATCGCCGACGAAGCCGCCCGGCAGCCCGCGCTGCGCCTCCTCGTAGCCGGGTGGCGGCTCGCCGGACGGGTCGACCGGGAGCATCGACTCGTCCGGTGTGAGAGGGTGGGACCAGTCCGGCTCGCCAGCGTCGTCGAGCCGGTACCACACCGGCACCGGCACGCCGAAGAAGCGCTGCCGACTGACCAGCCAGTCTCCGGTCAGGCCGCCCACCCAGTGCTCGTAGCGGTGCCGCATGTGCTCCGGCACCCAGCGCAGTTCCCGGCCGCGGGCCAGCAGCTCGTCGCGCAGCTCCGGGTCGCGCCCGCCGTTGCGCAGGTACCACTGCCGGGTGGAGACGATCTCCAGTGGCCGGTCGCCCCGCTCGTAGAACTTCACCGGGTGGGTGATCGGGCGCGGCTCGCCCACCAGGTCACCCGCGTCGGCCAGCAGTTGCACCACGGTGCGCCGGGCGCCGTTGACGGTCTGCCCGGCCAGCGCCGCGTAGGGCTCCGCCGGCACCCCGACCGGCGGCTCGGGCAGCAGCCGCCCGTCCCGGCCGATCACCACCCGGGTGTCGAGCTGCAGCTCCCGCCACCAGGTCACGTCGGTCAGGTCGCCGAACGTGCAGACCATCGCGATGCCCGTGCCCTTGGCCGGGTCCGCCAGCGGGTGCGCGCGCACCGGCACCTCGACCCCGAAGACCGGGGTACGCACCGACGCGCCGACCAGGTCCGCGTACCGCTCGTCGTCCGGGTGGCAGACCAGCGCCACGCAGGCCGGCAGCAGCTCCGGGCGGGTGGTGTCGATCAGCACCTCGCGCCCGCCCGGGCCGTGGAAGCGCAGCCGGTGGTACGCGCCGGGCCGCTCCCGGTCCTCCAGCTCGGCCTGGGCCACGGCGGTGGCGAACCCGACGTCCCAGAGCGTCGGCGCCTCCGCCTGGTACGCCTCGCCCCGGGCCAGGTTGCGCAGGAACGCCCGCTGGCTGGTCGCCCGGGCCACCCGCCCGATCGTGGTGTAGGTCAGCGACCAGTCCACCGACAGCCCGAGTCGCCGCCACAGCGCCTCGAAGGCCTGCTCGTCCGCCGCGGTGAGCTGCTCGCACAGCTCGATGAAGTTGCGCCGGGAGATCGGGGCCGGGTCCTTGCGGGCCGCCTCGCTCACCGGCGTGGCCGGCGGCTGCCACTCCGGGTCGTACGGCAGGGCCGGGTCGCAGCGCACCCCGTACACGTTCTGCACCCGCCGCTCGGTGGGCAGGCCGTTGTCGTCCCAGCCCATCGGGTAGAAGACCGTCCGGCCGCGCATCCGCTGGAACCGGGCCACGGTGTCGGTGTGCGTGTAGGAGAAGACGTGTCCCATGTGCAGTTCGCCGGATACGGTCGGCGGCGGGGTGTCGATCGCGTACACGTCCGAGCTACGACCATCCGGGCTCGGCGCGTCTGACGCCGCGCCGCGACCCCGGACAGCCGCTTTCGAGCGGTCGAACGCGTACGTGCCCTCCTCCTGCCAGCGGCGCGCCCAGGTCTCCTCGATGCCGTCCAGGGTCGGACGCTCGGGGACGCCGGCGCGGCCCGTCCTCGCCGTATCCGTCATCAGCCGATCGTAGGCAGCCGGTGACCTTCCAGCCACGAGTTATGCCCTCGCCACACCGTCCGTCGCGGTCGGCAGCGGCCCGGCCGCCGCCGACCGCGACCCCCGGCCCGGCGGACCTGGATGCGGAGGAGACCTCGCCCCCGGGCTGAGCGGGCGGCCAGCCGGTCAGCTCAGCGATCGACACCCTGCCCGAGACCGGCCAGGCCTGGTGGGTAGCCCACGGCAAGTAGCGCCGCTGGCGGTGCCGGGCGCCGGCGGTCAGCGGGCGATCGGGCCGAGCAGCGGGCCGCTGGTGGCGAGCTGGAAGTAGGGCCGACCGCCGAGCCGCGCGTTGGCCCGGTCCAGGATGGTGGAGACCGGTGCGTACGAGTTGTGCTCGTTCGGGTTGCTGCAGGGGCCCTGGCCCGGGTCGCCGTTGGAGAGGATGCCCAGCGCCTTGCCGTCCGACTCGGTGAAGAGCGGTCCGCCGCTGTCCCCCGGCCGAGCGCAGATGCGCACGTCGATGCCGCCGCTGCCCTTGCCGGTGATCTCGCCGCACCGGGTGCCCGGCAGGTAGCCGGCGCCCGCCCCGGAGTCGACGTAGACCTCGCCGGACTTCGGCGTGTACGCCGAACCGGTCGCGCAGACGACCCAGCCGACCTGGATGGCGCTGTACGCCACGTATCCGGTGATCGCCACGTCCCGGCTGGTCGTGCAGCGCGGGTTGTCGGCCACGCACCAGTAGTTGACCAGGCTGGGGGTGCTCGTCGTGCCCCCCTGGTACGCCCAGCGGTCCAGCGCCCCCGGCTGGTACGGCATGATCGCGTAGTCGTACGGGAAGGCGTTCTCGGCCAGCACCGGGTCGGTCGACTCGACCGAGACCGGGATCTTCGGGCCGAGGAACTGGTGCCAGGTCCGGTCCACCTGCGTGTGCCGCCCGCCGACGACGCAGTGCCCGGCCGTCAGGAGGTACGCCTTCCCGCTGCGGGAGCGGACGTTGAAGCCGGTCGTGCAGCCGCCGACCGTGCCGTCGTCGCGGGGCACATCCAGCCGGATCCCGCCCCGCATCGGCGCCTGGGCGCAGTAGCGCGGGTCGCACGCCTTCGGCACGGCAGCGCCGGCCAGCCGGGGCCGGGCCTGCGCGGGCACCCCGGCGCCGGCGAGCGCCCCGGCGAGCCGGGAGTCGTCGGCGGCGATCCCGTCCCCGGTGAGCACCACGACCGCGTTCCGCTCCTGGTCGACCAGGACGTCCTCGCCGGCGGTCAGGCCGAGCGAGGCGGCGAGCCGGGCTGCCGCGTCGGTGAGCTGCCGCAGCGGGTGGCGTACCTGGACCACCCGGACGTGCGCGGCGTCCGGGGCGCCGGCGACGGCCGCGCGCACCGGGGCGGCGTCGGTGGCCCCGATCATGAGCACGCCACCGGCGGCCTGGTCCAGCCACATGCCGCCGTACGTGTCGGGGTGGTCGCCGGCCAGCTTCGCGGCGAGCGGTGCGGAGAACTCCTGCAGGGCGAGTCGGCGGGCAGCCTCGGTGGCGGAGACGCGGTAGCGCTCGCGCAGGTAGGCGACGGACGCGGGGGCGGCCTCGGCCACCGCGCGAGCCGGTCGGGCGGCGGTGGCCACGGGGGTCCCGTCCCGGGTGGCGCCGCCGGTCGCCCGGCTGCCCATGCCGGCCTGGGCGCCCGGCGCCGGCTCGCCGGTCGCGGCGTCGGCACTCGGCGGGGCGGCGGCCGTGCCGGCCACCGGTGCCGGGTCGGCGTCGCCGCCCTGGGCCAGCACCACGCCGGTCGCCCCGACCGTGCAGGCGATGGCCACTCCGGCAACGACAAGACTTCTGCGGATCCGCACGCCGTGAACCTCCCCGTGTCCGGCGAAGCCGATCGGCGTGACGGTTGTCGTGGCAGGGCCGCTCCCGGCGGCCGGTGCATGCGGCCGATCGACGGTCCGGAAGTCTATCGGCAGGGCCGGCCGCCCGTGACCCCGTGTGGGAGCGGGTCAGATCAGCGAGTCGCGCCACTGGCGGTGCAGGGCGGCGTACCGGCCGCCGGCGGCGGCCAACTCGGCCGGGGGACCGTCCTCCACGATCCGTCCGCCGTCGAGCACCAGCACCCGGTCCGCGATCTCCACCGTGGACAGCCGGTGCGCGATCACCAGCGCGGTGCGGTCCCGCAGGATGCTGCCGAGCGCCCGCTGCACCAGGCGTTCGGTCGGCACGTCCAGCGACGAGGTCGCCTCGTCCAGGATCAGCACCCGCGGATCGGCCAGGAACGCGCGGGCGAACGCGACGAGCTGCCGCTGCCCGGCGGAGAGCCGGCCGCCGCGCCGGTGCACGTCGGTGGCGTACCCGTCGGGGAGCGCGGCGATGAAGTCGTGCGCGCCGATGGCCCGGGCGGCGGCTTCCACGGCCGCGTCGTCGGCGTCCGGGCGGCCGAACCGGATGTTCTCCGCAACCGAGCCGCTGAAGAGGTGGTTCTCCTGGGTCACCAGCACGACCGCCCGGCGCAGCTCGGCGTCCACCAGGTCCCGCAGGTCGACCCCGTCGAGGCTGACCGCGCCCGTGTCCGGGTCGTGGAACCTTGCGACCAGCTTGGCGATGGTGGACTTGCCCGCGCCGGTCGGCCCGATCAGCGCGACCGTCTGTCCGGCCGGCACGGCCAGCTCCAGTCCGGCGAGGATCGGCGCCTCCGCCCGGTAACCGAAGGAGACCGACCGGAAGACCACGGCACCCCGGCCGCCGCCGGCGGGCAGTGGCACCGGCCGCTCCGGCTCGGCCACCGCCGGCCGCTCGTCGAGCACCCCGGCCAGCTTCTCCAGCGCGGCGGTGGCCGACTGCAACGCGTTGTAGAACTGGCTGAGCTCCTCCATCGGCTCGAAGAACCGGCGCAGGTAGAGCAGGAACGCGGCGAGCACGCCGACCTCGGTCCGGCCGCCCAGCACCCGCCAGCCGCCGTAGCCGAGCACCACCGCCACGGTCAGGTTGCCGATCATCCGGATGCCCGGCGAGTAGACCGCGATCAGCCGGAACGCGTCCAGGCTGGCCTGCCGGTAGTCGTCGTTCACCGCGGCGAAGATGCGCTGGTTGCGCGGCTCCCGCCGGTACGCCTGCACCGCCCGGATGCCGCGTAGCGACTCGACGAAGTGCACGATGACCAGCGCCACCGCCTCCCGGGTCCGCCGGTACGCCCCGGCGGAGGCGCGGGCGAACCAGCGGGACAGCCAGAACAGGAACGGAAAGGCGAGCAGGGTGGCCGCGGCCAGCGGCAGGTCCAGCCAGAGCAGGATGCCCGCCACCGACAGCACCGACAGCGCGGCCATCACCAGCTTGTCGATCCCGCCGTCGACCAGTTCGGCGATCGAGTCCAGGTCGCTGGTCAGCCGGGACACCATCCGGCCGGAGGTGTAGCGCTCGTGGAAGCCGACGTCGAGGCGGAGGAAGTGGCCGTACACCCGCTGGCGGAGGTCGAGCAGGACGGCCTGGCCGATCCGAGCGGCGAGGGTGAGGAAGCCGCGCCGGGCCGCGTACTCGGTGCCGGTGGCGACGACGAAGGCGGCGGCGACGGCGACCAGCGGGCCGGCGTCGCCGGCCCGCAGCGGCCCGATGCCCCGGTCGATGCCCAGCATCACCAGGTACGGGCCGGCCATCGTGGCGGCGTTCTGGAGCAGCAGCAGCGCCACGGCCCAGCCGAGCCGGCGCCGGTGCGGGCGCAGCAGCCCGCGCAGCAGCGCCCGGCTGCGGGCCCGGAGCCGGGCCACCGCCTCCGGGGTGGCGACCTCGGCCCGGCTGCGGTCGGCGTCCGGGTCGGTGGCCCGCCCGCGCCACCGGGACAGGTCGAGGCCGTCGTCCCGTGGCCGGCCCGGGGCGGGGCCGCCGTCCCGACCTCGGCGCGGGGCGGAACCGCCACCGCGGCGCGGCCGGGGTACGCGGAGCGGACCGTCCGTCCCGCTCACGAGTGCACCAGGCCGACGCCGTCCGGCCGCCGCTCCGGCGCGGCGGAGAGCACCGCCCGGTACGCCGGCACGCCGGCCAGCAGTTCGGAGTGGGTACCGACGGCGACGATCCGCCCGCCGGCGAGCAGGGCGACCCGGTCGGCGAGCGCCACCGTGGAGGGGCGGTGCACCACCAGCAGGGCGGTGGTGTCCCGCAGGACCCGGCGCAGCGCCGCCTCGACCAGCGCCTCGGTGTGCACGTCGAGGGCGGAGAGCGGGTCGTCGAGGACGAGCAGCGCGGGTCGGCCGAGCACCGCCCGGGCCAGCGCCAGCCGTTGCCGTTGCCCGCCGGAGAGGGACAACCCCTGCTCGCCGACCCGGGTGGCCAACCCCCACGGCAGCTCGTACGCGAACTCCGCCTGGGCCAGCGCGAGCGCGGCCCGGACCTCGTCCTCGCCGGCGTCCGGCCGGCCCAGGGTGAGGTTCTCCCACACCGACATGGAGAACAGGGTCGGCTCCTCGAACGCCATCCCGACCAGCCGGCGCAGCGAGCCGAGCCGCAGGTCCCGCAGGTCGTGCCCGTCGAGGGTGATCCGGCCGCCGGTCACGTCGTGCAACCGGGGGACCAGCGACAGCAGCGTGCTCTTGCCGCAGCCGGTGGCCCCGACCAGGGCCAGCGTCTCGCCCGGTTCGACGGTCAGGTCGACCTCGCGCAGCACCGGCGCGGCCGTACCGGGGTAGCGGAAGGTCACCCGCTCGAAGCGCAGCCGGCCGCGGACGTCGGCGCGATCCAGCGCCCGGGCGTGCGGGGCGTCCACGATGGTCGGCGGGGTGTCCAGCACCTCCTGGACCCGGTCGGCGGCGGTCGCCGCCTCCTGCCCGTTCGCGATGATCCAGCCGAGCGACTGCACCGGCCAGACCAGCATGAGCTGGAGGCTGACGAAGGCGACCAGTTCGCCGATGGTGAGCACGCCCCGGGCGGTGGCCGCCGCCCCGGCCACCAGCACCACCCCGAGGGTCAGGTTGGGGACCAGGTCGAACAGCGCCGCGGTACGCGCCAGCAGCCGCGCCTTGCCGATCCCGATGTCGTGCAGCCGCCGGGCGCCGCCGGCGAACCGGGCGGCCAACTCCGGCCCCCGCCCGTACGCCCGCATGGTGCGCAGGCCCTGCGCGGTCTCCTCGACCAGCGTGGCCACCTCGCCCTGCTGGTCCTGCATCCGCCGGGACGCCGCGTGGTAGTGCCGGGCGAACCGGCGGCTGATCAGGAACAGCGGCACCGCGCTGGTCGCCACCAGCAGGCCGAGCCACGGGTGCAGCCGGATCAGCAGCACCACCACGGCGGCGTAGGTGACCAGGTTGAGGACCAGGAAGAGCAGTCCGAAGGAGAGGAACCGGCGGATCACCGACAGGTCGCTGGTGATCCGGCAGAGGAGTTGGCCGGACTGCCAGCGGTCGTGGCAGCCGGCCGGGAGCCGTTGCAGGTGGGCGTAGACGTCGGCGCGGATCGCCGCCTCCATGCCGACCGAGGACGACGACTGGGTCCACCGCCGGATGAAGATCAGCACCGCCTCGGCCACGCCGAGCAGCAGGGCGAGGGCGCCGAGCCGGAACAGCCCGGCCGGGTCGTGCCGGGCCACCGGCCCGTCCACCACCCGCTGCACGACCAGTGGCACGGCCAGGCTCGCCGCCGTGGCGGCCACGGCGGCGAGCAGCAGCCAGGCGAACTCGGCCGCGTACGGCCGCAGGTAGGGACGCAGCCGCCAGAGGTTGCGCAGCGGGGGGTGAGGCGCCGAGGGGTTGCCGTCGCTGTGCGCAGGCACTACGCGACGGTAGCGGCAGGGTGCGACGGTAGCGCTGTCAGCTAGCCGTCACCCGTCCCTCATGCCCGAGAAGCCACTTCTTCACGTCCAGCCCCCAGCGGTAGCCGCCGAGCGTGCCGTCGGTGCGCAGCACCCGGTGGCAGGGGACGAAGAGGGCGGCCGCGTTGCGGGCGCAGGCCGCCGCGGCGGCGCGGACCGCGGCCGGCCGCCCGGCCAACTCGGCGAATCCCGTGTAGGTCACCGGCTCGCCCGGCTTCACGTCGCGCAGCACCTGCCAGGCGTGCGCCAGGAAGATGCCGTCGGTGTGCTGCGCCACCGGGACCGGGTCGATCGCGGTCAGGTCACCGCCCAGATAGGCGCGTACGGCGGTGGTCACCAGGCCCAGTTCGCCGCGCTCCCGCAGCTCACCGCGCAGGCTCGGGTGCATCAGCGGGACCAGGCCGGCGGGCTCGGCGGTGAACCCGGCCGCGCGTACCGCCCCGTCGGGTCCGGTGAGGACGCTCAGTGGGCCGACGGGGGTGTCGATGACGGTGCTGTCCAGTGTGGTCATGCTGCTCTCCAGAGTCGGATCACCGCGTACGAGCGCCAGGGGCGCCAGTGGTCGGCGTACGCGTCGAGGTTCTTCGGGTCGTCGGGCAGGCCGAGCGCGGCGGCGCCCCGGCGTACGCCCAGGTCGGTGGGGAGGAGGACGTCGGGGTCGCCGAGGGCGCGCATCGCCACGTAGCCGGCCGTCCACGGGCCGATCCCGGGCAGGGCGACCAGCCGCCGTACGGCTTCCTCCCGGTCCCCGCCCGGCGCCAGGTCCAGCGACCCGTCCGCCACGGCCCGCGCCACCGCCCGGATCGTCTCCCGCCGCGCCCCCGGCATCCGAAACCCCTCGTCCCCCACCGAGAGCACCTCCTCCGCCCCCGGAAACGCCCCCAGCCCCGCCCCCCGTTCGTGTTGATCAAGAAGTTCGCGTCCGGCGGGGACTGTTTCCTCGACGCAAACTTCTTGATCAACGCGGCCGTGCCGCACGGCGGCGAGGAGGTGGGTGAGGGTGGTGCGGGCGGACTGGAGGGAGATCTGCTGGGTGGTGATGGCACGGACGGCCATCTCGAAGCCGTCGACGGCGTGCGGGAGGCGGACGCCCGGTTCCGTCCGGACTGCCGGGGCGAGGGCGGGGTCCTCGGCCAGGGTGCCGTCGACCGCGACCGGGTCGGCGTCCAGGTCGAGCAGCCGGCGGCAGCGGGCCACCGCCGGGGCCAGGTCACGCATGTCGGCCAGGCGCAGCGTCGCGCCCACGTGGCCGTCGGCCGGGGTCAGCGCGACCGTGCCGGCTCCGTGCGGCAGCCGCAGCCCCCGGTGGTACGTCCCGTCGCGTACCTCCTCCACCCCGGGCAGCGCCCGCAGCGCGAGGAAGTCCAGCAGCGCCGCCGCGTGCAACGGCGGACGGTACGCCAGCCGCAGCGTGATCGTGCCCGCCCCGCCCGCTGCCGGCCGTCCCGCTCGGCTGACCCGCAGCTCGGACGGCGTCGCCCCGTACACCTCCCGGACCGTGTCGTTGAACTGCCGGACGCTGCCGAAGCCGGCGGCGAACGCGACCTCGGCCAGGCCGAGCCCGGTGGTCTCGATGAGGATCCGGGCGGTCTGGGCGCGCTGCGCCCGGGCGAGCGCGAGCGGCCCGGCGCCGAGTTCGGCGCGGAGCATCCGGTGCAGGTGCCGCTCGGTGTAGCCGAGCCGGGCGGCCAGCCCCGGTACGCCGTCCCGGTCGACCACCCCGTCCGCGATCAGCCGCATCGCCCGCCCCACCACGTCGGCCCGGACGTCCCACTGCGGTGACCCGGGGGCGGCGTCGGGGCGGCAGCGACGGCAGGCCCGCAGGCCGGCGCCCTGCGCCGCGGCGGCGGACGGGAAGAAACGGACGTTCTGCCGTTTCGGCGTCATCGCCGGGCAGGACGGCCGGCAGTAGATCCCGGTCGACGTCACGCCGGTGTAGAACCAGCCGTCGAAGCGCTGGTCACGGCTGTCGACGGCCCGGTAGCACCGTTCGAAGTCCAACTCCACGCCATCGATCCTGCCTCGCAGGTCCAGCCCCCGGCTGGCGGGATTCGGACCCGGCCGTACTCCCCGCCCCGCCCCCTCCCCACCACCCGCCTGACCCCCGCCGGCACGCCCTTCCCTGCCTGCCCTGTCGATCATGAGGTTGGCGGCAGTCCGGGAGATCCACTTCGCCGTCAACCTCATGATCGACCGAGCCGACCTCGGGCTGTGCGGCCAGCCGGGCTCGGTCGTCCTCGTCCACGCACCCTCCCGCGCTTGTCTGTCAGTGATACAGACGCCCCAGCTCAGTCCAGCTATCCCTGACGCGGCAACGGTTTTCGGCACCGAAAGTGTCGGTAGTGGTCGGTACGGTCCCGCCAACCAACTCAAGAAGAGGGTGCGGGGAGATGGCGAGCGTGGCCGGGCGAGGTGCCCGCTGATGCGGTCGGGGCGGATTCGGGTGGATCGCGCGGTGGTGCAGGGCTTCTACGACCGGATGCGGGTGGTGGCGCCGGCCGCGTACGGCGCGATCGAACGGGACCGGGCGGACGACCCGGGGCGGGCCTTCGCCGAGACCGCCTGCGGCCGGCTCGTCGGCTCGCTCGACCGGGCGGGGCTGCGGGCGCTCGGCATGTGGGCGCACCACTGGTGCATGCGCTTCTACGACGACGACACCCGGGTGGGCCTGCGGCTGGTCCGGGAGATCGCCGGCCGGGCCGGGCTGGGCTGGACGGTCGACGAGGTGCGCTGGCTGCTCGACCAGTCGTACGCGGCCGGCCCGGCCGCCGCCCATCGGTTCACGCTGCCGCTCGCCGCCGCGGCCGAGTTGCCGCCCGGGGCGCTGCCGGATCGGGGCGGCGAGGCGCCGGACTGGCCCCGTCTGCTCGCCGGCTGAGCGCCGGCCGGCTCGCCTCCGCGGCGGACGCGGGCCGGCCGGCCCCCGCCGGGGACGTGAGCGGGGCAGTTCCCGCAGCGGACCCGGAGCCCGGCGCGGCGGGCGTGAGCCGGCCCGACGGTTCGCCCGGGCGGGGCCGGCCCGGCAGCTGACCGAGCACCATCGCGGCGACCGCCACCGCGAAGCCGACCAGCTGGAGCGGGCTGAGTGCCTGCCCGAGCACCAGCCAGCCGAGGGCGGCGGCGGTCAGCGGGCTCAGCGCGCCCAGCACCGACACCCGGGTGACGGGCAGTCGCGCCGCGCCCCGGAACCAGAGCGCGTACGCCAGGGCGGTGCCGACCAGCCCGAGCCAGGCGTACCCGAGGAGGGCCGGCCGGTCCGGCGCGGGCGGCGCACCCTCGACGGCGGCGGCGACCGGCAGGATCAGCAGGCCGCCGGCGACCAGCTGCCAGCTCGTCGCGGTGAGGGTGCCGACGCCGGCGGGCCGCCCCCAGCGGCGGGTGAGCACCAGCCCGGTGGCCATCGCGGCGGTGCCGGCGAGCCCGGCCGCCACGCCGAGCAGGTCCAGGCCGGCGCCGGGCCGCAGCACCACCAGTGCTACGCCCAGCGGCGCGGCCAGCGCGGCGAGCAGCGCCGGCCGGCCGGGCCGCATGCCCAGGGCGGCCACCGTGAGCGCGACGACCAGCAGGGGCTGGGTCGCGCCCAGCACCGCTGCGGTGCCCCCGGGCAGCCGGTACGCGGCGACGAAGAGCAGCGGGAAGAAGGCGCCGATGTTCAGCGCGCCGAGCAGGGCGGCCCGCCACCACC
Organism: Micromonospora sp. NPDC047738; assembly: GCF_040642675.1. Taxonomy (NCBI): domain Bacteria; kingdom Bacillati; phylum Actinomycetota; class Actinomycetes; order Micromonosporales; family Micromonosporaceae; genus Micromonospora; species Micromonospora sp. NPDC047738. Next base: position 22,590 of record NZ_JBEYSO010000045.1, read on the forward strand.
AGTCGCCGTGCGGTCGGTGGCGGGTCAGGGCGAGCAGCAGCAGCCCGGCCGGCAGGGCCCGGTACGCGCCGGACCAGAGCGGCCGCTCGGCCGGCAGCAGCTCGGCGGTGACCAGGTAGGTGGTGCCCCACGTGGTCGGGGCGACGGCGGTGAGCGCGACGTCGGTCCAGCGGCGGTGCATGGCGACCCTCTTCCCTCGCTGCTAAGTAGCTTAGAGCTAAGCTAATCAGTACCGAGTGAAGAAGGAAGTGCGAGGTGCGGCACAATCCCTCCGTGGCAGCGGACGACGTGGACGTCATCGTCGAGCAGTGGCGCCGGGAGCGGGCCGGCATGCGGCCCGAGCCGATGGCGGTCTTCGGTCGCATCTACCGGCTGGCCCGCCTGGTCGGCGACGGCCAGGAGAAGGTGTACGCGGGCTGGGGGATCAGCCGGGGCGAGTTCGACGTGCTCGCCGCGCTGCGACGCGCCGGCGACCCGTACACCCTGGCACCGAAGGCCCTGAGCGCCTCGCTGATGCTGACCTCCGGGGGGATGACCGGGCGGCTCGACCGGCTGGAGCGGGCCGGGCTGATCCGCCGATCACCCGACCCGGAGGACCGGCGGGGCCTGCGGGTCACCCTCACCGACACCGGGCGTCGCCTCGTCGAGGAGGCCGCCGACGCCGGCCTGGAGGTGCAGCGGTGCCTCCTGGACGCCCTCCCGCCCGCCGACCAGGAACGCCTCGCCGACCTGCTCCGCGCGCTGCTGGCCGCCGCCGAGACGGGTCGCTGACCCGGGCGGGCTGCGGGTGCCCGGGGCCGGTGGCGCAGGATGATCGGAGATCGCCACACCACCGACCGGGAGGACTTCATGCCGGCTGCCGAACCGACCATCGTCGCCACCAGCACAGGCTTCAGCAGCCGCCGCCGCGGCCCCTGGGACGCGCAGCCCGGGCCGATCTTCGAGCTGATGGCCGAGCTGGCGGAGGCCGGCCCCGCGCCGCGGATCTGCTACCTGAACCAGGCCGTCGGCGACCAGCCCACCTCGTTCAGCGTGTTCTACGGCGCGTTCGCCGGCACCCGGTTCCGCCCCTCCCACCTGGCCCTGTTCCCGATGCCCAACGTCGAGGACATCCGGGCCCACCTGCTCGCCCAGGACCTCATCTGGGTCGGCGGCGGCAGCGTCGCCAACCTCTGCGCGGTCTGGCGGGTGCACGGCCTCCAGGACATCCTGCACGAGTGCTGGCAGGCCGGGGTGGTGCTAAGCGGCGTCTCCGCCGGGTCGATCTGCTGGCACCTCGGCGGGGCCACCGACAGCTACGGCCCGAGCCTGCGACCCTTCACCGATGGCCTGGGCTGGCTCCCGTACGGCAACGGGGTGCACTACGACAGCGAGGGGCAGCGCCGGCCGCTCATGCACAAGCTGGTCGGCGACGGCACGCTGCCGACCAGCCACTGCACCGACGACGGGGTCGGGCTGGTCTACCGGGGCACCCGGCTGGCCGAGGCGGTGGCGGACAAGGAGGGCGTCGCCGCCTACCAGGTGACCAGGGAAGCGGACGGCAGCGTCCGGGAGACCCGGATCGAGCCCCGGCTGCTGACCGCTCAGCCCTCCTGAGCCCGGCCTGCTGGGCAGGGCCCGCCGCGCTCGGAGTCCCTTTTCGCTCGGCGGCGGGCCTGCCTGTCCGGGACGGGCGGCGAACCGCGTAAGCTGGCTCGTCGTGAGTCTCACCATCGGCATCGTGGGCCTGCCCAACGTCGGCAAGAGCACCCTGTTCAACGCGCTGACCAAGAACGACGTGCTCGCGGCGAACTACCCGTTCGCCACCATCGAGCCGAACGTCGGCGTGGTCGGGCTGCCCGACGAGCGGCTGACCAAGCTCGCCGAGATCTTCTCGTCGCAGAAGGTGCTGCCGGCGCCGGTCTCGTTCGTCGACATCGCCGGCCTGGTCCGGGGTGCCTCCAAGGGCCAGGGCCGGGGCAACGCGTTCCTCGCGAACATCCGCGACGCCACGGCGATCTGCCAGGTGGTGCGCGCCTTCTCCGACCCGAACGTGGTGCACGTCGACGGCAAGGTCTCCCCGGCCGACGACATCGAGACGATCAACACCGAGCTGATCCTGGCCGACCTGCAGACCCTGGAGAAGGCGCTGCCCCGGCTGGAGAAGGAGGCCAAGCTCCGCAAGGACCGGGCCGCCGCCGTCGAGGCCGCGAAGAAGGCCGTCGACCTCCTGGACAGCGGCGTCACCCTGTACGCGGGCGCGGCCGCCGCCAAGATCGAGCTGGAACACCTGCGTGAGCTGCACCTGCTCACCACCAAGCCGTTCCTCTACGTCTTCAACGTCGACGAGGCCGAGCTGGGCAACGCCGAGTTCCTCGACGAACTGCGCGCCCTGGTCGCCCCGGCCGAGGCGGTCTTCATGGACGCCAAGATCGAGTCCGAGCTGGTGGACCTGCCCGAGGAGGAGGCCCGCGAGCTGCTGGAGTCGATCGGGCAGTCCGAGCCGGGCCTGGACCAGCTCGTCCGGGTCGGCTTCCGGACGCTCGGGCTCCAGACGTACCTGACGGCCGGCCCCAAGGAGGCGCGGGCCTGGACCGTCCCGGTCGGCGCGACCGCGCCGGAGGCCGCGGGGGTCATCCACAGCGACTTCCAGCGCGGCTTCATCAAGGCCGAGGTGGTCTCTTACGACGACCTGGTCGCGGCCGGATCGATGGCGGCGGCGAAGGCCGCCGGCAAGGTCCGGATCGAGGGCAAGGAGTACGTCATGCAGGACGGCGACGTCGTGGAGTTCCGCTTCAACGTCTGAATCCGGCCCGTTTTGGCAGGTCAGAAGGCTGTGCCTTCGCCCCGGGGCACACCAGGGGCACAACCCCACGCCTCATCGACCGCACAGCGCGCACCTTGCCCAGGGGGACGCTGCCTCGCGCTCAGTTGGCCCTGACCTCGTCGTCCAGGCGGATCTCACCCGCGTTCATCGGGACCAGCCGGACGCCGAACCAGGTTCGCCCGTGCTCTCTTCGATAGCGGGCGAGGGTGCGAATCGGCTCCTTCCCCGTGGTGTGGCGAGCAGCGGTCCGGCGTCAGACAGGTTCAGTGGGCCGCCTGTGTGGCCGCCATGGTCGGCCGCCACCGGCCGGCGGCGGGGGTCGTCGAGCCACGCCAGCCGTAACGGGCGCTGGAACTGGGTCGAGAGCCATTCATGGGCCTCGTCGCAGGCACGGTGAGCGGCACAATGCGTTCCCGGTGGGCTGACGGCAGGCTGACCCGGAGCACGGGGGAGCGGCCCACGAGCCGAGCCAGCACCGCCGCTGCGTAGATCGAGCGGGAGGGCACACCCTATTCCGAAGCTACGACCATCCAAAACGGCCCTGATGCTGGGCACTGGCTGGGCAAGTCGACACCGTCCGGACGTGCTTCCATGGCTCCTCCCCCGAGCGATACCTTGTCGCCCGCCCGCAGGGACCTCGCTTGACCACCCAAAGAGGTAGGGAATACCGGCACATATGTGATGCTCGAACCGGAATCGGTAATGGTCAGACAGTCATGGGCAAACGCCGCAGTGCCCTCTAGTAGCGCGCTGTCGCCGACGCCGGGCTCTTTGTCGTAGTATTGGGCGAAATTCGGAGTTTCAGCGTCGGCGTTCTGGCCAGGTGATTCGGAACAACCGGTCATGCACCCCGCGACCACCCCCGCTATGAGAAGGTGTCGCCCGACGACGAGTCGCATCCGTCACCAGCCAGTCTGGTAGTTGCCCTGGGCCAGACCTGCTTTCGGGCCAGGTCGACGGTTCATGATCGTTCGTTCGCACCGAACGAGTCGCGAGCCCTCAGTCAAGGCCAACTCGCTCGACCACAATGCCCCTCTCGCTGCGGTCAGGTCAAGCTCCTGGATCGACCTGGGCCGCCTACCAGCAGGGGTCGGGCGGGCCGCAGCCGACAGGCGAAGGGCCCACCACCATCAGATACACGAAGGAGAAGGCCAGGACCGCAAACACGGCTGCGCCAGCCACGCACCCGGCAATCGCCAGACCGCGACCACGTTGCCCAGTCGTCTTGATCTCCTTCGTTCCCACGACGCCTACGGCCACCGCGCAGATGCCGAGCCCCAGCGCAGGGAGGAGAAGTCTGATGTCCAGGTCTATCAGCAAGGCATAGCCCGCGCTGACGTACAGCAGCGGAACCAGGCCCAGGCAGCAGGCCACGATCGCCAGGAGGCTGTACCTTCGCTGATTCTCGGAGAGCTGACCGGTCATGGCACGTCCTACCTTCCCTTCGCCGCTCGGATACTCCGGCTGCGGCGCCACGAGCCCGACCGCCCGAGGATCATGAATGGAGACACCATGGTGGATCATGCGGGCGGGCAAGGGAAGGCGGCTGAGACTCCGGCCTGAGCCGGGTACTTCGCGGAGCCGGGGCCCCGGCAAGCAGGCCGGCGATCAGCGACGCCGCAGATAGCGTGATGACCGCACCGACGGCGACGCCGAGCGGTCAACAGACACTTCGTGCGGTCACCGGGAGGGCTCGCCGGACTCGACGAGCCGGGCGAGGTTTGCCAGCGCCATGCGCGTACCGGTCTCGTTGTCGGCAGCGGGGATGCTGTCGGGGATCCCTTCGTGTACGACAAGGACGTCGGTGCCGCCGTCCGCGTCGGTAAGCGTGGTGGTCATCGTCATGGTGCCGCCGAACGCGGGATCTGCGGTCTCGAACTCGAACACCTCGACCACCTGCTCGTTCGGCACGAGCTTGAGGAACCGGCCGTGATAGGTGTCGGTGCGGGACGTCGACTTGCCGGTGCCTTCCGTCGTTTCGTAGGTGAGCGAGACGCGGAATGCGCCACCTTCGTGGGCTTCGAACTGGTGGACCTGGCCCCTCATGCCGGAGGGGACCCGCCACCTGGCGATCGCATCGCCATCCACCAGCGCCCGGTAGACGGCGGGACGCGAGGCCTTGACATGCTGAGAGACGCGTGTCGAATACATACGGTCAACGTACTGCCCGCATCCGCCGCGGACCGGGAGCTGATCGTCCAGTCGGGCAACCCTGGTCCGTGGTCCTCAGACCTGAAGGTGGGCGCGGATCTTCCGGGCCAGGGCTGACTGGGTGCCGTCATCGACCGCGAGAACGCCGTTCTCGGCCATGAGTGCGTGGAACTGCTGCTGGTGATAGGGCACGCCGGGCGGCAACGGCGCGAGGTGCCAGTGGAGGTGGGCGTTGCCCTGCCGGCTGCCGAGGCTCATCGAGTACATCCGCTCCGTCGGCAGGGTCGCCGCGAGCGCCGTGGCGACCGCGTGCACGACGCCCTGGAAGCGCTGGAACTCGCCCTGCCGCATCTCCAGCACCCAGCACTCGACGTGCTGCTTCGGCGCGACGAGGCAGTAGCCGAGCAGCGTCGGGTTGCGGGCGAGGAAGGCGATGGTGTCGTCGTCCTCGTAGACGACGTGGTGCCGGTAGTCGGGGTCACCGCGCACGAAGGCGCAGACGAAGCAGGGACCGAGCCGGACGCGACGCCCGTACCGCTCGAAGTCGAACGCCGTCTTCGCCGGCTGACCGTCCATATCGGCAGCCTAGGTCCACACAGCCGTTTTGAGGTGCGTGCCAGACTCCACATCATGGTGACGGAGGAGCGGTCCCGGGAAGTGCGTTCGATGGTGGATCTGGTGACGGGGTGGTCGGCTGAGCGCGCGGACGTCGCTGGGGTGGTGGTCGTGGGCTCCTGGGCACGCGGGGCCGCGCGGATGGACTCCGACGTCGACATCGTGGTCCTGACGGACAATTCGGGCCACGCCGAGGCGGGTGTCTGGGCGGATCTGCTCGGTGGTGAGGTCGTCCGGTTGGCCGAGTGGGGGCCGCTGCGGGAGGTCCGGGTACGACGTCCGTCCGGGCTCGAGGTCGAGCTGGGAGTCGTGCCGGTGAGCTGGGCCGACACCGATCCGGTCGACTCAGGCACCCGCCGAGTCATCACTGAGGGGCATCGCATCGTGCATGATCCGGCTGGTGTGCTGGCCGCGTTGTCGGCGGCCTGCTCCATCCCAACCGGGGCGGACACGGGGCACAAGACACGGTGACCGGACCCCCGGTTGCACGCCGCTCCGAACGTGTCGAAGCCCACCGCGGGCGCGCCCGTCAACTTGTGCGGACCGTGAATGATCGCGTCGCAGGTCGCGTACTCAGGCGCCGGGATGGAGCAGCGCAAGATCGTCGCCCCAACCATCCAGCACGTCGCCGTGTCCGCGCTCCCGGGCCAGGCGTGCCACGTCGGAGAACAGCCCGACCGGGTCACGCAGCGCCCGCGCTGGGAAGGCCACTGCCGTCCAGGGCCCGGGCAAGGGGTACGTCTCCAGCTCCCAGTGCAGGTACTTGTTGTACGGCCGCAGCCGCCCGTGCAGGGCGAACACCGCGGTGAGGAGCCACGGCACGCTCTCCCGCTCGTCCAGCGTGGCGGCCAGTTCATTCCCGTCGCGCCGGCTCTTCGCCGCCCGGTACGCCAGGTTCAGGTAGCCGTCGAGGGCGTCCCGGGCCCAGGCGGTCGCCTCCGCCTCGGTGGGTACGGCCTGTCGCTCCACCAACGCGGTGACGTTCCCGCCGAGCCGGTCCAGCAGCACCTTGGCGCCGCGGAACGCGTACCGCTGCCAGGGGTCGGAGGTGTCGGCCAGTTCGTCCACGGTGCAGACGATCTCGTCCAGCTCGGCGGTCCGCCGGGTGGCGTGCCACCGCTCGTCGCGGGAACGGACCACCACATGCACATCGTGGTCGGAGTGGACGGTCGCCATCCCGCGCGCGTACGAGCCGGTCAACACCAGACCGACGACCGCCGGGTCGGCGTAAGCGCGGGCGAGCAGATCCTCGAAGGCGTCCACCTGCTCACTCTCCCGGTGCTGACAAGCGAATATCGCTCGCCGTCCGGGTCGCGCCGGAGGGCTTCATGATCGCCGAAGCGATCAGGGTGATCTCACGCAACTTCCCCGGAACTGCTGCCTGCAGTGCGGGGGAGGCAGCAGTTCCGGGAAAGTTGCCGCGTTGAGCGGCTGGCCGCCATGCTGAGCGCCGTCAGCCGGCGCGGAGGGCGTCGTCGACGCCGGTCTCGCGGCGCCCGAGGCGGACGGGGTCGCGGCCGGAGAGCACGTCCACCGCCGCCTTCACCGAGGCGCCGTACTCGCGAACCGAGCCGATCCGCCACTTGGAGTACTGCCGGACGGTGTCGTCGCCGACGCCGTTGGCCTCGATGCCGAAGTGCCGGCACAGCGCCACGGCGCGGGGCAGGTGGAACGACTGCGTCACCACCGTCATCCGGTCCACCCCGAAGATCCGCTTGGCCCGCGCACACGAGTCGTACGTGTCGAAGCCGGCGTAGTCCAGCACCACCTTGCCCGTCGGCACGCCCCGGTCGACCAGCCAGCGCCGCATCGCCTCCGGCTCGTTGTAGTCGGCGTTCATGTTGTCGCCGGACACCAGGATCGCCCGGACCTTGCCGGCGGTGAACAGCCGCTGGGCGAGCTCCAGCCGGGCGGTGAGGAAGGCCGACGGGCTGCCGTCCGCCTCCACCTTGGTGCCCAGGACCATAGCGACCGGCGCCTCCGGCACGTCGGCCTCGGTGAAGATGTGCCCCTCGGCGCCACCGCGGAGCCACGCCACGCTGGCCACGCTGCCGCCGGTCGCCACCACCGCGCCGACCGCGACCGCGAGCAGCGCCCAACGGACCCGGCGGACGTTCCACCACCGTTTGACGACCCCGAACCGCCCCCGCATGCGGACGAGTATCCCAGGCAGGTTCCTGTGCCGGGCACCCCGATGTCGGGCCCGGGCCTTAGCGTGAGTCCGACGCTGGCAGGAGGAGGTCCGAGATGAGGGAACGCCATCCCGCGCTCGCACGGCTGGACGTGCTCGTCGGACGGTGGACGGTGCGGCCGAAGGTCGAGGGACTCGGCACCGGGTGGACGGACGTCACCTGGGTGGAGGGCGGCCAGTACCTGCGGATGTTCACCGACGCCGAGCCGGTGCCGGACACGGCGCCGCAGGCGTGGCGGGACAACGCACCGTTCCCCACCACCCAACTCGTCGGCCTCGACGACGCCGACGAGCAGTTTTCCGTGCTGTACGCCGATGCGCGCGGCGTGCACCGGGTCTACCGGATGACGTTCGCCGGCGGCGTCTGGCGGATGTGGCGCGACGCGGCCGGCTTCCACCAGCGGTTCACCGGGACGTTTAGCGCCGACGGCGACACCATCGACGCGAGCTGGGAGAAGTCGGCGGACGGGGTCGACTGGACGCTCGACTTCGAGCTGACCTACCGGCGCTGACGCCGTCGGAGTCCCCAGGGGCAGCGCCCAGGTCCGGACAGTGCCTGAGATCAGGCCGCCCGAGCGGCCACGATCAGTTCGCCGTCGTCGCTCGCGCCGACCGGCTCGCCGGCCCAACCGCCGCACACCCGCTCCACGGTGAAGCCGGCACCGGCGAGGGACTCGCGCAGCTCCGCCTCGGCCCGGAAGCGCAGCGTGCCCGGGCTGCTCAGCTCCGCGCCGTCCAGCCACCGGTAGTGGTGGACGTAGCTGACCAGGCCGTCGCGTACCTCGGTCAGCTCGGTCCAGGCGTCCACCGGGGTGCCATCGGGCAGGGTGAGCCGGCGGCGGGAAGCGCTCGGGGTCCAGCGCTCCCAGCGGCGGGCCGCCGGGTCGCGCGAGTCGAACGCCAGCGCCCCGCCGTCCATCACGGCCCGGCGCAGGTCGGCGAGGGTGCCCGCCCACTCGTCGTCGCCCCGGATCTCCTGCGCCACGTGGCTGGTCATCAGGGCCACCTGGTACGCGGCGTCGGGCAGGTCGGCAGAGCTGCCCTCGATCCAGGTGACCCGGTCGGCGCCCGGCTTGCTGCGGGCCGCGGCCAGGGACGCCGAATGCGGCTCCAGCCCGGTGACGGTGTGACCGGCGGCGGCCAGCGCCAGGGTGAGCCGCCCGGTCCCGCAGCCCAGGTCGAGCACGCGGGCCGCCGGAGCCGCGCCGACCACGCCGAGGAAGAACTCGTCGTCGCGCCCCCACGGGTTCTCCACGTCGTAGAGAGCCGCCAAGAGCCGGTCGGCCGGCGTCACGCCGCCTCGTTACGCCGGATGATCTCCGCGACCACCCGTTCCAGCTCGGCCCGCTTGGCCTCGACGTCCGCGAGGTCGGCGAAGTACGCCATCCGGCGGTCCGGCCACGTGCCCTCGAGTAGTGGGCTGTCGATGGTGGCCAGGTGCGGGTTGTGGAAGACCAGGTGCACCCGCTTGCGGTCGCGGAGGTTGAAGGTGGCGATGTAGTCGCCCCGGCTGAACGACGGCGCCTTCCACTTGATCTGCTCGGTGATCCGCACGTCGACCCCGGTGATGATCGCCCGCAGTGCGACCACCTCGGCCTTCAACGGGTGGTCAAGCTCGGCCAGGAACCGGTCGACGTCCGCTGGCCGGTGCGCGTGCAGGTCCGCCATGGTTGATCAGGATAGGGGTCAGGAGATGTGGTGGAGGATCACGTTGTGCACGTGGTGGCTCTTCTGCGCGCCCCGGAACTCGACCTCGTAGGTCTGCGCGCCGACGTGGATGGCGATCGCCCCGGTGGAGAAGAAGGAGCCGCCCCATGACTTGTTGCTCACCACGCTGACGCTGGTGATCTTCGAGTACGGGATGCTGGTGATGGCGTACCGCTTGCCGATGAAGGACCGGTCCTGAATGATCACGCGGCGGTCGGTGAGGCCGATGAATCCGGTGCCGGCGCCGACCGCGTCGTACACGGCGATGATCTGCTCGCCGGCCAGGAGCCCGCTCTGGATCTGCTGGAACTGTTCCTTGCGGTCGTACGTCGGGGTGGTCATGTCCCCGACGGTAGGTGGCGCGCGCCAGCCGGCTCAGGGTGCGGTGACCGCACGGACGGCGTCCTCGATGCGGGCCGCCAGCAGCACCTCACCCTCCGTCAGCGGCTCGCCGTCGCCGTGGCCCACCCGGATCTGCGTACGGTCGGCACGGCGGCTGATCTCGGGCCGCAGGCGCAGCGCGTCCGCGACCACCTTGACCCGCTCGGTCAACGCGGCGTGCTGGGTGTCGTCCAGGACGAGTGTCCGGCGGATCTCCTCACCCTCCCGGGTCCACCCGGACAGCAGGGCGAGCGCGTCGCTGAGGTAGTCGTGCTTCGCCCGGCCGCTGAACAGCACGCGCATCACCGCACCTCCCAGGCGTCGTTGCTGGCTTGTGGCCAAATCGTCGCCATCCCGTGTCCCAGTCGACGCCCTCTAGTCTGTCGTCGTACAGATCGTGTGTCCACGCCCACACTTCCGTGTTCTGCTGACCTGACGGCGATGCTCAGCTACCCAAACCGCCGATTGATCTGGCACCCTGGACGCCCGTGCGGACCGAACGGGTTAGCGGCAACGGGCAGGGCGGGCGGGAGCCGAAGGTGGTCGTCGGGGCGGCCATCATCGCGGACGGCAGGGTCCTGGCCTGCGAACGGTCCGCACCTCCGGAGGTGGCCGGCCGCTGGGAGTTCCCCGGCGGCAAGGTCGAGCCGGGGGAGGACGAGACGACCGCGCTGGTCCGCGAGTGCGCCGAGGAACTCGACGTACGCGTGGAGATCGGCGCGCGGGTCGGCCGGGACGTCCGGATGGCCCACGGCCGTTCCGTCCTCCGGGTGTACGTGGCCCGCCTCCTCCATGGCGACCAGCCGAAGGCCTTGGAGCACTCCGAGCTGCGCTGGCTCTCGGTCGCCGAGCTCGACACCGTCGCCTGGCTCCCCGCCGACGCGCCGATCGTCGCCGCCCTGCGCCCCCTGCTCACCAACCCCTGAGCGGGGGAAGGGGACGCGGGGGCGGAAACGGGACGGGGGCCGGCGGCGTGTGCCGCGGCCCCCGTCTTCGTTGTCGTGCTGCTCAGTGCTTCGGCTGGTCCTGCTGCGGGTGCGCGAAGTTGAGGTGCTCCGGCGGCAGCGGGAAGGTGACGTCGTCACCGAACGGCGACGGCGCGGCGGCCTTGTCGAAGGTCAGCTCAGTCAGCGGCAGCTTGCCGTTGGCGTCGAGCGGGGGCGTGGTCGGGTGCGGCACCTGACGGTGCCAGTTGACGCCCTTCTGCGCCTGCGCCTCGGACCGGGCGTCGTGCGAGCCGCCGGCGTGCGAGTGCACCCCGCTCTGGGCGGAGCCCGCGCCGCCGCTGTGGTGCTCGCTGGTCACGCTGGTTTGAGGCACCTGACCCCTCCGGAAGATCTTGCTACCAAGCCACACGAGGGGATCGTACCTGCGGTCTACGACCCGCTCCTTCATGGGGATGATCCCGTTGTCCGTGATCTTGATGTGCTCGGGGCAGACCTCGGTGCAGCACTTGGTGATGTTGCAGAAGCCGAGTCCCATCTCGGACTGCGCGTACTCCTTGCGGTCGGTCTTCGCGTCGAGCGGGTGCATGTCCAGCTCGGCGGCCCGGATGAAGAACCGGGGACCGGAGAACGCCTGCTTGTTCTCCTCGTGGTCACGGATGACGTGGCAGACGTTCTGGCACAGGTAGCACTCGATGCACTTGCGGAACTCCTGCGAGCGCTCGACGTCGACCTGCTGCATCCGGTACTCGCCGGGGGCCAGGTCGGCCGGCGGTGCGAACGCCGGGGTCTCCCGGGCCTTCTCGTAGTTGAACGAGACGTCGGTGACCAGATCCCGGATGATCGGGAACGTCCGCAGCGGCGTGACCGTGACGGTCTCGTTCTCCTCGAACGTCGACATCCGGGTCATGCAGCTCAGCCGCGGCTTGCCGTTGATCTCCATCGAGCAGGAGCCGCACTTGCCGGCCTTGCAGTTCCACCGGCACGCCAGGTCCGGCGCGTCGGTGGCCTGCAGCCGGTGGATCACGTCGAGGACGACCTCGCCCTCGTTGACCTCGACGGTGTAGTCCTGGAGGTCGCCGCCGCTCTCGTCGCCCCGCCAGATGCGGAACTGTCGCTTGTTCCCCATTACTTGCCCGCCTCCTCGGTGAGGGCGTCGAACTCGGCGAGTTCCTCGTCCGTCAGGTACTTGGCCAGCTCCGCCCGGTCGAACAAGGTGATCAGCTCCGGGCGCATCTTCGGCAGCGGCTTGCGCTCCAACCGGACCGCGTCGCCGTCCAGCGAGCAGACCAGGTTCACCCGCCGCCACGCCGGGTCCATCGCCGGGAAGTCCTCCCGGGTGTGCCCGCCGCGCGACTCCGCCCGCTCCAGGGCGGCCTTCGCCGTGCACTCCGAGACCACCAGCATGTTGCGCAGGTCCAGCGCCAGGTGCCAGCCCGGGTTGTAGCGCCGTCCGCCGGCCGCGCTCACCTTGGCCACCCGCTCCCGCAGCTCCGCCAGCTTGCCCAGGGCGTCGGCCAGCTCACCCTCGCGCCGGATGATCCCGACCAGTTCCCCCATCACCGCCTGGAGGTCCTGCTGCAGGACGTACGGGCTCTCCCCAGTGTCCCGCTGCAGCGGCGCCAGCGCCGTCTCCACCGCGGCCTCCACGGCGGCGACCGCGACCTTCGGGCGCGCGGCCAGCTGATCGGTGTACGAGGCGGCGTGGCCACCCGCCCGCTTGCCGAAGACCAGCAGGTCCGAGAGGGAGTTGCCGCCGAGCCGGTTGGAGCCGTGCATGCCGCCGGACACCTCACCGGCGGCGAAGAGCCCGCGTACGCTGCCCGCCGCCGCGCCGGAGTCCGGGTCCACCTCGACGCCGCCCATCACGTAGTGGCAGGTCGGGCCGACCTCCATCGGCTCCTTGGTGATGTCGACGTCGGCCAGTTCCTTGAACTGGTGGTACATCGACGGCAGGCGGCGGCGGATCTCCTCGGCCGGCAGCCGGGAGGCGATGTCCAGGTAGACGCCGCCGGCCGGGGTGCCCCGACCGGCCTTGACCTCGCTGTTGATGGCGCGCGCCACCTCATCGCGGGGAAGCAGCTCGGGCGGACGCCGGTTGTTGTCGGGGTCCTTGTACCAGCGGTCCGCCTCCGCCTCGTTGTCGGCGTACTGCTTGCGGAACACGTCCGGCACGTAGTCGAACATGAACCGCTTGCCCTCGGAGTTCTTCAGCACCCCACCGTCGCCGCGGACCGACTCGGTGACCAGGATGCCCTTCACCGAGGGCGGCCAGACCATGCCGGTCGGGTGGAACTGGAGGAACTCCATGTTGATCAGCGTCGCTCCGGCGCGCAGCGCCAGCGCGTGACCGTCCCCGGTGTACTCCCAGGAGTTCGAGGTGACCTTGTAGGAGCGGCCCACGCCGCCGGTGGCCAGCACCACGGCCGGTGCCTCGAAGAGGATGAACTCGCCGGACTCCCGGTAGTAGCCGAACGCGCCCGCGACCCGGTCGCCGTCGAGCAGCAGTTCGGTGATGGTGGTCTCGGCGAAGACCTTGATCCGGGCCTCGTAGTCGCCGAACTCCCGCTTGTCCTCCTGCTGAAGGGAGACGATCTTCTGCTGGAGAGTCCGGATCAGCTCCAGGCCGGTCCGGTCGCCGACGTGCGCCAGCCGCGGGTACTCGTGGCCGCCGAAGTTGCGCTGGGAGATCTTCCCGTCCTTCGTCCGGTCGAAGAGCGCACCGTACGTCTCCAGCTCCCAGATCCGCTGCGGCGACTCCTTCGCGTGCAGCTCGGCCATCCGGAAGTTGTTGAGGAACTTGCCGCCGCGCATGGTGTCGCGGAAGTGCACCTGCCAGTTGTCGCGCGGGTTCACGTTCCCCATCGCGGCGGCGGCGCCGCCCTCGGCCATCACGGTGTGCGCCTTGCCGAAGAGCGACTTCGAGATGATCGCGGTCTTCTTGCCGGTCAGCCGGGCCTCGATCGCCGCGCGCAGGCCGGCGCCGCCGGCGCCGATCACGACGACGTCGTAGTGGTGTCGTTCGATTCGGGTCTCAGTCATGTCCGGGCCTCTAGTTGATGAACCGCAGGTCGTTGAACCAGCCGGCCGCCACCGCCATGACGTAGAAGTCGGTGAGCGCCAGCGTGCCGAGGGTGATCCAGGCGAGCTGCATGTGCCGGACGTTGAGCCACGAGACGAACGTCCAGCCCTTGTATCGCAAGGGGTGCTTGGAGAAGTGCTTGAGCCGCCCGCCGATGATGTGCCGGCAGGAGTGGCAGGAGATCGTGTACGCCCAGAGCATCACCACGTTGGCCAGCAGGACCAGGTTGCCGAGCCCGAAGCCGAAGCCCTTGGGGGAGTGGAAGGCGTAGATCGCGTCGTACGTGTTGATGATCGAGATGATCGCGGCGGCGTAGAAGAAGTAGCGGTGCAGGTTCTGTCCGAGCAGCGGGAATCGGGTCTCCCCGCCGTACGCCTGGTGCCCGTCCGGGACCGCGCAGGCCGGCGGCGTGAACCAGAACGACCGGTAGTAGGCCTTGCGGTAGTAGTAGCAGGTCAGCCGGAACAGCAGCAGGAACGGCAGGGTCAGCGCCGCGTCCGGGATGATCCACCAGCCGGGCAGGAAGGTGCCGACGTGGGCGGAGCCCTCGACGCACCGGTCGGTCACGCAGGGGGAGTAGAACGGCGTCAGGTAGTGGAACTCGTCGACCCAGTACCACTTGTGCATGAAGACCCGGACCGTCGCGTAGATGACCCAGGCGCTGAGCCCGACGACGGTGATCAGTGGCGCAAGCCACCAGCGGTCGGTTCGCAACGTCTTCGCCGCGATCGCGGCGCGTGCCCGCGCCCCCCGCGGCCTCGTTGCCGTTGATGTCATTCGAGTCGTCTCCCTGACGGCGCCCTCGCGGGGGCGGCGGATCACCTTCCGTACCGGCCAGCGGACCGGGCGAGACCGCGTCCACTGCCACGTCTTGCGCACGCATGCGACCGCGCCGGCGAACCGGCGCAGCTAAATGACACACGTTACGCCGATCTTCGCGGCCCGGCCGCGCAACGCAGTGTCCCGTGTGTCCCGCACGTTGGAAAGACCCGAGCCATGATCAATATCCGAGCGGCTGTCGCGGCCCGGGCCAGCGGCTGCCTCCGGTACACCGTCACGGGCCCCGGCAAGTCTCTCCGGACGCTACGAACTTGATGACGACAATGAATCAGGGAGACGGTTAGTCGGCCACGCCATCAAGTTCGTAGCGGGTAGCGCGGCTGTCCGCCGCAGCAGGCAGGGTCGCGTCCGGGTGTCCGGCCCGGGTCACCCGGACGCGCCGCCGGTGAAGTTCCACGACGCCAGCCGTAGCGGTGGCGCCTCCCACCAGACGCCGTCCGTCCGGTCCGGCTGGCGGAGCGGCAGCCGGCCCAGGCCGAGCACCCGGCCCGGCCCCAGGGCCCGGGGGTACGACTCGGTGAAGCGGAAGTCGCGGACCGCCCGGGTCGGCACCCCGTCCTCGACCAGCCACACCCCGTTCCGCGTCAACCCGGTGATGACCAGGCGTTTCGGGTCCAGCACCCGGGTGTACCAGAAGTCGCTGACCAGCAGCCCGCGCTCCACCCCGGCGACCAGCGCCGCGGTGTCCGCATCGGCCACCGCCCCCGCCGGGGTGCCACCGGTCGGGCCGCCCGCCGCAATCCCCTCGGCCGGTCCACCCACCGGGGCCGGGCTGTCACCACCGGCCGTGCGGGCGGCGGCGGGAAGCAGGCGGAGGTTGGTCGGGATCGGGCCGAAGGTGGCGGCGCCAGGAATCCCGTGCCCGGTGGACGCCACCCCCGCCTCGGCGCCGCTGCGCCGGTCGTGGGTCACCGCCCTGGTGGTGCCGGCGTCGACCAGGGTCAGTGCGTGTCGCGGGGTGCCCTCCAGGTCATACGGCAGGGCCGAGCCGTGCAGCGGATCGTCCACCAGGGTCACGGCCGGGTCGAACTGGGCAACGCTCAGTTCGGCGAAGGACTGCCGCTCGGCGTACCGCTTGCCGTTGAAGCCGAACCAGGAGAGATTCTGCAGCAGGTCGGCGACGGCGGCCGGTTCGAGCACGACCTCGTAGCGCCCCGGGGGCAGCTCGACCGGATCCGCCGCGGCCCGCGCCTTCGCCGCCGCCCGGCCGCCGAGCGCGGCGCCGTCGAGCTCGGCGAGCCGGTCGGCGCAGCGCCGGGCCACCCCGTCCGCTCCGCCGGCACGCGCGATGCCGTCCATCGCCGCCTCCGCCATCCGACCCGACGCGGAATGGCCGGCCGAGTTGGCGAACGCCCCCGACCGGTACGCCGTCCGGCAGTAGCCGGCCGCCTCCAGCCCGCCGACCGCGTCCACGAAGGCGCGTACCCGGGCGGCTCGCTCATCGGGCTCCGCGAACGCGGTGGCCTCGTCGAAGACCGCGCCCGCCGGCACCGGCGACGGCGGGGCCAGCCCGGGCCAGGCCGGATCGGGTGGGCAGAGCCGGGCGGCCGCCAGGGTCCGCTCGACCAGGGCGGTCAGCCCGTCGGTGTCGACCAGGCTGCCGCTGCCGGCGGCCGTCCGCCCGTCGACGTGCAGCCGCAGCCGCACCGCCGTGCCCGACTCGGCGACGTTCTGGTGGATGAACGAGTTCGCGAACCGGGTCAGCGCCAGGTCGGCGCGGGTCACCGTGACCTCGGCCTGCGCGTCCGGCCCGGCGAGCCGGCGGACCAGCTCCACCACGTGCCCGGCGATGTCCAGCTCGGTCATGCCGTCACCTCGCTTCGCTCGGCGCCGGCATGAGGCACCTCCGCACTGCATTGATGATTCGCTCGCTGACGCTCGGTCATGCCTTCACCTCGCTCCGCTCGGCGCCGGCATGAGGCACCTCCGCACTGCATTGATGATTCGCTCGCTCATGCCGTCACCTCGCTCCGCTCGGCGCCGGCATGAGGCACCTCCGCACTGCGTTGATGATTCGCTCGCTGACGCTCGCTCATGCCCGTACCCCCACCCGGACGTTTCGGAAGCGGGCCGGTGCGGCCGGGTGGCCGGTGTGTCCGACCTGGCCGGGCTGGCCCTTGCCGCAGTTCGGCGTGCCCCACGGGACGATCTCCGAGGAGAGCATGTCCATCGAGCGCCAGAAGACCGGCCCGATCCCGGTGTAGGTGGGGTTGCGCAGCATCCGCCCCCGCCGGCCCTTCTTGACCTCCCAGCCGACCTCGCAACCGAACTGGAAGTTCAGTCGCTTGTCGTCGATCGACCAGGAGCGGTTGATGTCCATCAGCACCCCGTCGTCGGTGGCCGCGATGATCTCGTCGAGGGTGTGCGGGCCCGGTTCGAGGCCCACGTTGGTCATCCGCACCATCGGCAGCCGCGCCCAGCCGTCCGCCCGTACGCTGCCGCCGTAGCCGAGACCCGCGACGGCGGCCGAGTCGCGGCCGGCGAGCACCCCCACCCAGCGCCCGGCGCGGACCGCGTCCCGCTTGACCGCCGGGGAGCCCTCGTCGTCGAAGCCGAAGCTGCCCAGCGCCCCGGGGATGGTCGGGTCGATGGTGATGTTCATCAGCTCGGAGCCGTAGCGCAGCGCGCCGAGCCGGGTCAGGTCGAGCCAGGACGTCCCGGCGAAGGCGGCCTCCCAGCCGAGGATCCGGTCCAGCTCGATGGCGTGGCCGACCGACTCGTGGATCTGCAGGGCGAGCTGCTCGCCGCCGAGGATCAGGTCGGTCTCGTCGGCCGGGCATTCGGGGGCGGTGAGCAGTTCCCGGGACTCCTCGGCGATCCGGGCGGCGTGCCCGGGCAGGTCGAGCGAGGTGACCAGCTCCCAGCCGGTGGTGCCGTACTGCCCGCGGTAACTCGGATAGGACCGCCGCTGGGTCTCGCCGTCGCCGATCGAGGTCGCCGAGATGCCGCCGCCGCACTCCCGGATGCGCTGGTCGATCCGGTGCCCCTCGCTGGAGACGAACCACTTGGCGGTGTCCCAGATCTGGTAGAGCCCCTCGGCCAGGTCGGCGCCGTGCGCGCGCATCGTCTCCGTGGCGCGGACCAGCAGGTCGCCCTTGTCGGAGAGGGCGACACCGAGCGGGTCCACCTCGCACCCGGAGGCCCAGCTCGCCACGGTGGCCGCGACGGGGACCAGGTCGATCGGCGGGCCGGGGACCCGCGCGCTCGCGGCGGCGATCGCCGCGGCACGCCGCCCGGCATCGCGGGCCGCGGCGTCCGACAGATCGGGTACGGCGTGGAAGCCCCAGCTCGATCCGACCAGCGCCCGGACACCCAGCCCGATGCTCTCGTCCTGGGTCAGCTCCTCGATGTCGCCGTTGCGGGCCGACATCGACTCGTAGCGGCGGTGCATCACCCGGGCGTCCGCGTATCGGGCTCCCGCGTCGAGGGCGGCCTGGACGGCGGCGCTCGCCGCGTCGAACTCGCTCATGCGCCCGACCCTAGGCGAGCGCACCGACATCCGTCAGGAGACGAGATCCTCGGGCCGGATCGTCGCCCGCACGGGGTCGCTCAGCTCCAGCACCTCGCCCCGCTTGGCGACGGACTGTTCGGTGTAGTGGCCGCCCCGGCGACGGTAAGGGCGCAAGCTGCCAGTCTCCTGCGCGACCAGTAGGTACCACTCGATGCCGGCGGCGGCATAGTAGTGCATCTTGAGCACCTTGTCGGTGGCCGCATTGCTCGGCGAGATGATCTCGCAGACCAGCCGCACCGCATCCGCCTCGATGATGAGTTCATCGAGGTCAACCGGCTCGGTGACGACGAGGTCGGGGATGGGGATGCGGCCGGGCCGGAGCCGCACGTTCACCGCCTCCAGCAGTTCCAGCCCCACGGCTTCGGCGGCCGCCTCGAGAATGTTGCCGAGCTTGCGTGAGATCCGCTGATGCCGCGGCGTGGGGGCTGGCGTCACGTGAAGGCTCCCGTCGAAGAGTTCGACGCGCTGCTGCGTCTCGCCGAGGGCGAGGTACTCCTCTTCGGTCCACGGGCCGTTGTGGTCGAACACCGCCGCGGTCATGGTCACCTCCACCTCATGCCGGCGGGAATCCTCACGTGACTGGCGCATTCATCGTCACACTTGCGGTGCGCTCACGGCACGAAGACATCGAGTTGCGGACGTGAATCTCCTGCTGAGGGGCTGGTCAAGCCCGAAACCCACTCGTTACGCTCAGGCCGCTGACATCCCACGTTTTGTAGCTTATTTTCGCCTCCAGAACTTTGCTGTAAGTTCTCTTCGTCACTGAGGGGGAGGCGGTCGTGGGCAGGTCGGAGTCGGCGCCGTCCGGGGAACCGGACCGCCCAGCGGTGCCGGAGCAGCGCTCTGGCGAGGGTCCCTACCTGCGGGTCAAGGACCTGCGGGTGCGGTTCGACACCGAGGACGGTGTGGTTCGCGCCGTGGATGGGGTGTCGTTCTCGGTGGAGCGGGGTCGCACCCTCGGCATCGTGGGGGAGTCCGGTTCGGGCAAGAGTGTCACCTCGCTGGCCATCCTCGGTCTGCACAACGCCAAGCGCACCACGATCAGCGGGGAGATCTCCGTGGGCGGCCGTCAGTTGGTCGGCCTGCCGGAGGAGGAGGTCCGGCGCCTGCGGGGCCGGGACATGGCGATGATCTTCCAGGATCCGTTGTCGGCCCTGCATCCGTACTACACGGTGGGTAGGCAGATCGCTGAGGCGTATCGGGTGCATCATCCGAGGGCCAGCCGGCGGGAGGCCCGCGGCCGGGCGGTGGACATGTTGGGTCGGGTGGGGATTCCGCAGCCGGGGAAGCGGTTCGACCAGTATCCGCACGAGTTCTCGGGTGGGATGCGGCAGCGGGCGATGATCGCGATGGCGTTGGTGAACGATCCGGATCTGTTGATCGCCGATGAGCCGACGACGGCGTTGGATGTGACGGTGCAGGCGCAGATCCTGGACCTCCTCGAAGACCTTCAGCAGGAGTTCCGGTCGGCGATCATCCTGATCACCCACGATCTGGGTGTGGTGTCGCAGGTCGCCGATGACGTGTTGGTGATGTACGGGGGGCGGGCGGTCGAGCACGGGAGTGTGGAGCAGGTGTTGCGGCGGCCGCAGCATCCGTACACGTGGGGGTTGTTGTCGAGTGTGCCGTCGTTGCACGGTGACGCGGACGCGGACCTAGTGCCGATCAAGGGCAACCCGCCCTCGTTGATCAACCTGCCCTCCGGGTGCGCCTTCCACCCACGCTGCCGTTACGCCGACCGCAACGGCGACCGTTCCCGCACCGAGGTGCCCGAGCTGCGGCCGGCCGGGGAGGCGGGACACCTGGTCGCCTGCCACCTGCCGGCCGAGGAGCGCACCCGGCTCTACCAGCAGGACATCGCCCAGGTGGGAGTCGCGCAATGACCGAACCACTGCTCAAGGTGCGCGGGCTGACCAAGCACTTCCCGGTGCGCGACGGGTTTCGGGCCAAGGGCGCCGTCCGCGCCGTCGACGGGCTGGACTTCGACGTCCGGCCGGGGGAGACGTTGGGCCTGGTCGGGGAATCGGGCTGCGGCAAGACCACCACCGGGCGGATGCTGGTCCGGCTGCTG